>CAZZVI010000055.1:0-15906 GCA_964657335.1 uncultured Terriglobus sp.
GATCCCGAAGATCACCGAAGTCGTCCACGACGAGCAGCACCCACGCGGCACAATAGAGATTGTCTTCCCCGCGCTCTGCCCCAAGTGCAAAGAACCGGTGGTGCGCGAAGAAGGTGAGATTGACTTCCGCTGCGTCAACGCAAGCTGCCCGGCGCGCCTGAGTGAGGAACTGCTGCACTTCGCCTCGCGAGGCGTGATGAACATTGAGGGTCTGGGAGAGGCAATGGTGGCGCAACTGCTGGGCCATCCGCTGAACGATCCGGTGTCGCTGGCCGATGCGGAGCCTACCGATCAGGACAGTTCGACTGTTATCGAATCATCGAAGCAAGGCGAAGAAGAGACGCAGGAAGAGCCCACGCGTGACGCGCTGGTGCATACCGTTGCGGATCTTTACAAGCTCACAGCTGGCGAATTGCTCGGCCTGGAACGCGTCGGTCCGAAAACGGCGGAATCGCTGATCGCGCAGATTGATCGTTCGCGCAAGGCTCCGCTTTACCGCGTTCTGCTCGGCCTCGGCATCCGCCACGTGGGCGAGCGCACCGCGCAGGATCTCGCCAATACCTTCGGCAGCATGGATGCGATTATGGCTGCCGGCACGGACGAACTGGTGGCTGCCGAAGGCATCGGCCCGATCGTTGCTGAGACCATTCACGAGTTCTTCAGCATCGACAAGAATCGCGCCTTGGTGGAGGCGTTACGATCTGCCGGCCTGCAGTTCACCGCTGAAAAGAAGGTCACTGGAACCGCTCTCGCGGGTCTCACCTTCGTGCTAACAGGCACGCTGCCGACGCTGACGCGTGACGAAGCGAAGGCGCGCATCGAGGCTGCCGGCGGAAAGGTCTCCGGCTCTGTTTCAAAGAAGACGAGCTATGTCGTCGCGGGCGAGGAGGCAGGCAGCAAGCTGGACAAGGCACGCGAACTGGGCGTGAAGGTGCTGGATGAACCTGCGCTCATGGACCTGGTGAACGGCGGCGAGGCCTGACAATGGCGCGTGACAAAGGCATGGAAGCGATGCTGGCCGAAGATCTGAAGGCTCTCAACGGCCTGACGCAGAAGGCGATGTTTGGCGGCATGGCATGGATGCTGCACGATCACCTGTTGTGCTGCGCAGGCTCCGCCGGCCTGCTCTTTCGCGTCGGCCTGGAGTCTGCGCAACGCGCGCAGGCAACGTCGGGAGTCGTTCCCATGCTTTCGGGCAAGCGCCTCATGAAAGGATGGGTGCGCGTACAGCCCTATGCCTGTGCAAACGATGCACTGCGTCAAAGCCTGTTGCAGGACGCGCTTCGGTTCGTGCGCAGCCTGCCGCCGCGTTAGTCCTTGCTGAAAAGCGTGGACTTCTTTTCACCGTACCGTTCAACGGCAAGCGTGATCAACCGGTCGATCAATTCTGAGTAGCCGATGCCGCTCGCCTCCCACAGCTTGGGATACATGCTGATGGAGGTGAAGCCTGGCATGGTATTGATCTCGTTCAGGTACATCTTCGGCGCCTTCTTTAACTTGGCATCCGTGGCTTCCATCAGGAAGTCCACGCGTGCCAGACCGGCACAATCGCACGCTTTGAACGCCGCGATCGCCATGGCCTGGATCGCCTTCGACTCAGCTTTCGAAAGCCTTGCAGGGATCACCGGTTCGCTGGTGCTGCTGCCGTCGTACTTCGAAGCGTAGTCATAGAACTCACGGTCGGGCACGATCTCGCCAACCACGCTCGCGATCGGATCGTCGTTGCCAAGCACAGCCACTTCAAGTTCGCGCGCCTTACCGACGCCCTTCAGCTTGCCTGCGCCTGAGACGCCTTCCTCAATCACGATCTTGCGGTCGAAACTTGCGGCTTCGTTCATTGCTGCGGCAAGCTGCTCACGCTCGCGCACCTTGCTGATGCCCACGGAGGAGCCGAGGTTCGCCGGCTTCACGAAGACGGGGTACCGCAGCTTCTCCTCGATCATCTTTGTGCATTTGCGTGGATTGGCCTTCCACTCGCCACGCAGGAGCGTAACGTGCTTCACGATGGGCAGGCACGCGACGGCAAACATCTTCTTCATGGCGTCTTTGTCCATGCCGACCGATGAGCCGAGCACGCCTGACCCCACGTAGGCAACGTCTGCCAATTCGAGCATGCCCTGGATGGTGCCGTCCTCACCGAAGGTTCCGTGCAGCACCGGGAAGACAACGTCCAACCCGGCCGTGCTCGTGCCCGTCGCGGAGGCCTGCAGCGATAGACCGGGTGTGTCCTCATTGTCGTTCGCAAACGCTGCGGTGATGCTGTTTACGGCCACGGCATGGGCCTTGCGCGTGGATACCTTCTTGCCGGAACTCTTCGCCGAAGCCATTAGCTGAGGCAATGTGCTGCCGGCCAGCAGTGCGTCGGCTTCGCTGCCGCCGAGCCAACGGCCGCTCTTCGCGATCCCGATAGGAATCACGTCATACTTCCTGCGGTCGATCGACTTCAGGATCGATTCGGCTGACCGAAGCGAGACTTCATGCTCGCCCGAACGGCCGCCAAACAACACACCCACACGCAGCTTCTTTGCCATCGATCCTCATCGCACAGCAAACACTGCGCGGCATACCTATGCATGGTAGCTGCGTTTATGGCCCGGATTCGCCGCGGCGTACCCGAGCGTGTACCTCAACCTGCGAAGGTAGCTGCGGGTTACTGATTCTTTGCGCTGCAACGTACTGTTCAAGCGCCAGCAACATGGCGGTCGTACCGTCTGCGCATGCGCGTGAGCTTTGTTGTTCCCGCTTTTAATGAGGAAGCCTACCTGCCGGCTTGTCTCCAATCGATTCTTCGCGAAGCCGAAGCCTGCGGCGAACCCGTAGAAATCATCGTGGTGAACAACGCCAGCACCGATCGCACACGGGAGATTGCACTGCAATTTCCCGCAGTGATTGTCGTGGATGAGCCGCGCAAGGGCCTGACCTATGCGCGCCAGGCCGGACTGGTCGCCTCCACCGGCTATCTGGTAGCCAACGTGGACGCGGACTCACGCTTGACGCCAGGCTGGTTGCGCCGTGTGCTTGATGAGTTCGAGGCCAACCCGAAACTGCTCGCATTAAGCGGTCCGCTGGTCTACTACGATTTGACGCCTCGCCAAAGCCTGCTCGTGCGCATTTTCTACATGCTTGCCTGGACGACGTACGTCACGAACCGCTATATCCTGCGCGTTGGGTCGATGCTGCAGGGCGGCAACTTTGTGGTGACGCGGCCGGCATTGCAGCAGATCGGCGGTTTCAATCTTGGCATTTCGTTCTACGGCGAGGACACCGACATCGCACGCCGCCTGAACAGCGTGGGAGAGGTGCGCTTCACCTTCGGGCTTAAGATGTTCTCCTCCGCTCGAAGGCTTCGCAAGGAAGGCATCTTCACCATGGCCTGGCGGTACTCCGTGAACTATCTCTGGACCACGTTCACCGAACGGCCGTTTACGCGGGAGCACATCGATGTACGTGAGCAGCCGGAGGGCTGACAATCGCACGATCTGATTTGATCTGCGCGACGGGTGCTTACGCGAGTTCCTGGTGAATCGCGCCGGCGGTACCGGCATCGACGCGCGGCAACACCCAGTCAAGCAAGTGAGCTACGGTGCGGTGGCGCGACCAGCGGGCTGCTGCGATGGCCATTCGCAAAGGCAATGGCGCCCGGCCGTTCGCCCACAATTCCGACAGCGGACGCATCACACCGTCCTGGTCGGGATGAAACGCGCGCTCGTCCCATCGCTGCCATCCCTTGCTGAAGCCTGGGTGGTTTGTGATGGAATCAACCGTCGAGCTCATGATGCGGTGCGACCAGGGCTGCCGGTACTGCTCAAGGAACAGAACGTGGCTGATGCGTTCCACGCGAATTTCCTGAACAAAGTCGTCGAAGTGGCGTGCGTGCGACAGGTTGATGTTGGCATTTGGCTCCATGCCGTGGCGGTCACCGCCAGAGATCAACAGCTGCGACCACCTGCGAGCCAGTGCTGTCACCTGCTGGTTCTCGCGCGGATGCCGCAGTCCGTTCAGTTCGAACGCATGCATCCGCTCATTGTGCGTCTCGAGAAAGCGCTGCAGCTCTTTGCGGTGCAGTTCGCCGGTCTCGTACAGGTCCCATAGCGGATGGTTCAGGATGATGAGGATGCGGGGATCGCGATGCAAGTCCGAGAGCAGGCCGTGAAGTTGCCGTTCGCACGGCGCGGCTGTGTACGCTGCAAAGCGTGCCATCCACTCTGTAGCTTGTTCGGCCGGCAGATTGTGGATGCCAATGTGAAATACCGTCACGCCAAAGGGAACCGTCCACTCCACGGAGACCGGCATCTTGCGCGACGAGGGCATGGTGCGCAGCAGCAATGGCGCCTGTATGTCGTCGTGGTCCGTCAAGCTGACAAGCGGCCGCAGCCCGAGAGTGCGAATCTGCTGTGACTCCAGATCAAGCGCCATGCGTGGCAGCAGCGGGGGCCGCCAGTGTGCTGCAACAAAGTCAAGAGTCAGGCCGTGCCGATGACTGCTGCGCCGCTCGTAATAGGCGAACAGCTTACGCAGCGCCGGATAGGCCAGGAACATCCTGTGAATGAACATCAGGCTTTCGACGGAGTGACTCGTATGGCTGTGCAGCGAGACGCCCGAAACGTAGTCGCCCGAGGGTGTCGGTGCTACCCAATCGTAGGAAATGATCGAGTTTGGCTGGTTCATTCGTCATCCTCTTCCTGAGTCGTCGTTCGTCCTTCAGTGCCTCCATGGTTTGCCCGGGACCCGAACGGGAGGTTAGAACGGCGAGAATACTCGCCCAATTTGCGGTGCATATTCCGTGAATGGGTCCTCTTCTGGGGCGGCCCTGGAAGCATGCAAAACGCTACAATCGACTTCTCGCAAGTGGAGAGCAGGAGGTTCTCGCCTTGTCGAAGAGCACAAGCTCGTTCTTCCCGGTAGGAGTTTCATTGGTAACGGGTGTTCTCCTCTCGGGTGTTTGCGCCAGAACTCAGCAGGCCGCACCGTCCCCTGCGCCAGCCTCACAGACCGAGCCAACGGTGGCGACACTGCGCATCACCACCCGCACCGTCGAAATCTCTGCTGTGGTGAGAAACAAGACCGGCGATCCGCAGAGCGCGCTGACGAAAGACGACTTCATCCTGAAGGAAGATGGCAAGGAGCAGCCGATCCGTTACTTTTCGGTGGGCTCGGACCTGCCGCTCACCCTGGCGCTGCTGGTCGATGTCAGTGGCAGCCAGCGCACGTTCATTGGCGATGAGTGGCGGGCGAGCGATGTCTTCTTCGAAAGCATGCTGACGAATGACCGGGACCGGGCAACGCTGATCCAGATCGACGCGCGCGTGCTGCAACTGATGGCGATGACGAGCTCCGTCTCGTCGCTCCATATCGCGCTGACGCAGTTGGGACAGAACAGTGCAGCATCGGGTGCGACGCGGCTCAACGACGCCGTGCTCGGCGTCTCTCGCGACATTCTCGCGAAAGAGAAGGGACGCAAGGCGATCATCCTGCTGACGGATGGTGGCGACAATGGCAGCAGGGCGACGCTGGACCAGGCGATCGCCGCGGCTCAGCGTGCGAATGTGCCGGTGTACGCCATCCTCTACAGTGCGTTTGACGGCGGATACCTGCCGCTGAATAGCGGCGTAAACGCCCTGAGCAAGCTATCCGGCGATCCCGGCGAGGCACTGCTGAAGAAGCTGACCGAGAGCACGGGTGGCCGTGTCTACACGGTGGCACGCGGCATGCCGCTCAAGAGAATCTACGAGTCCATCGAAAACGATCTGCGCACGCAGTACGAACTTGGCTACACGCCTCCACCGGACCTGCAGCCGAACAGCTTTCACAAGCTGGAAGTGAAAGCGAAGGATAAGAAGCTGGTTGTGCAGGCAAGGAACGGCTTTTATGTGCAGCCTTAGAGACTCGGAGTGTAAGCGCAGCTATTGAGGCGGGACACAGGCGTAGCTCGCCGCGTCGCTCTCACTGCCTTTGCCGATGTAACGGCTCACTTGCGGGTAGGCGCACAGGTTGCGGGTGCGGTCGATCTGGCCGTCCGTGATGTGTGAGGCTGGGATCGTCTCGGGCCGAACACCCTTCTCGCGCCATGCCTCCATCGCGGTTAGCGAATCGAAGTGGCTCGGGCCGTCGCCTCCGCCGCAATGATTCATGCCCGGCACCATGTACAGGCGATGGGAGTCGCACGCTGCGTCACCCACGGCGGCTCGAACCGCCTCGAAATAGCGAATGCTGTTCTCAGGCATCACCTGCTGGTCGGTCCAGCCGTGATACTGCAGCAGCTTTCCGCCGTGCGCGAAGAACGGCCGCAGGTTCGCGTCCATCGCGGACAGCGTGCCGTGATCGACGGCCATGGCTCGTTGCACATCGCTGTCGAAGTTCAGCTTCCGGAAGTCCCACTTCGGATCGTTGAAGACCACGTAGCGGAAGTAGTCATCCGCTAGCTGGATCGGCTCGGGTCCGCCTGCAAGCGTCTTCCAGACGAGCTCACTGCCGCGCTCCATCGGCGGGAAGATCACCGCGCCCGTGCGTGGATTGGTCGCCGGCGTGTAGATACGTTCCGCGGCGCGTACCTGCCCCGGAGTCAGGCACTCCGCAGTCTGGCCGGTCTTGCAGGCAAGTGCCTTCGGATCGAAGTGGCAGTTTAGAGGGTCATCCAGCACACCGGCGTGCGATGGGCAGGCGTTCAGCACGGCACGATGAATGACCGGGTAGAGCGCGGGCTGGATGAAGTCCTCCGGTCGCGTCAGCGTTGCCTGCGCAACCCATATCCGGCCGAACATCATGGCGGTCCAGTTGTTCGTCGCCGCGCCTGCGATGATGCCGTCGTAATCCTCGGGAAAGCGCTGCGCCTCCATCAGCGCCTGGCGCCCCCCTGATGAGCAGCCGACGAAGTAGGAGAGCTTCGGCGCATCGCCGTAGTAGCTGGCTATCAGCGCCTTCGCGGCGAAGGTCATCTCGTGGATTGCGCGGTAGCCGAAATCGATCAGTTTTTCAGGATGCCCGGGCGCAAAGCTGGCACGTCCGCCTGTGTGGCCCGTGTCGGTAGAGCTAGTCGCGTAGCCCCGCCGCAGAGCCGCGTCCATATCGGCTGTGTTGATCGACCCGCCCCAGCCACCGTTGCCCACGCCCTGATACTTGCCGTTCCAGGCAGAGCGGTCTGGAAGCCACACCTCGATATGTATCTCAGAATCAGACGAAGGCCGCAGCACGGCTGTGACCCGGCAGAATGAGGGTAAATCGCCACTCGCCGCGACCTCCGCAGCGTGGACCGATGTCATGCCGGACTGATGGGTTCTTTCCAATGCAGGACAGGACTGTGCTCCAGCTATGGCCGCCGATGTGAGGGTAATAAAGCTGATAACAGATGACGAAAGTCGGCGGATGCTTCGCATGGAGCTTCATTGTGCCTGTCAAAGGCAATCCTTGAACAGAGGCGTCTTCGTGTCGGGTGAAAGCCACCTTACAACCTTCGCGGTACACACAAAGAAGCGCCGCGGTTCTGCATCCCAAGGAGAAGGACGGCGAAACACTCGCCTTCCAAGAATGGGGTCACGGATGAATCGTTTTCTCTTGGTGCCTGCTGCACTTCTCACGCTGACCTACGCAGCTTCACTGCACGCCGCAGAGCCCGCGTCGAGCGCAGACAAGATCTTCGTCGGCAACGTCTCGCAGGGCGGCGCGTACGAGGTAGAGGCAAGCAAGGTCGCGGTGATGCGTGCCACCATGCCTGATGTGAAGGATCTCGCCACGTGGGAAGTCCACGATCACGAAGGCGTCGGCGCCAATCTGAAGAAGATCGCTGCCGCGACGGGCATACCGATCACGCCACAACTCAATCCTGAGTTCACCCAGCGCCTCGCGAAGCTGAAGGCTGCCTCTTCAGCGGATTTCGATGCAGCTTACATCGCGGACATGAAGCAGATTCATGACAAGGACGAAAAGCTGTTCGCGAAGGAAGCGAACGAAGGCTCGATCAACTTCAAAATCTTCGCCCACCAGACCGACCTGATCGTAAAGCGGCATATCGGCGCGCTGAACGGCTACTAACGGCTACGGATAGATGCGGTTCAGCGTGCGAGCGAATGGAATGGTTTCGCGCACGTGTTCCAGGCCGCAGATCCACGCAACGCAGCGCTCGATGCCCATCCCGAAGCCGCTATGCGGCACGCTGCCGTACTTGCGCAGGTCCAGGTACCACTGGAACGCTTCAAGCGGCAGGTTGTGCGAGAGGATGCGCTCTTTCAGCAGGTCATAGCTGTCCACGCGCTGCGACCCGCCGATGATCTCTCCGTAGCCTTCGGGCGCGAGCACGTCGACGCAGAGAGCCTTGGTGGCGTCCTGAGGATCTGGCTGCATGTAAAACGCCTTTACCGCGGCCGGGTACCGATGAACCATCACGGGCCGGTCGAACTGGTTGCTGATGTATGTTTCGTCGGGCGCGCCGAAGTCGTCGCCGTATTCGTGAGGCTTCTCAATCAGACCTTCTGAGAAGGCCCTATCCAGCATGGCGTGAGCGTCGTCGTAGGTCAGGCGTGGAAACGGCGCTGCAATCTTCTCGAGCTTCGCTGCTTTGTCGTCTCCGCCGGTGATGGTCTTTAGGTCGATGCGGTGCTTCTCCAGCACGCGCGTGACGATGTGCGTGAGAAAGTCTTCGGCCAGCCGCATCAGGTCGTCCAGATCGGCGTAGGCGACCTCCGGCTCGATCATCCAGAATTCGGTCAGGTGGCGGCGCGTCTTGGACTTTTCCGCGCGGAAGGTCGGGCCGAAGCTGTAGACCTTGCCGAGCGCGAGCGCGGTCGCTTCGATGTACAACTGGCCGCTCTGCGTCAGGTAGGCGTTGCCCTCGTCGAAATACTTCATCTCGAAGAGCTCGCTTGTGCCTTCGCAGGCGGCGGGCGTCAGGATGGGCGGGTCGGTGCGGGTGAAGTCCTGCGTGTCGAAGAACTCCTGCGCTGCGCGCATGATGGTGGCGCGGATGCGAAGGATGGCCGACTGCCGCGGCGTGCGCATCCACAGGTGACGGCGCTCCATCAGGAAGTCGGGGCCATGCTCCTTCAGCGTGATGGGAAAGGGATCGTCGGCACTGACGGCCTGTTGCACCGTCAGGTCTTCCACGTCGAGCTCGAAGCCGCTGGGCGCGCGCGAGTCGGCACGCACCTTGCCGCGCACGATCACGCTGGATTCCAGTTGCAGCGCCTTCAGCGTGTCGAAGACTTCGGCCGGAACAGCGGCCTTCGGCACAATGCCCTGGATGGTGCCCGTGCCATCGCGAAAGATGGGGAACAGCAGCTTGCCGCTAGCACGCAGGTTGTACAACCAGCCGCGCACGGTGACGGTTTCGCCTTCGTGCTTACCGATGTTTGCGATGGAGGTGATGGGTGCTGAAGATGGGATTTCTGCTGTTGCCATGACAACGAACAGTGTAGTCCTGTTGGTCAGCGAGTCAGCGTTGCGGTTCAGTCTGTTGCTCGAGCATCGTAAAAGCTTTCGCTGCGCATTCTGACATTTGCTTCGCATCGATCTCCGGCTCATAGCGGATTTCGAGCGTGCCGACAGGTAGCTGCTTGAGCGCGGCAATGCCGGTGCGCACGGCGTTCCAGTCGACAGTGCCTCCGCCCGGCCAGCAGTGTTCGTCCTTTTCGCCGTGGTTGTCGTGCAGGTGCAGCTGTTTCACGCGATCGCCTAACAGCTCAAATGCTTTAGCGACACCGGGCATGCCATGCAGGTTCATGTGGCCCACATCCAGGCAGACACCCACCGTGTCGAGGTGAGCAATGCGCAGCATTTCCACCAGGTGCTCGGGCGTGGTGACTTCGTTGGGCAGCGTCTCCACCAGCGTCTTGACTCCGAGCGGATGCGCAAAGGCCTTGATGTGTTCGACCGCCGTCATCGATATGTCCAGCGTGCGTTCCGACCACTCATCGTTGGGTCCGCCAAGGTGCAGGACGATGCTGTCGATGTCGATCTGCTCGGCGGCTTCAAGCGCGCGTTTGACCTCGTCCATCGCTTCGATGCGCCGCGTCTTCTCGGCATCGATCAGGTTGATGGAGGGCGGCACATGGCGACTCCAGTCCGAGCCGCCGGAGGCGCGTCCATCGAAGATGGGCTGGTGCAGCGTGGCGCGGCAGTCATTGCTTCGGAACCACTTCGCCAGTTCCTTCACTTCGCTGCGATCGGCATAGTCGAAGTGGTGGCGCGCGGCGAACAGTTCAACGGACTGCGCGCCGGCAGAGACCATCGCGTCCAGCAGGCCGGCGTGAAGCCGCTGCTGCAAAAAGACATGAGTGCTGATGGAACGCTTCATCACAACTGACCATAGCAGGCGCGGTGGAGCACCTGAAGAACCATCCAAGATTCCCGGCTGTTGGTCGGCGGTTGCCGTTAATGTGCTGCTAGCGCCTGATCGATGGCCGCCTGTGCCAGCGGAGTCATGATCGCGTAGCCCTCGGCCGTGGGATGCACGCCATCTTTGCTTGTGCCCGGCTTCATCGCGCCCGCAGGTGTCGCCAGCGCGGTGTAGTAGTCCAGGTAGATGTAATGATGCGCGTCGCAGAAATCCTTCATCCACGCGTTCAGTGCGCGCACCTTGTCCGCGGGCTGCAGACCGCGGCGCCAGGCGTAGTCGTCCACTGGCAGAGTACTGGACAGGATGAACTTGATGCCGTTTGCATCCGCGATGTTCGCCATGGATTTGATGTTGTTCTGGATCATCTCGGGCGTTTCGATGCCGGTGTTGCCTGCTATGTCGTTGGTGCCCGCGAGAATGACGACGGCCGCTGGCTTTAGCGCAACCACGTCCTGTTGAAAGCGAACGAGCATCTGCGGCGTGGTCTGGCCGCTGATGCCGCGGTCGATGTAAGGCTTGCCGGGGAAGAACGTCTTTGCGTTCGCTCCGTTGCCCCAGGCATCGGTGATGCTATCGCCGTAGAAGACTACGCGTCCGGGATCGCCCGCTGGCAGACTGGCATTCGCGGCCCGGTAGCGGCCGAGCTGCGCGTAATCACCGAGCAGGCTCTGCAGACGCTTGATCTCACTCTGGTTCAGCGACTCGGTCGGCGCCAGCAGGATCGGATCAGCCGCGATGGGCTTGCCCTCCGAATCCATCATGACTGGGCGGGGCGTGTTCGGCGGTGGCGTCCGCGCGGCTGCGGGAACGGGCCCGACTGGCGTGGCGGAAGGGGCAGAATTGCTGGTGGGCACCTGTGCCTGCAGACGGAACGGCAGCGAAAGCGCGCAGAGCGCCAGAACGGTGGTTGCAACGCGGTGCATGAACTCCTCCGAGTGGGAAACAGTGTAGCTCTGCCGAACGACTGCGCGCGAACGCTACCAGCTCAGCCGCAGCAACGACACGGCCTCGCGCGGCACATCCACTGCAACGTGAACGGTGCCGTTCGTCACATCGAGCCACTCCGGCGAACGCAGCAGTTCCAGGCCCGCTGATGCTTCCAGCTGTTTCTGCTGGTCCGGCGTGGGGTGCTGTGGCGATCCCATGGCCTGCCACACCGTGTAGGCGTTGCTGTGACGATCGTCGATCCGGAAGTGCTGCACCAGAACGCGATGTGCTGTTGCGGGCAGACCTGAGATCTTCAGTTCAGTCCTCGAGGGCGGAGCGATCTGCTCAGCCTCATGGTAGTTCCACAGCATCACGGCGGCTTCGCGTTCGCCGCGTGTTGCCAGCGCGTCCACGTCTGCGCCCTCGCGGACGCCTGTGCTCAGCAACGTGTCGAGTGGCACAGCACCATCGCTGTGCACCGCGACACGGTTGCCGCTCATCATGCCGGCCATGCGGAAGAAGTTCAGCACCGGTTTGTCCACGCCATTGGTGGCGAGGGAGCGAAAACCCTCGAAGTAGTCCTTGCCCTCAAACTCGAACGACCAGCTCAGCATGCTGATCAGGTTTACACCGCGGCGGTCTGCCAGCTCGAACAGTCCCTTGTACGCGGCCGCGGTGTACGCGGGATACAGCGTGCCATTGCGGTAATTGTTTGCCGGGTTCACCTTGCTGCTGCAGGCCGCGCAGCCCTCAGGGTCGGCCTCGCTCAGGATGATGGGCAGGTGGGAGAAGCGTGGGAAGCTGCCGATGATCTCGAAGCCATGGTCCGCGTCCTGCATCTCGTGCGTGATGCCCATCGTGACCTTCCCGTCAACGATCTTCGGCGAGCCCTTGGCATGGAAGCTGATGAAGTCCAGCGGAATGGGCTTGCCATTCGCCTGACCCTTCTCTGTGCTCACATGCGTCAGGAAGGTTCGCAGATAGTCGGCAGCATGCTTACCACTGGGGCCGGTAGTTGCAGGACCGCCGACGATTGCTCCGGGCAACGCCGCGCGCACACCGGCGACGGCATAGTCGTAGAGTTTGCAGTACTCCTGCACGGTGCCGTGAAAGTAATCAATGTCCGGCTCGTTCCACACCTCGAAATACCAGCGCAATACCTCGTCGCGACCGTAGCGTTCGACCAAGTGCGCGGTCAGCACGCGGACCAACTCTTCCCATGCTGCGTAGTCTTTCGGAGGATTGTTGACCGAGCCACTGGTGGTGCTCTTGGGATAGTGGACCTGATACGGCTCGTGCTGCGGCCCGCGATCGGCAGCGAGATCTTTCGGCATGAAGCCAAGCTCCACCATGGGCCGCACGCCTGCAGACTTCCACGCGTCGAAGATGCCGTCGATGATTTTGAAGTCGTAGACCGGCTTGCCGTCTGCGCCGAGTGTGTAGATGTTCGTGGAGCTCCACTTCAGCTCCGGCACGCCGTCGCCGCTGGTCAGCAGATGGTGCGCGCGGATGTAGACCGGAACAGGGCTTAGATCATGCAGTTCGCGCAGCAGCTTCTGGCCGTTCGGCGGCGTCGTGTAGTTGGCCTCGTCATAGCCAAACCATGCGTAGATCGGCTTGTACGCACCGACGGTGTGCGACAGGTCTACGTCGATGTGGACCGGCTGCTGTGCAATGAGCGGCAGAGTGCAGAACAAAACAGCCGCGCGAAAAAGGCATTTGTGAATCATGGGAGGAATGTACAGGGGTTTAGCGTAGTTCGACCACGATTGGCGTGTGGTCTGACGGCTTCGGCTGCGCGCGGGGACCCTTGTCAATCTCGCAACGCACCAGGCGCGGAGCGAGCGCCGGCGACAGCAGGAAATGGTCGATCCGGATGCCGCGGTTACGCTCGAACGCCATGCGGAAGTAGTCCCAGTAGGTGAAGGCGCCGGCCGTCTCCGGATGCAACGAGCGAAAGGAGTCGGTCCATCCCATCTGCAGCATGGCGCGAAAGCGTTCGCGCGGTTCGGGCTGGAAGAGCGCGTCTCGCACCCAGTTGGCGGGCTTGTCGCAGTCGATGTCCTCGGGAATCACGTTCCAGTCGCCACCAATTACGGTTGGGATCGTGTCGTTCTTCCACGTCATCATCCGCTGGATGAGCCGGTCCATCCATTGCAGCTTGTAAAGGAACTTGTCCGTGCCGGTGGGATTGCCATTCGGCAGATAGATGTTCACCACGCGCATGCGCTCGGGTGTGTCTCCCGGCGCGTCAAGGATCGTCTCGAGAAAGCGTGCGTGGCTGTCCTGCTCATCGCCCGCGAGCGTCGTGTTCACCGTCTCTATCGGCAGACGCGACAGCAGCGCCACGCCGTTGTAGGCTTTTTGCGTAACAGCGGCACTCTCATAGCCCAGCGCCCGAAAGTATTCGGCGGGAAACTCCGTGCCCTTGAGTTCCTGCAGCAAGAGCACATCGGGCGCGGTGGCACCCAGCCACTCCGTAACGTGTGACAGCCGCGCGTTGATTGAGTTCACGTTCCAGCTCGCTAGGACCATGACACTCTTTGGTGCAGCTTGAAGGTAGACCGTCGCCCGGACCTGAACACATCCAGGTATTCCCAAAGCCGAAACGGCGTGAGTTGACCGTCCCCGCAAACAACGGCGCCACTGCGTAGGAGTTCGCCAGGAGTCTGGTCGAAACGGGCTGTAAAGGAGGGCGGGAATGAAGGAGATTAAGGTCTAGTACAGACCCGGGATAAGAGTCTCCTTCACCTGACAGTTCACAATGCTTTCGCAGGCGTACCGGCGAAAACTGAGAGCGAACGTCGTCCCAGAAACGATCCTAATGATGGCCGATCAAGGCTGGACGGGCTCTCGGGCAAAAAAGAGGGACCACACTCGCGCGTGATCCCGTTTCTCCCAGGTCTGTATTACTCAACTATCAGATAACAATCGTTCTGCCTGCTCCTATTACTAAGGTCTTAGTACCCACCTACCGTGATATTTGGGCGGTTCCGAATCGGGAATTTTACCGTTCTATCGATGTGGCCTTTTATGACACCGCCAGGCTGTAGCGACAGTTGATGCAATCAGTAGCCCGCGGCGCTGCCGTAGTTTTTTCGTGTGTCATGGCCGCCCAGCAGGTCGCCTGTGTTTGGATCCACCGCAATCAGTTCGCTGTCTCCCCAAACGCCGGGATTATGTTCGTCGAACTCGCCGGAGCGCTTGATGTTGTACCCGCGTGTCTTCAGCACGTCGGATGACGCGAGAGGAAAGCGCTTCTCGACCTGCAGATCGTCGGGCAGATACTGGTGATGGAAACGCGGTGCGTCTGCAGCCTGTTGAATGTTCATGCCGTTGTCGAGCACGCTGATCAGGTCGTTTGCGACAGTGGAAATGATGGTCGGGCCGCCAGGCGAGCCAAGCACCAGCTGCAGCTTCCCACTCCTGGTGACGATGGTCGGCGACATGGCGGACAGCGGCCGCTTGCCCGGAGCGATGGCGTTCGCCGGACCCTGGATGAGGCCGAAGCCGTTGGGCACGCCAACTTTGCTGGTGAAATCGTCCATCTCATCATTCATGGCGAAGCCAAGACCCTTCACGACGACGCCGGAGCCGAAGTAGAAGTTAAGCGTGTAGGTGTTGCTGACTGCGTTGCCGTCCGCGTCCACAACGCTGAAGTGCGTGGTCTGCGTGGACTCGCGCTTCTCGCTCTGCTGCGGTGGTGGCGGCATAAAACCTCCTGGGCGAACAAGGTCTTTTGAGGGCGTCGCATTCGCTGGATCGATGGTCTTGCGCCACGCCTTCGCATAGTTCCTGTCGGCCATCTGCTTCAGCGGCATGGTGATGAAATCAGGATCGCCCAGGTAGTCGGAGCGATCGAGAAAGGCGCGGCGAAACGATTCGGTGATCAGGTGCACCTGCTCCGGGCTGCGGTCGGCTCCGAGCTTGTTGAGCTTGTAGCCGGAGAGGATGTTGAGCGTCTCGTTGATGACGATGCCACCAGACGAAGGAGGAGGCGCGGTGATGATCTTGTAGCCGTGATACTTGCCTTCGAGCGGCTTGCGATCCTTTACTTCGTAGGCTTCCATGTCGGCCTTCGTGATCAGGCCGCCGCCGCTTTGCATCTCGTCCGCAATCTGCTGCGCCATGCGGCCGTGGTAAAACTCGGCGGGATCGTTCGCGATGCGTTCGAGTGTTGCCGCGAGTTCTGGCTGCACGAAAGTGTCACCAACTTTGTACAGGTTGCCGTCGCGCTGGTAGATGCGTCGGCCCTCAGGAAATTGCGCGAGCGACTTCGAGTTCCAGGCATCCACTTCGGCGGTCAGCACATACCCATCGCGCGCGAGCTTGATGGCCGGCTGCAGCACAGCTTTGAGACCGAGCCTGCCGAAATGCTGCTCGGCATAGACCATACCCGCGACGGTGCCGGGGACGCCGCTGGCCTTATAGCCGACCGTGCTCATGCCCTTCACGACGTTGCCATCCGCGCCCAGATACATATCGCGAGAGGCGGCTGCGGGAGCCTTCTCACGGTAGTCGAGAAAGTGCGGCTTGCCGTCGGCCAGCTTCTTCGACCCATGCTTGTGAGCGGGCCGGATGAGCATGAATCCGCCACCACCGATGTTGCCCGCCTGCGGATAGACCACCTGCAGGGCGAAAGCCACTGCCAC
>CAZZVI010000056.1:0-2644 GCA_964657335.1 uncultured Terriglobus sp.
CAGTGAAGTCCACAAACACGGCCTTGCCGCCCGTGCGCGCCTGCTTCACCGCCTCCGCGGAAAAGGGCTGCCACACTGTCGCTCCTGCCGTTTCGCGCGACGCCGAAAGCGGCAGCGCGATGGCGCAGACGGTGATCAACACAGCGGCGATCGTTCCGCCGCGCCGAGCAGGCCAGCGACCGAGCACCCAGGCCGCGATGGCAATCAGCATCAGGCAGCTCAACAGCAGCGCGATACGCGTGAATCCCTCTGAGGGATCGCTCCCGCCGCTGTAGAGGCGGCCGTAGATGTACACCATCCAGATGACGAAGCCGAACAGCGGCAGTGCGGTGATCTGCTTCAGCAGTTCCATCCACGCGCCGGGCCGCGGCAGAAAGCGCACCCACGCTGGCTGCAGGGTCAGGGCAAGATACGGTGCCGCAAGTCCCAGCGCAAGCGAGGTGAAGACCAGAAACGTGACGAACGCGGGCTGCGCCAGCGCGAAGCCGATCGCGGCTCCCATAAACGGGCCAACGCACGGCGTGGCAACCACCGTTGCCAACACACCAGTAAAGAAGCTGCCTGAGTAGCCACCCTTTTGCGCCAGCGATCCGCCCGCACTGGTGAGCGACAGGCCGAGGTCGAACATGCCCGCAAGCGACAACGCGAAGAAGAAGAGGAATGCGGCCAGCACCGCGACGAAGCCAGGCGACTGCAGCTGGAATCCCCAGCCGAACTGCTTGCCGCCCGCACGCAGCGCAAGCAGCACCGCCACAACGAGCCAGAACGACGCCACGATGCCAAGCGTGTACGCCACGCCATGCGAGCGCACGCGGTGCCGTTCTTCACCCGAAGACTGCAGCAGCGACAGCGCCTTGAGGAACAGCACGGGAAACACGCAAGGCATCAGGTTCAGCAGCATGCCTCCAGCGAAGGCAAGCGCGATGGCGCTGAGGGCGGTAATGCCCTCCGCCGAAGTTCCGCCTGCCGCTTGCCTCGCGGGCAAGGCACCGGCGACGACGGGAACATCGATCTCGTAACTCTGCTCGGGCGACAGCTTGAACAGGCCGTGTAGTGTCTTCGGAGCGGTCTTCGCATTGTCAGGCAGCTGCATGTGGATGCGCACGCCATCCGGCAGCAGATCGATCGGCTGATCGCCATCCACGATGGTATCGCTCTCGATGGGATAGAACTCGGCGTCCTTCGGCTTGGCTCCGGTGATGGCGGTCAGCACCAGGTTCTTGCCGCTCGTGATCGCGGTGAACTTATAGTCGGGAGGCAACGGCTTCGGCATCGACTTCAGCGCAGTGCCGAGCGCGCCGACTTGTTCGCCGTCGTGGCTTACTGCAGTGCCCACGGGTGCAAGCTTCAGGTCGATGCCGAGATCTGCCTTGCCCGGAATGCAGCTCTGCTTGCACACCAGCCAGTCGAGCTTCGCCGCAAGATGCACATTGCCGCTTTTGTCCGGCTTCGCCTGCGCGTTGGCCTGCACCGTAACCGGGTAAGCGACGGAGTCTTCGTAGCCGTAATCAACCGTTGTCTCCAGCGGCAGACGCTGCGGCGCAGGGTACTGCAGAGCGCCCGTGGTCACGCCGTTAGGCACGGTCCACTTGACGCGTGGCGGATAACCCGCGTATCCGGCGTTGCGCCAGTACACGTGCCAGCCCTCTTCCATGGAGAAGACGAACGCCACGGTTTGGCTGCCGCCCTTCGCGATGGCCGGGCCTGCGCTCACCATCTCGACCGTCAGGTGCAGCGCTTTCACCGGTCCCGGACCACCATCCCCAACCGTGGCGCCGATCTGAGCGACGCACATGGCTGGCAGAAGCGCGAACAGCAACGCGGAGAAACGACGGAAAAGGCGCGGGGAGATCATTGTCTGCATTGTAGGCTGTCAGCTTCGGTCTTAATGCGGCGCATCGATGCGCGGTATCAGCGCCTTGACATGCGATGTTCCACCATAATGCAGCGATCCATGACCACGCGGATGCCGTGAGCCTCCGCCTTCGCTGCCGCGTCTTCGTTGCGGATGCCGAGCTGCACCCACATCGCTCCGAAGCCCAGCTCGATCATCTCGTCTACGAGAGCCGGAATCGCTCGCGGCAGACGGAAGATGTTCACCAGGTCAGGCCGCTCCGGAAGGTCGCGCAACGAGGCATAGCTCCTAACGCCAAGCACCTGGTCGACCGATGGATTCACCGGCAGAATCCGCTTGCCCGCCGACTGCATGTACGCGGAAACATAGTGGCTCGGCTTGTTGGGATCGTCCGATAACCCGACCACTGCAATGGTGCTGGCGGCAAGCATGCCGGCGATCGTTGCCGGCTCGTTCATGCGTGGCCCTTCTTCGGCTTCCACGCGCCCAGCAGTCGGCGCGCGACGATCAACTCGCCCGTGTGGTACGCCTCATGATCGGCGATCAGGAGTGCCTCGCGCAGCAGGTTCTGACCGTCGCCCCAGGCGAACGGCTCAACCAGGTCGCGTTCCTTCAGCAACTTCTCAAAGGCAGCGCGGTCCTCCCGCATCGCGGCGACACTCTTGTCCCAGGCGCTCGCATTCGGAGGAGCAGCGTCCTTCGACCAGTAGTCGTCCGGCCATTTCATGGGCTTGTACGTGCCACGGGCATTGTCGCTGAACTCGAGTATGTCGCGCTGCGCGATACGGA
>CAZZVI010000056.1:2744-15903 GCA_964657335.1 uncultured Terriglobus sp.
CCCTGCGCACGGAGGTTGTAGACGATCGCGTCGAGTTCGCGGCTGCTGATATACAGCACCGTATCGCCGTGCGCTCGCGTGCGGGCAGCATCCGGCTTGGTAGGACGGATGTTGTCCTCGTACATGTTGTTCACCATCAGGGTGACGGAGTCGCGCTGCAACATGGCCCAGCCATAGTTGTCAGCCTCTTCATCAAACGAGTTGGAGGTGGAAACCACTTGAAACCCAAGCAGGTCCCGATAGAAAGCCACGGAAGAAGGAACATCAAAGACCTTGAAAAGCGGCGTTGCACCCTGGAAGCTGATCTGCATCATTTTGTTTTCTCCTGATCAGTCGATGTCCTCAGCCAGCGCTGCAGGCTGGCCTCCCTCACGCCGCAGTTTGAGATAGCCGCGAATAAACGGCTGTAAGTCGCCGTCCAGAACGCGATCCACATCTCCCACTTCCACGCGTGTGCGGAGGTCTTTGGCCATGCGATAAGGCTGCAGCACGTACGAGCGAATCTGCGAGCCGAAGTTGATGTCGAGCTTGGAGTCTTCGAGCTTCTTGCTGAGCGCGCGCTTCTTTTCTAACTCGTGTTCGTACAGGCGTGACCGCAGCATCTTCATCGCCTTTTCTTTATTTTTGTGCTGCGACCGTTCATTCTGGCAGCCTGCGACGATGCCGGTGGGCAGATGCGTGATTCGCACAGCGGAATCTGTCGTGTTCACATGTTGTCCGCCCTTACCGCCCGAACGATACGTATCAATGCGAAGATCATCGGGCTTGATGTCTATGACGATGGAATCATCAATCTCGGGTGACACAAAAACGGATGAAAACGACGTGTGCCTTCGCTTAGCAGAGTCAAACGGAGAGATACGCACCAGGCGGTGCACACCAGTCTCACCCGTCAGCAAACCGTAGGCGAAATCGCCGCTGATGGTGAAAGTGGCAGACTTGATGCCGGCTTCGTCCCCGTCCTGGATCTCGTTGATCTCAGTCTTGAAGCCCTCGCGCTCGGCCCAACGCAGATACATGCGCATTAGCATCTCCGCCCAGTCCTGACTCTCTGTCCCGCCCGCGCCGGGATGCACCGTGACGATTGCGTTCAACGGATCACTTTCCTGAGACAACATTGTCCTTGAATCGAGTTGCTCAGCAAATCGTTCGACTGCTCGGATCGCTTCTGAAAGCTCGGCTTCGACGTTCTCGCCTTCGCGTGCGAGCTCAAAGTAGGCCTGAACCTCGTCCGCACGGCGCAAAAGCTCTGCGTCGTCGGCAAGCAGCGTCTCGAGACGCTTGCGCTCGCGCATCAGTGGCTGCGAGCGGGCGGCATCTGCCCATACTGCGGGATCGGATATTTCCGTCTCGACGACTGCGAGTTGTTTCTTAAGCTTTGCGGAGTCAAAGATACTCCCGCAGATCGCGCACGCGCTCGCGAACCGGGGAGTAGGCGTATTCCAGGTCGGTCAACATATCTGTCAGTTTACTTCTGTCGCCTGCGGAGCGAACAATGCGAAGCCCAACACGAGCATCGCGAGCGATGTGCAGGTATAAGCGAACAAATCTCCGTGCCGGGTGTAAAACGTCGTGTCGCGCAGGTAGTCGAAGTGGATCGCGACGGCGCCGCGTTTGTTTCGCGGCATCGTTTCCACGACGTGGCCGTTGGGATCGATGGAAGCGGTAATGCCGTTATTGGTGTCGCGCAGAACCCAGCGGCGATTCTCGATCGCTCGCATGCGTGCCATGTTGATGTGCTGGAACGGTGCGCTGGTGTCTCCGTACCAGCCGTCATCGGAGAGGTTGGTCAGGATTTCGGCGCCGCCCTGAACGAATTGTCGCACCTCATCTCCGAAGATCGACTCATAGCAAAGAAAAACGCCGTAACTATGCCCGTCGGCGATCACCGGCGAGCGACTGCGGCCGCGATCAAAGGTACCGACTGCCTGTGTCAGACCGCTTGCAAACTGGAATAAGTCGGCATAAGGCACAAATTCCCCGAAAGGAACGAGATGCATCTTGTCGTAACGCGCGGTAAGGCCACGTTCTGGCGTAAAAAGCGCTGCCGAGTTATACACGCGCGTCCCGCTTCGGGCACTCGCATCGGGCTCGATCCCGACCGCACCGGCAATTACCGGCGCATTGGCTGCGTGCGAAAGTGCTGCAGCGACCGACGTGAATGCGGAGCGGTCGGTCTGAAATGGCGACGGAGACTCCGGCCAAAGGATCAACGCGGCGGGACTCTCGTCCTGAGCAGATGCCTGCATCGTTAAGTTGGCCGAAGACACGGCCAGAGAAGCGACGCTCATGGACTCACCCGCACCCGCGGCAAGGTTAGGCTGCAGGAGGACGGCTTTTCTTGATCCGATGTAGTTGGCCGGCCGGAAATACGTACCAAGGTTCTGCACACCGGTCGCAAGCACCGCGGCGATCAGCGCCACCGTCGCCGGCGTTCTCCTTCGCGGCAGCACGAGCAGGCACGCGATGGCTGCATTGACGACCATCAGCGCGAAACTTAGCCCATAAACCCCGGCGACGGGAGCCAGCAGGGTAAGCGCGGAGTTATTGACCTGCGCGTAGCCAAGCAGGTTCCACGGAAAGCTCGTAATCCGCGCCCGCGCGAGCTCCACGGCGATCCACAGCAACGGCGAAGCTATCAGCGCGACACCAGTTCCAAGCCTTCGCACCAGCACGACCGCGGCTGCGAAGATGGCGTGATAAATCCCCAGATACAGGCAAAAGAGCACTGTGACGATCAGGGACATCCCGGCGGACAGGCCGCCATACAGATGCATCGTGAAGTAAATCCAGTAACAGGTGCCCCCGTACCAAAGCACTCCGCTGAGATATCCGATAAGAGCACCGCGCCAGGGAGTGATCTCGCCATCCCGAGGCAGCAATGCGGCGAGCAGCGGCGCCAGCGCAAACCACGACAGCGCCGCCCGCCACGCCGGTAAGGGGCCGGCGAGTGGAAAAATCAGCACCTGCAACATGCTGGAAACAACCACCAGCGTCACTGCTTTGAGAGACAAGATGCGCATCGCGTGGAGTCTAGCATTCCATGCAGGGCGGACGACGAAGGCTTATAATCACTCCATGCTGGACATGTTGATCCGCGCGCTGTCTCACTTGCTGATCCCGATGTTTCTCGTTGGCATGGCGGGGGCTGCGGTAGTCGTAGCGATTACGCTATTTCATGATCTGCATGATTTCCTGTCGGATGACGGCAGTGAGAACGCGGGTCCGGAGAGCCTGACTTAGCGCCATTGACTGTCACACCACATCCCAGTAGACTCACCGCTGGGCGTCGTCTCAGGTGGAGCAGTTTTTGACCGCTGTTAGCAGACCTCCTCAAACCTAAATGGCGTCGAAACGCACTCCCGTACTGCCCCAGTCCAGCCGCGTCCGCCTGGTAGTCGCATCTTCCGTGATGCTGACGTTCATCTCCTTCTGGCGCGCCGCGGCCATCGTCCTGAACGATCTCGGCTCTTCGGCGTTCTATGCAGGCGGCATCGCGGAAGAAGCCGTGGGCAAGGCCGCACCCTGGCTCGTGCTGGGCGTCATGCTCTTCTCCTACGCGGTGCGCGCTGTGTACGTTGAGAGCTGTTCCATGTACACGCGGGGCGGCGTCTACCGCATCGTCAAGGAAGCGCTGGGCGGCACCTTCGCGAAGATCAGCGTTTCGGCCCTGATGTTCGACTACGTACTGACGGGACCTATCTCCGGTGTGTCGGCCGGGCAATATATCGTGGGCTTGCTGAACGGCTTGCTGGTTCAGGCGTCTAGCTCGGTGCGGTTCCATGCCCTCGGGATGAGCGCCGGCGGGCATACCCGCCAATTTGATGTAGACCACACCTCTGCTTTTATCGCGATCCTGATCACGCTTTACTTTTGGTGGCAAAACATCAAGGGTATCGAGGAATCGAGCGACAAGGCACTCACAATTATGAAGGTAACAACCATCATGGTTGTCATCCTGATTGGGTGGGGACTCTTCAGCGTCGGCCACGTCGGTGCCCATCTGCCGCCACTGCCGACGCCCTCGAACCTGAAGTTTTCCGATGATTCGCTCGGATTTCTGAAAGGTACAAGCTTTGCTCGAAACCTTGGGCTGTTCGGGATTCTCATGGCGTTCGGCCATTCTGTTCTCGCCATGAGCGGCGAGGAATCGCTTGCACAGGTCAACCGCGAGATTGAACATCCCAAGTTAAAGAACCTGAAGCGCGCGGCGCTTGTAATCGCCATTTACAGCACCATCTTCACGGGTCTCGGCTCGTTGCTGGCTGTGATGCTGATCCCGGACAGCGTTCGTATCAGTGTGTACCGTGACAACCTGATCGCCGGCATGGCCATGTACATGGTCGGCCCGCTTGCCATGCGTGTCGCATTCCGGGTGTTCGTTGTGATTGTCGGCTTCTTGATTTTGGGTGGAGCAGTAAACACGGCGATCGTAGGCTCCACAGGCGTGCTGATGAGGGTTGCCGAAGATGGCGTACTAACAGACTGGTTCCGTAAGCCGCAAAAGCGCTTCGGCACGAGCTATCGCATCATCAATCTTGTTGCGCTCATCCAACTTTTTGTGATCCTGGTAACCCGCGGTAACGTGATCCTTATCGGCGAGGCATACGCCTTCGGTGTCATCTGGAGCTTTACTTTTAACGCCCTCGCCATGCTGGTGCTGCGATGGAAATACAAAGGTGAGCGCGGAGCGAAAGTTCCGCTGAACCTGCGCATCGGCAAAACGGAATATCCGATCGGATTGTTCTGCGTCTTTCTTGTGCTGTTGTCGACGGCAATCGTCAACCTGTTTACAAAGTCTGTCGCGACTGTCAGCGGGATAATCTTCGCGCTGGCATTTTTCATCATCTTCACGCTCTCAGAGCGCGATAACAAGCGGCGTCATTCGGCAACTGCGCGCCAGATGAAGGAACACTTTCAACTGGAGCATTCCGAGGAGGTTGGCCGCGACGATCTCGCTATCCGCTCCGGCGGCGTGCTGGTAACCATGCGCGATGCTGCGACGCCGCATGCGCTGAAATGGGCTTTGGCGCGCACCGACATTGAAGATCAGGACCTGGTGGTACTGGCCGCGCGGATGATGGGCGCGGGAGGGCCGGAGTATGTTGACGCATCGGAGCAGCTATTCAGTGAACATGAGCAGATGCTGTTTACCAAGGCTGTTTCGGTGGCAGAGAGCTTCGGCAAACACATAGGCCTCGTTGTCGTCCCAGCGGGCGATATCTTCGCGGCCATTGTTCGCACCGCGAATTCCTTAGACGTTGCCGCAGTGGTTTCCGGGCTTTCTACGAAGCTCACCGCGCAGGAGCAGGCGTATCACGTTGGTCAGGCCTGGGAAGCTCTTCCCGAGCCGAAACGGCAATTTACCTTCTATGTCGTGCCGCCGACTGGCGAGGCGGAGAGTTTTCACATCGGCCCGCATGCACCGGCGATCCCGGCAAGTGATGTGCAGTTGGTACATAGGTTATGGCTCAATCTTCGGCGCGACCCAGACATGGAAGACCTCCATCACTCCGACATTGTGACTTACGCCTTGAACCGGCTCGCGAAGGAATATGCGACCAATCAGACCGAAACGGTACAGCAGCTACATGTAAGCATTGAGCAGCAGAGTCAAAGGCGAGGTCTGGGCGCTATCTCCCGCTTTCAGGACACCGACGGAGAAGGGCCTGGTTACTCCCTGGTCGCTGCGGGTAACTCACAGGACGATCCATCTCGCGCGCGTTAGACTATCCCGTTTTGGAAGCAACATAGTTACTGCCATCGAATCGTAGTTTAGCGATTTGGTCTACACTATTGACCGAGAGCTTACTCTCAGGAGGTTTCACCTTGGAAGTACCTCGCATCCTTGCAGAGATCGATGCCCAGATTGCCAAGCTACAACAGGCACGGGCGCTGCTTTCGGGCACCAGCACTGTAGCTGCGGCACCTGCGGCTAAAAAGTCAGTTGGGCGTCCTCGCAAGTCAGTAGAAGCTCCCGTAAAGTCGGCTGGCGGCTCGCGCAAGAAGCGCAATCTGAGTCCGGAAGCTCGCAAGCGGATCGCGGACGCCCAGAAGCGCCGCTGGGCTGAGCGCAAGAAGTCCGCTTAAATTAAGATCGTCGACTTCATAGTCTCCTTAAATAGAAGAGGAGACGCCAACGCGTCTCCTCTTTCTGCTTTGCGAGTGGAACTCCTCGGCTGCTTCGGACTTCTCCCCCGACACGTACTCTGTCAGCGTGTGACAAGCACCTCTCGTAAGTTATCCTTCGCGAGAAAGAATTTGTATCCACGATAGTCAGCGAATAGCCTTTCTATCTGACGGCTGTTCAACACCTCTAGAACCGGCCGGTCGCTGATGTACTGCACGTCCACCTGGCCGTCATCGCGCAAGTGATAGCGATGCAAGCCGACTTCCGGCTTGATATGGAAAAAGGCAAGCAACTGGCCGCCAGGTACGAGCACCCGGTGCAGCCGCGCCACAACAGCTTCGCGCAGCACCGGCGTGAGGTAATCTCCGGTATCCCAGAAGAGCACAGTGTCGAACTCCCGCCCACTGAACTGCAGATTTTCTGCAAGAAAGGCGTCGACGGGAAACGGTGCGTCCGCGTCTGCCGCAGTCCATTTCGGGTCAGCCGCTTCTCCTGCAAGGTCTGCCATGTAGATGCTGTGGCCCATGCCGGTAAGGAAGTTGATGTTCGCCGGCGACGTAGGACCGAAGTCGAGGATGCGCTGCCCCTCGTTTTCCCCTAGCACTTTCAGCAAAGCAGACCAGCCGCTCGACACGCGCGGAACCCTGGCCGCCTTGGCCGCAGCCGCGTTCCGAGCATCGCTTCCGCCAAATAGACGCACATGCGCTCCGTCGCCCGTCCGGGCCTCGTGCTGATGAATGCAGCACCAGTTCCCTGCTGCGTGGTTAGTGAAGCTATTCCTTGCTGCCCGTAAGTGAGACGTTGCCGCGCATGGTCGCGCTGTCTTCAATTGAGAGACGCGCAGCTGTCAGATCGCCCAGCAGGCTGGCGCCTTTGCGCAACTCCACGCGGCCAGTCGCCGTTGTGTTGCCTTCGCAACTGCCCAGGATGATGACGTCATGCACCTGCAGGTCTGCCTTTACGTCTGCATTTGGCCCAATGGTTAGGCGGCTCTCCGTGAGTGTGATGGTGCCATCCACGATCCCATCGATGGTCAGATCTTCTGACCCAACAATCTCGCCTCGCACCGTGATCGACTTGCCCAATACTGTTGAACCTTCTGTTGCCATGGTGCGCGCTCCTCTGTTTGACCTTCGGTGAGTCTAACCAACGCGCCTCACCGAGGCAATCAGGGAGAGCCTTTGAAGGCTCACCCTTGTGCAATCCTTCAACAAGTGGGGCAGCTTAGAATGTCTCTGGGTTTGATGTGCTGATGAACCGTTATCGCCTGTACTCTGCTGCAGTTGCGTTGTCCTGCGGCGCTTCGCTTTTGCCAGCGCAGAAGCCTGCTGCATCGCAGGCCGACGTGCCCGCTTTGGTGGAGGACGCAGTCAAGTATCAGCTGGAAGATCTTCACCACCCCTCGTGGGCTCTCCGGTACCGGCTGCATCGGGTCTCAGACAGAGATGACACCACGCGAGAGCTCGTGGAAAGCACCGACGGCAATGTGTCACGAACGCTCGAGCGCCACGGCCAGCGCCTTACTCAGGAAGAGGCAGGGGCAGAAGAGCAGCGACTGCGTTCGTTGACGCCTGCTGAGATGGCCAGGCATCATCACGGGTCCGATACCACCGACAAGTTTGCCGTTGAGCTGATCGGCGTCATGCCGAAGGCCATGCTGTACACGCTCACGCCAGGACAACCGCAGTTGCCGCAGTTCTCCGGCCCGCAGGTCGTTCTGGACTTTGCGCCCAATCCGGCGTTTCAACCCGCCAGCACAGCGCAGTCATTGCTCACGGGTTTAACAGGGAAGCTTTGGATTGATGCCGAGACACGTCACCTGCTGCGGATGGAAATCAACATCACAAAGAACCTCAATCTTTTTCTCGGCATCCTGGCGCATGTCTACCAGGGCGGCACCATGGTCTATGAGCAGCATCCGGTTGGCGACGGCCACTATGCATACAGCCACATTGAAATCAACGTGCGCTTGCGTGAGTTGATGCTTAAGACGGTTCCGTATCACTCGATCATGGATACATCAAATGTCACCTTGCTGCCTTCGCGCCCGCCACTGAAGCAGGCCGTCGACATGCTGCTCTCGACACCGTAGGCGACAGCGTAGGATGGCCCCATGAAGCTCTCAGAAATTGCGAGTCGTCTCGGTGCCGAGTTGCACGGCGACGGTGATGCAGAGATCACGGGCGTTGCCGGCATCGAGCATGCGCAGCCGCACCAGATCACCTTCATTGCGAATCGGAAGTACGCTTCGCTGGCACGTACGACCCGCGCCGCAGCCATCCTTGTGGAACCGGACTTTGCACTGCTCGACCACACGGCGACACTGCGCATCCGCAACTGCTACCGCGCGTTCGCACAAGCCATCACGTTCTTCTATACCGCGCCACAGTATGCGCCCGGCATTCATCCCACCGCGGTGATCGATCCGTCAGCGTCAGTCGGTGAGGGCGCGCATATTGGCGCGTATGTCGTCGTTGATGCAGGCGTACACATTGGCGCGAACGCCACACTGCTGCCGCACGCGGTGATCTATCGTGGCGCTCGCATCGGAGATCGATTCTTCGCGCATGCCCATGCGGTGGTGCGCGAATTCTGCATTCTGGGCAACGACGTTGTCCTGCAGAACGGCGCAGTGATCGGGGCTGATGGCTTCGGCTACGCGCGCGAGCACAATGGCTCGTGGACGAAGATCCTACAGTCCGGCCGCACGGCTCTCGCCGACAGCGTGGAAGTGCAGGCCAACGCGTGCGTGGACCGCGCCAGCATCGGCGAAACACGCATCGGCGAGGGCAGCAAGATCGACAACCTGGTGCAGGTTGGGCACGGCTCCGTCGTGGGCGCACACACGCTGCTGTGTTCGCAGGTCGGTCTGGCTGGATCGACCGAAGTGGGTGACCGCGTGATCCTTGCCGGCCAGGTCGGAGTTGCGGGCCACTGCAAGGTGGGTGACGGCGCGATCGCGACCGCACAAAGCGGCATTCCCAACGACATCGCGGCAGGCGCGACCGTGTCTGGCTACCCCGCGATGGACAACCGGCAATGGCTGCGTTGTGTCGCCGCCTTCTCTCGCTTGCCTGATATGATGCGCGAGCTTCGTGCGTTGCGCAGGTCTGCCGATCCACAATGAGCTTTTCTCACACGGGTGACTGTGGCACAACGCGCCGCATCACACCCTTGCGAGATCATGGACGACGCATCAACAGCAACGGACCAGGACAACGCCGCGGGCACAGCGTCGGAAGACTTCAAGGCAGTGCGTGTGCTGCTCCTGGATGACGATCCGGCGAACCTGCTGCTGCGCTCGGCGATCCTGCGGCAGAACGGATACGAAGCGCTTCCTGCCGGTTCTATTGAAGAGGCCAACGAGCTGCTCGATGGTACCGATGTGGCTGTGCTCGACTACCATCTCGGCCACGGAAAGTTCGGTACGGAAGTCGCGGCCAAGCTGCGGCAGCGCCGGCCTGAAGTCCCCATCATTATCCTATCGGCGACGCTGGAGCGCCGCTTTGGCGGCGTGGAAGACATGCACCTCCTGAAGGGTCATAGCTCTGTTGAGGACCTGCTTTCGGCGTTACGCGGGCTTGAGGCGAAGCGGCGCGGATCTCCCGTCGTAGTCGACGCCCGCGAGTTCTACTACGGTCGCATCGCAATGGCCATCGGTGTGGATGTGCTGGTGCAGATTCTCGACCCTGAAGGCAACTGGCATTACGTCAACGAGAGCACTGCGGAGTACCTGCGTAAGCCGCGCGATTGGTTTCCCGGCAAGAACTTTTTTGCTGAGATGGGTTCCACCATGCGCGACTGGCGTGATGTGCTGTATGCCGTCTCCACCACGCGCGAGACGTATATCGATCGCACGCGACGTGGTCTGCTCACCGAGCCGCGGCCCGACGAAGCAGCCGCAACGTGGAGCGTCATTGCCTTTCCCATCATGCTGCACGACGGCAACAGCGGCGTTGTGCTGAGCGCGCGCATTCTCGAACGAACCTCGTCGTAAGCCGCACCTGTTACGCTTCGGTATGCGCCGTTCCTCAGCGATCGTGGCTGTTACCGCGCTCTGCGCAGCCTCGCTCGGTTGCCACTCGCATTACATCGAAGCCACCATCACCAACGGCAGCGCAGCTCCGCTCAATGTCATCCAGGTGGACTACCCGAGCGCCAGCTTCGGCGTGCAGCGACTCGCGCCGGGCGAGGCCTTCCACTACCGCTTCAAGCTGCTCGGCAGCGGCCCCATCAAGCTCACCTTCATCGATGCGCAGAATCACGAGCAGGCCACGACCGGACCGTCGCTAAACGAAGGCCAGGAAGGCACACTCGACATCACCGTCTCGCAGGAGCGCGCGGAGTTCCACGCGGCGTTGCGGCCATGAGCAATGCGGCGGCGAAGGCGGCGACTCTTTCCGGGTTCTTCATCACCTTCGAAGGCCCGGATGGCTCGGGCAAGACCACACAGATCAGTCTGCTGGCAGAATGGCTTCGCTCGCAGGGCCGCGAGCCGGTCATGCTGCGGCAGCCCGGCGGAACCGCGCTCGGCGAGCGCATCCGGTCCATTCTGCTGAACTCGCGGGCAGAAGAAGGACTGGACAGGATTGCTCCGCTCACCGAGCTCGCACTCATGTTCGCTGACCGCGCGCAGTCCATTCGCGAGATCATTCTGCCTGCTCTCGCTGCTGGGCAGATCGTTCTGTGCGACCGCTACACCGATTCCAGCGAAGCGTACCAGGGCGCTGGCCGCGGCCTCGGCGCCGAGCGGGTACTGGCCTTGCACTGTGCCCTCTGTGATGATCTCCAGCCTGACCTGACGATCCTCCTGCTGCCCGATGTCGAAGCAGCACTGCGACGCGCAGAGCGCCGCAACCAGCGCTTCCGCGACACGCACGGCGGAGCGGACGAGAACCGCTTTGAGGCGGAAGGCGCGGAGTTCTACCGCCGTGTCCACGAGGGCTATGCAGCCATTGCTGCGCGCGAGCCACAGCGCGTTGCGCTGATCGGCGGCGATGATGGCATCGAAACCGTTGCGAACCGTGTGCGTGCCATCGTGCAGTACCGGTTGTCGCAGCGCTTCGGCGCCGCGGCCCGGAACGTCTAACCATCATGCCGGAACGAGATCTGGACGCGGCGTACACCTTTCGGCCAGCGCACACCTACACCACCAAGACGGGCACCTGGCGCATTCCGGCCGGCCTGAAGAAGGCGCTTCCCTTCTACCTGCACAAGCCGTGGGCGCGCATTGGTAAGCCGATCCGCCTGTTCGAGTACATGGCGCGCAACTGCGGTCCCATCGCGCACTACAAGCTCTTCAACATTCATGTCATCTTCCTGAATGATCCGGAATACATTCGCGAGGTGCTCATCAACCAGGCGAGCAGCTTCGTGCGCGAACGCACCATCAAGCGCTTGAAGATCCTGCTTGGTGAAGGCCTGCTGACCAGCGATGATCCCATCCACAAGCGGTCCCGCCGCATCGCGGCGCCGGCCTTTCACCGGCAGCGGATCAATGCGTACGCCGGCGACATGGTGCGCATCACCCGGCAGTTCTGCGAGCCGTGGCGCGACGGCGGTGTCGTCGACATGAACGCTTCCATGATGAGCCTGTCGCTCGAGATCGTCGCCAGCACGCTGTTCGCGACGAAGGTGGACGACGATGTCCGCGAGATCAATGCGCAGAGCAACAGGATCATGCGTATGTACAACTTCCTCGTCGCGTTCCCGAACGCTGAAGCATTTCTGAACTGGCCGATTCCGGGCCTCATGCAATTCCGGCGCGCGAAGAAAAAGCTCGATTCCGTGGTGAACCGCATCATCGCCGAGCGCAAGGCAGCAGGGGACGACCGGCAGGACCTGCTCAGCATGCTGCTGCTGGCGCGCGACGAAGATGGCTCCGAACTGAGCGCCGACCAGCTGCGAGACGAGGTGTTGACCATCTTCCTCGCGGGATACGAGACAACCGCCAACGCGCTCTCATGGACGTGGTATCTGCTGGCCACGAACCCCGAGATCCAGGAGCGCATGCACGAGGAGATTGCCACAGTGCTTGGCGACCGCGAACCGGCGCTCGAAGACTATCCGCAGCTCAAGTACACGCAGATGGTCTTCGCCGAAGGCATGCGGCTGTATCCTCCCGCGTGGGCGATGGGTCGCATGTCCACTGAGCCCGTCGAGATGGGACCGTACCGCCTGCCGCCGGGCACACACTGGTTCTTCTCGTCCTACGTGCTGCAGCGCGAGGAGCGCTTCTATCCCGATCCGCTGCGCTTCGACCCGCTTCGCCATACCGACGAGGAGAAGGCCAAACGCGGCAAGTTCGAGTACTTCCCGTTCGGCGGCGGCCAGCGGCAATGCATCGGTGAGGGCTTCGCCTGGCTCGAAGGCGTGCTGCTGCTGGCGACGCTGTCCCAGCGCTGGCGGTTCGAGTGGATCGCCGGCCAGCCCGTAGACGTGGAAGAGAAGATCACGCTGCGGCCGAAGTACCCGATGCGGATGAAGCTCCACGCCAGATCCGTTTGACGGCGGGGTACCCACCCCCTCTTTCCTTCGATCTGCTTAATTCTCCCGGAATGAACAACTTACGCAAAATCTCCTTCTAAAATCCTCATTCGACTGCATTTACAGGCAAATCCCTCATAACAGGCTAGTTGCACGCGCGTCGTCAGACGATCTGGCAGGCAGCAGACGTGCTCCTAGCTTTGGGTTGGGTGACGGAACGTTGCTTTCGGCACGATAACGCGAGCCTTCAGCCCGCCTCGAATGCCGGATGTGCCCACCTGGGGCTGCGCCCCAGGCTCTTACAACGCGGGCCTTCAGCCCGCACCAACGGGCAGAGCAGATCCGCCGAACTCTGTAAGTAGATCTGCGCATAGCTGAAGCCGTATCCGGCGCGCACTTCAGGGTGAATACGACCTATACCTTTATCCTAGCGCAATGCAAACAGGAAACATGCCAACAAATTTCATAGCGTAAGTCTATCCAATCAAAAGACTTAGCGGGTTTTCGGCAAGACCGGGGTATTGACACGCAAAGAAGCCGACC
>CAZZVI010000057.1:0-7336 GCA_964657335.1 uncultured Terriglobus sp.
GTGGCGCCGGAGAAGCGGCCGTCGGTCATCAACGCGACTGTCTCGCTCAGTTCAGGAATGCCCTTGATCGCCGCGGTGACAGCGAGCATCTCGCGCATGCCGGGGCCGCCGCGCGGGCCTTCGTAGCGGATCACACAGACATCGTTCGGTTTGATCTCACCTGCCTCGACGGCGTGGAAGCAGAGGTCTTCTGAATCGAACACGCGCGCCGGGCCGGTGTGCAGGATGCGCTCGTGCCCGGCCACCTTGACCACGCAGCCTTCGGGTGCAAGATTGCCCTTCAGGATAACGAGTCCACCGGTCTGCTTGAGCGGCTTGTCCCATGTGTGAATCACGGGCTGGTTCGGCGTCTCATGCGCGGACGCGGCCTCTTCGTGCAGCGTCTTGCCGCTCACGGTGATGTTCTCGTGCAGAGCGCCGCGCTCGATCAGCCGCTGCGCCAGCACGCGCGATCCGCCCGCATCCTGGTAGTCCTTCGCAACATACTTGCCGCCCGGTGACAGGTCGCAGATGAACGGTGTGCGCTCGCTGATCGTGTCAAAGTCGTCCATCGTGAGCGGGATGTTGAGCTCATGCGCAATCGCGATCAGGTGCAGCACGGCGTTGGTGCTGCCGCCGCTGGCGCAGACCGCTGCGATCGCATTCTCAATGGATTTGCGTGTGAGAATCTGCGACGGCTTGATGTTTTTGCGGACAAGCTCCATCACCATGCGCCCGGCCTCGCGGCTCGCCGTGGCCTTCTCAGGAGACATCGCCGGAACGCCGGTGATCTCCATCGGGCTGATGCCGAGAAACTCCCCGGCCATGGCCATGGTGTTGGCGGTGAACTGGCCTCCGCAGGCGCCGGGACCGGGGCACGCCGCCGCTTCGATGGCCTCAAGCTGATCGTCGTTGATGCGGCCTGCAGAGTGCGATCCGATGGCTTCGAAGACGTTCAGGATGGTGATGTCTTTGTGCGTGCCGTCGGCCTGCGCAAGCTGCCCTGGAGCGATGCTGCCGCCGTAGAGCATCATGCCGGGAATGTCGAGCCGCGCCAGCGCCATCACTGCGGCGGGCATGTTCTTGTCGCAACCCGCGATGCACACCAGGCCGTCAAAGCTGTTGCCGCGCGTGACCAGCTCAATGGAGTCGGCGATGACCTCGCGCGAGATCAGCGATGCCTTCATGCCCTCGGTGCCCATCGTGATGCCGTCGGAGATGGTGACGGTGTTGAACTCCATCGGCGTACCGCCAGCCTCGCGCACGCCCTGCTTCACCGCCTCCGCCACCTGGCGCAGATGGAAGTTACACGGGCCAATCTCCGTCCACGTATTCGCGATGCCGATGATGGGCTTGTGCAGGTCTTCTTTGCTGAAGCCGACACCGCGCAGATAGCTGCGAGCAGCCGCGCGGGACGGGCCTTCGGTAAGTACTGCGGATTGACGCTTGCCGGGTAGTAGTTCGTTACTCACTTGAGTCTTTCCTATCTGCTGGTGGAGCCGTTCTAGTGAAGTACCTTCTGCACGGGGTTCTGTTTGTTCACTCTTGAGTTGTTTGCCGGCGGCGTGGGCTGGTCTGAAACCAGCGTTGCGAAGTCTGAGACCATCGCCTCCATGGCGGTGTCGAGGTTCTTGTCGCGGTTCTTCTGAAAGGTCGCGTAGTTGGTGCGCTCGGTGATCGACCAGACAAGCGTGTGGGTTTTCGCGTCGAAGAGCACCGCGCGGAACTGTCGTGCGGAGTTGCCACCGCTGACCTTGGAGCCGCCGAGATCAATTTCGTAGTGCAGTTCGATGATCATGTCGGCCTGCGCGGGGTCGGTGACGAGCGTGAAGCGGTGCAGTGCATCGAGGCCGGCGTAGAAGCCGTTGTAGGCGCGGAGTGCGTCGGCGTTTTCCTGGTCACCCGCGTTTCCGATGAAGAGGCTGTGGGTGTGCGATAGCAGAGCGGGCAGTGGTGCGGTAGGCGGTGGTGTCTGCGCCTGTAGCAGGCCAGTCGTTGCCACGACACTCGCGACCAACATAGCGGCCAACCAACACGCAGCGCCTTGCCGCTTACGAGACGATCGTTGATTTGCCACTTGTCCCCTTCCTTGACGTTTGTCATCCCGCAGCGTAGCGGAGGGATCTGCATTTATGTTGACTTACCACAGCATCTTCGGAGGGTACTGGCTTACATGCAGATCCCTCCACTTCGTTACGGGATGACAGGCTTAAGTGCCAACTGCAATCTTCGGTGCTGACCAGAACTCGTTGTCGTGCTTTGATTCAAAGCTGTCCAGATCGGCGACATGGCGCAACGTCAGTCCAATGTCGTCATAGCCGTTCAGCAGGCAGAACTTACGGAACGGATCGATTTCAAAGCGCGCGTGGAAGCCTTCATCATCCGTGATGGTCTGATGTTCGAGGTTGATGGTGATGATGTGGTCCGGGTTCGCGGTGGACCGGTCCATCAGCGTCTTCACCTGTTCGTCATCGAGTCGCACGAGGATGATGCCGTTCTTGCCCGCGTTCGAGAAGAAGATGTCGGCGAAGCTGGGTGCGATGACGGCGAGAAAGCCGAACTGGTTGATGGCCCACGCCGCATGCTCGCGCGAGGAGCCGCAGCCGAAGTTCTTCTCGGCAATGAGGATCTTCGCACCCGCATACTCCGGCTTGTTCAGCACGAAGTCCTTGTTGGGCGACACATCATCGGCCACGTCAAGGTTGTAGCGCCAGTCGTAGAACAGGAAGTCGCCATAACCCGTGCGCTCGATGCGCTTCAGGAACTGCTTCGGAATGATCTGGTCCGTGTCGATGTTCGGCAGCGGCAGCGGCATGGCTTTCGATTTGAGTATGTTGATGGGAATCATGATGATCTCGCGTTCGTTGAAGTTCTCTATAACGCGAGCCTACAGCCCGCAGGTTGTTGCCGCATCTAGACCCAGGCCGTTGGCCTGGGCTATTACAGCACGCGCTTACAGCGCGTTAGAGCAGTGCTGCCGAAGGTGTGCGAATCAGGATCCCTTCTGACGATTCGTGTGGAACGCCGCGATTGATGTAGCAGCCGTGATGAGTCACGTGCAAAGCCTGTTCGCGTGCTCGACGAGTTGCGGGCTGAAGGCCCGCGCTGTAATAGCCTGGGGCGAAGCCCCAGGTTCCGGAACAAATCACGATTGCGGGCTGTAGGCCCGCGTTATGAATGCTTGCGGGTTCAGCGGCAGCCCGTTGTCGGTCGCCTGAGCTCGAAGGGAAGAGGGATATCTGACTCACCGCGAACCCCCTTCGACGAGAACCTGTTCTGTGGCAAATGCCGTGTCGAGCGGTGTGCTCTTCCACTTGCGAATGTCGGTGAAGTGGCCGGTGATCGCAGCGGCTGCGGCCATCTCGGGCGAGACGAGATGCGTGCGTCCGCCGCGGCCCTGGCGGCCTTCAAAGTTGCGATTCGAAGTGGAGGCGCAGCGTTCGCCGGGCTGCAGGATGTCAGGGTTCATGCCGAGGCACATGGAGCAGCCGGGTTCGCGCCACTCGAAGCCCGCGGTCTTGAAGATGGTGTCGAGACCCTCTGCTTCCGCCTGCCGCTTGACAGCCTGTGAACCGGGCACCACCATCGCGCGAATCTTCGTCGCGATGTGATGGCCCTTCACGACGGCGGCGGCGGCGCGCAGGTCTTCAATGCGGCCGTTCGTGCAGGAGCCGAGAAACACCGTGTCGATTTTGATCTGATCCATGGGCATGCCGGGCTTTAGGTCCATGTATTCATAGGCTTTTGCGAAGCTCTTCTTGTCCGCTTCAGAGGGAGCTTCATCGAGCGTCGGCACTTTGCCGTCGATCGTTGCGTGCATGCCCGGGGACGTTCCCCATGTGACTGCGGGTGCGAGCGTTGCTGCGTCGATGTGGAGTTCGCGGTCGAAGGTTGCGCCTTCGTCGGTGGGGAGTGTGCGCCAGTGCGCTACGGCGCGGTCCCAGTCCGACTCTGATCCCACCCATGACGATGAAGCTGGCCTGGATGGGGCACCCGCTTTGTCGGACCCCGAAGAAACAGCAGGTTCCTCCACTCCGCTTCGCTCCCGTCGGAATGACAAATCTGTGGGGGTTCGATCGGCGGAGGGCGAGAAGCGGCGGCCCTTCAGATAGGCAAACGTCGTCTCGTCGGGAGCGATCATGCCGGCGCGGGCGCCTGCTTCGATGCTCATGTTGCACACGGTCATGCGGCCTTCCATGCTGAGCGCGCGGATGGCGGAGCCGGCGTACTCCACCGCGTAGCCCGTCGCGCCGTCAGTGCCGATGCGGCCGATGATGTCGAGAATGATGTCCTTCGCGGTGACGCCAAAGGGCAGCTCGCCTTCCACGTTGATGCGGAAGGTCTTCGGCTTGGCCTGCGGCAGCGTCTGCGTGGCCATCACGTGCTCGACTTCGCTGGTGCCGATGCCGAAGGCAAGCGCGCCGAACGCGCCATGCGTCGATGTGTGCGAGTCGCCGCAGACGATGGTCATGCCCGGCTTGGTCGCGCCCAGTTCCGGCCCGATCATGTGGACGATGCCCTGCGATGCGTCCTGCACGTCGAAGAACTCGATGCCGAACTCGGCGCAGTTCTGGCGCAGCGCCTGCACCTGCTTCGACGCGATCTGGTCCACGATGTTCAAGCGATCCTGCACGCTGGTGGTCGGCACGTTGTGGTCGACCGTGGCGATGTGGCGGTCGGGGCGGCGCAGCTTGCGGCCGGCGAGGCGCAGGCCTTCGAATGCCTGCGGTGACGTGACTTCATGCACAAGCTGCAGGTCGATGTAAAGCAACGGCGGCTCGCCCGCCGGTTCGGCGACCAGGTGCTGCTGCCAGACTTTCTCGAAGAGCGTTTTCGGTGCGTTCTTGTTTTCGAACATCTTGTTCCTCTTCATGCTTTGCTGCTTGTTCCATTTGTCCTGCCATCCCTACGCTGCGCTGCGGGATGACAAAGAACTAAAAGGTCGCTCCTCCGAGCGCTGCTTCTACGTGGTCAAGAATGAGTTCGCCCATCTTCGTCGTGGTGACCGTCTCCTGGCCCGCGATGTTCCCGCGCGCGATGTCGGTGGTGCGATAGCCGCCTTCGAGCACATCGACGACGGCGGCTTCAATGATCTTCGCTTCACGCTCCAGACCGGCGGAGTAGCGCAACACCATGGCCGCCGTAAGGATTGCTCCGATGGGATTGGCCTTACCCTGGCCCGCGATGTCAGGGGCGGAGCCGTGCACCGGCTCGTACAGGTTGACCTTGCCGCCGAGCGTTGCGGACGGCAGCATGCCGAGCGAGCCGGTGATGACGCCGCTCTCGTCGGAAAGGATGTCGCCGAAGAGGTTCTCCGTGAGCACCACGTCGAAGTCGCGCGGACGGTTCATCAGGTGGATTGCCATGCTGTCGACGAGTTGGTGCTCCACGGTGACTTCTGGATAGCTTTTGGCGACGGAATCGACGACAAAACGCCACATTTGAGACGTCTCAAGTACGTTGGCTTTGTCAACACTGGTCAGCTTCTTCTTCGGCCGTTTGCTCGCGAGGTCGAAGGCGATGCGCGCGACGCGCTCCACCTCTTCCTGCGTGTAGACCATCGTGTTGTGCGCTCGGCCGGTCTGCTTATCCCAGGCGCGCGGCTGGCCAAAGTACAGGCCTCCCAGCAGCTCGCGCACGAAGAGGATGTCCGCGCCTTCGGTGATCTCCGGCCGCAGCGGCGAGTTATCCGCAAGCGCCTTGTACGCGACAGCGGGCCGCAGGTTGGCGAAGCCGCCAAGTGCTTCGCGAATCTTCAGCAGGCCCATCTCAGGCCGCTCGCTCGGAGGCAGATAGTTGAACTTGTTGTCGCCGACTGCGCCGAGCAGCGCGGCATCGCACAGCAGTGTTTGCTGTAGCGTTTCATCGGGCAGTGGCGTGCCGTGCGCGTCGATGGCGTTGCCACCGATGGCAAGCGGAGTGTAGTCGAACGTGTGTCCGCCACAGCCGGCCACGGCGTTGAGCACGTTGACCGCTTCCTGCGTCACTTCGGGTCCGATGCCGTCGCCGGCGAGTAGTGCGATCTTCAGGCGCATGGTGCGTTCGTGCCTTTCATTACAGCTTCGTGCCACAGACGGCAAGAAGCAGATCCTTCGATTGAGCTGCGCTTCGCTCAGGATGACGGGCGTAGAAGCACTCAGCTAAACACTCGCCGACTGCGGTACGAGCGCGATGATGTCCTGGTCGTAGATGGATTTCTTGCGGTCGGCGAGTGTGGTGAAGCGTGTGTAGGTCTGCTCGATCTCGTCTTTGCTTAGGTCGAAGCCGAGCTCTTTAAGCCGGTGCTCCAGTGCGCGCCGCCCGCTGTGTTTGCCGAGCACGATGGTGTTTGCCGTCACGCCGAAGTGCGCAGGCGTCATGATCTCGTACGTGAGCGGATTGGCGAGCACGCCGTGCTGGTGGATGCCGCTGGCATGCGCAAACGCGTTCTTGCCGACGACTGCCTTGTTCGGCGCGCAGGAGAACGAGATGATCTCGTCCAGCATCTTGCTGGTAGCTCCGATCTGCTCCAGATGAAGGCTGTTGGTGAAGGGGTAAGCGTCGTTGCGCACACGAAGGATAGCCGCGACCTCCTCCAACGCCGCGTTGCCAGCGCGTTCGCCGATGCCATGCATCGAGACCTCAACCTGCCGTGCTCCGCCCAGCAGGCCAGACACGGTGTTGATGGTGGCAAGGCCGAGATCGTCGTGGCAATGCGTGGAGAAGATCACGCGGTCCGCGCCGGGGACGCGTGCACGCACCGTTTCGAACATCTGCCGATACTCCGCAGGCGTGGAGTAGCCGACCGTGTCGGGCAGGTTGATCGTGGTCGCTCCCGCTTCGATGGCAGCACCGACAAGCTGCAGAAGAAAATCAAGGTCGGAGCGCGTTGCGTCTTCGGCAGAAAACTCCACGTCTTCTGTGAACGTGCGCGCGAAGCGGACACATTCACTCGCCTGGTCCAGCGCCTGTGCGCGGGTGATACGTAGCTTTGCCTCAAGGTGCAGATCGGATGAAGCGATGAAGACGTGGATGCGGTTGCGGTGGGCCGCTTCCACTGAACGGGCGGCCCGCTCGATGTCGCCATGCTTGCAACGCGCGAGCGCCGCGATGCGCGGGCCGCGAACCTCCCCGGCAATCGCCTGCACGGACGCAAAGTCGCCGTCCGACGCAATGGGGAAGCCGGCTTCAATGATGTCCACGCCAAGCGTTGCGAGCTGATGCGCGAAGCGCAACTTCTCCCCGTGGTGCATGGTGCAGCCCGGCGACTGCTCGCCGTCGCGAAGCGTTGTGTCGAAGAAGACGACCTGATTGGAACCTGTACTCATGTTGCCCTCACTTCAAAGTATATCCATAAGAGTTGGTTATATTGACTGAT
>CAZZVI010000057.1:7436-15661 GCA_964657335.1 uncultured Terriglobus sp.
GGCGAGTTGCGCTCGCTTCACCGTGGCAGCCTGAACCTGGCTGCAAACGAATACACGTGCCTGTACCTGCTGCCGGTGCTGGATGGATTCCGGCGCGCGCATCCGCGAGTCAAGGTCAGCGTGCAGCGGTCGCTCGCGAGCCGCATCGCCGATGAAGTGCTGCTGCACTCGGTCGAGATTGGCGTGCTCAGCTTCAAACCGGACGATCGTGCGTTGCGGTCCATCGTGGTCTTTCGCGATGAGCTTGCCTTTGTGGTGAATCCTCGGCACGCGCTCGCGCGCACGCCCTCTGTCTCCATTCGTGACCTGGGCAATGAAACGTTCGTTGCGCATAATGTGCCCTCGCCGCAGCGCAACAAGGTGTTCGAAGCATTTCGCCGCCATCGCACGGAACTGCGCATCGGCGTGGAACTGCCCTCACTGGAGGCGGTGCGTCGCTTTGTGGAGCTGGGCAACGGCGTTGCCCTGGTGCCGGCGTTGACCGTGCAGCGCGAGCTGAGGAGCGGCGCCCTGGTCCGGGTCGATGTCAAGGAGCTGCAGATGGAGCGCAAGCTGCGGCTCGTGCATCGCAAGGAGGCGAACCTGTCGCACGCGGCGCTTGCGTTCCTGCGTGGTGTACGCGAATACGCGGAGCGCACCGGAGGCGCCTACTGCTACCTGCCAGAGCGAGCCGATTAGCTTGTCTTCCTTTGCTCACTTCAGGGCGTCTCGGTCAGTCCTAAGCAGGTACAATGAAAAGCTGTACGTCTAGTGCGCGGGGCCGGACATGGTGACCGCGCGTTCTCAGGGCGTTGAGGTTGGTCAAACGAATGAAGAAGACGATGTGGATGTGCGCCCTGTTGGCGTCGGCGCTCACTGTGCATGCGCAGGAAAGCCGACAGGACGTGAGCCTTAGCGCAACTGGAAATATTCCTCCCCAGGTAAACGGCGATGGAGCGCAGTTGAGTGCAGACATTGCCCTGGGAGCGCTGGCCAGCTATCGTTTCATGCTGACGCCGCGCAGCGCGCTGGAAGCAAATTACAGCTTTACCCAGTATCAGAGCCATGTAACCGATACAGGCGCCAATCACTACGATATCCACACCCGGCAGCAGGAAGTTACGGTGGGATACGTGTACACGCGCAACTATCGCAACTACAACCCGTTTGCAGAGATCGGCGTTGGCGTTATGCAGTTTGCCCCCATCCGCGACTTCGAAACAGAATCGCTCGACGCAAAAAGCCAGATCGCGCTCGGTGGCTTCTTCGGCGCCGGCGTTGCGTATGAGCTAAGTCCGAGTTACGACCTGCGGATTGGCTATCGCGGATTCATTGTGAAGGCGCCGTCGTTCAAGCTGGAGAACGATAACTTCAAGACAGGCCGGTACGAAGTCATCTCGATGCCGACGGTGGGTATCGCGTACCACTTCTAGTCAGAACTGAAAAGACATGCAAGCAGAATGGCCCCGGAGCTTCTGGGGCCATGCTGCTTGAAGGGCGTCTTAAAAGTGGTAGGCAGCGCCGATGGTGAAGACGTCTGGTTGCAGATTGCGGCCCTGGAACTTAAGCCAGTCCTGTGCTTCGTATTCGGCACGGGCATAGATGTGTGGCTTGATACGGACGTCAATGCCGGCTGCGCCCGCGAAGATGTTATATGCGAGGTTCGCTTCGTTGTAGGAGAAGTTGAAGACGCCTCGGCCGTAGCTCAGGCGTAAATAGGGGTTGTATCGCCCAAAATGACGGACATAGCGCGGGCCGATCTCATAGCTGCGCTCGTAGATATTGTCATCGCCGGTCGTATACACCTGGTGAATGTCGAACTCGGCTCCGAAATGGGGAGCGAAATCCAGCGCGGCGTAACCGGTAATGCCGCGAAACGGGACGTTCGAGTAATCCGGACTGGCAAACACATATCCGCCGCCGACCTCAAGGTCAGCCCGCTTCGTCGCAGTGGGAAAGTATTTCTGGGCGGGGAGTGAGGTGCCTGCAGCGTAGAGGACCGCGAACAAACACGCCCCAAGAACGATGCGAAGGATGCCGGAGGGTCTGGAATACGTGCGCCCTGAAAGGCGAGGGCAAATGGCAGCTAACACCGGAACTCCTTTGTGCCCGAACATCGCTCCCCAATCTGCGATGCGCAAGGCAGCCAGTTACACGAACCCGAACTTCGGCGAGCAGTTTCGATCAGTCATCTGATCTGTAGCGTTGCAGCCGAAGAGGAAGCCTCTCCGGCTGTGTTGTTTACTGTGCCGGTGGAGCAGCCGTGCCGGCGGCTGCGGCCGGTGTCGCGTTGGCCGGCGTTGCAGGTGCTCCGGTGGACGGCGCTGCGACGGGTCCATTTGTGCCAGCCGCCGGTGGGGCATTGGCACCCGCCGCTGCTGCCGCCGCTGCCGCCTGATCGATCGCTGAGGTCGGAGCCTTGTAGTAGCTCAGCTTCAGGTAGACCGGGGTCACCTCAAACGGCATCTTGTCGCGGGCCGAGAGCAGCGGCTCAAAGGCAACGTGCATCTGCACCACCTGATCGGTCCACGGATCGAAGCGGAGGAAGGCCGACAGCGGCATGGCAGCCGACTGCTTAAGATCGGTCTGGTCCAGCTTGCCACCCTTGCCGACCAGTGCCTGCAGCCACAGCGTGTTGGTCTTGGTGTCCTTCACCATCGAATCGCCGAGCATCGGCTCGTTCAGGGCCGTCAATGCCTTCGAACGCTCCTGCAATTGCGCCAGGTAGAGTCCGAACTGCGCCGCGGCTGCACTCAGTTCGGCCGGCTGCAGCAACTCAACGGTCTTCTTCGCGGCTTCTTCGTTGTCCCGGTCGGTGTGATGCATCGGGATCCTGGTGAAGGCCGAGGTGTCGGGGAACATCAGCCGGTCGTTGAAGGCATATTTCGTGTCGAGCCGGTGTCCCTGGATGATGTGCGCCACTTGAAAGGCAAGCACGGCGTAAAGGTTATTTACCTGCTCGTTGTTGTTGCCGGGAACTGCGGTCGTGTCGATCAGGCTCTTCGACACAACAATGGTGTTGCCGATGGCTAGCGACTCCAGCGGCTCTGTCAGCAATGTGCGTACACGGATTGGCCGGGCTGTCACAATCTTGTTGTAGGCAAGTATGTTGTTGGCGATGGCTTCGAGCGTCTTGTCGAACTCAGACGGGGCGTCGAGCAGACCGGCCTGGTACAGGCGGTTTACGACGTTGTCTTCCGCCTGCTGAACCCACTCACGCTGTGCTCCAAGGGGCGAGACGTCCTGCGCATCGTTGGAGACGTCAGTCGCGCCCTGTACCTGGACGTCGACGTTTTCTGCATCGCTCGGCGGCGCCTTCAGCGCGTAGCCCCAGATGTGGTTCACCGCCTTGAACTTGACAGTGTGCTCGTCGCTCTTGGGATCGCTCTCTTCCACGTAGAAGGAGGTCGGCAGCCAGAGGTCCTCCTGCACGTTGGTGCGCCAGGAATCGAAATGGTAGTACTCCTTGTAGTCCTTCTGCGTGCCGGCGAATGATCCGTTGAAGCGAACGATGTTACCGTTGCGCCGCTCGACCCATATGCGGCCAAAGAAGCGGCCTCGCGTGTGACCGGTGGCGGGCTCCACGTCAAAGACCATCGTCGGCACATTGCCCAGAAAATCATTGCGCACAAAGCCGAACTTGTATTCCGTGCGGTTGAAGCCGTGCGCATCCACCAGGATCATCTGAATGAAGCCGGTCTCGTTGAACTGAAGATGCAGCTCCTTGTTCAGACTGGTGATGTACGAAAGGGAATTCTTGAAGAAGCCGAGCTTGCCGTTGTTCTTCTTGCGCTCTTCCGTCTCATAGACATCGCCATTGAGCACCTTTTTGAAGTCCACGCGACCAAGAAAGTGCTCATCCGACGCCGGAACCTGCAGCATCACGCGGTCGGGTTTCATGTTCTGGATGTAGGTTTCGACCAGTGGCGACCGTTCCTGGATGACCTTGATGACCGCGGTCTCGCGTGCGACGGCTTTATCAATCAACTCGTTCTGCGCGGGTGTCAGCTTGCGCGCGGGCAGATCGTCTTTCTTCTTTTTGCCGAAGATCGGGAGCGCCCGCGCCGGAGCCGCGGATGTGGCTAGGATGGCGGCGGCGATGGCCGAAAGGCACGCTTTATGAAGGTTGGTCATACGGTACTTAACTCCTGCGGTGAAAGGTTCCAGGGGAACGATGGCCCAGTCGGAATCTGTGACAGACCGTCTTTGGTGTAACCAGACGAATCTCGAATCAGCTCAGCCTGCAAGCTGGAAGATGATGTTAACAACGCCGTCCCAATCTGCGGGCTGCCCGTTTTGAAGTGCCGGCTGAAAGCGCATGCCCTGCACCGCGCGAACTGCGGATTGGTCGAGCCCGTGGCCAAGGCCGCTCTGGACGCCGAGAACTGAAACCGCCCCGGCAGCAGAGACGTGTATTTTGACGTAAACCGTTCCTTCCAGGTGCAGTTGACGCGCCTCTTCCGTATATTCAGGTCGCGGCTTGAAGATCAGCTTCGGCGCTACCTTGGACGGGGTTGTGGATGCAGGGGGCGCCGAGTTGATCGGCGTCGGAGCGACGCTCTTGGCGATGGTCACGGCGCCGACCGGCTTGGCGGTCGCCGGCCCCGTGCCGCCGGTAATCCCCGCGCTTATGCCCTTGATCGGCTGAGGCGCACTGTCACGGCCGCCCAGCGATCCATTCGGCGAGCCTGAGCCCGAGATCGCAATCTTCGATGGCGGTCCAAGCCCGGTGTTGCCGGCGTTCATGCCCGGCGCACCGCTGCGGCCCAGGTTCACGGGCGATACTGCAGGACCGGAGGTGTTGTTGATTGGATTGCTCAAGCTGCCCACCCGGATCGCCGCGGGATGCGGGTCATTGTTGGGCACGGAGGCTGCCTGGGCGATGCTGATCGGCACCGGCCTCGGAGCGGGAGGCGGTGATACAGCCTTTGGCGCTGGATTGACCGGCGCGGGCGTGGGCGCGGCCTTGGTGATGACCGGCTGAACCTTCGGGGGCTCCGGCACTTCAATCTTCGGCACGTCCTTCGGCGGTGGCGGAGGCGTCATCTTCACGACCGGCGGCTTCGGCAGCTTCGGCGGCGGGGGCGGCGGCGGCTCCTCTTTCTTCACAAGCAACGGCGCGGTCAACGTGGTGACGTTGACCGTCTTGATGACTTTCTTGGCTGTAAGGCTGATCACGACGATCAGCAGCAGCGCGATCCCGTTGATGACCAGGGAGGTGACAACGGAACTCTTTGTCTGAGCCCCGGTATCCATGACGCCGAACGTCTTGAACGCGAGATCACGTTGCGAGGCGGGAGCCGCAACCGACGCTGTACGCGCAGGCTGTCCAGGCGTGCCGGTTGGCTTTCGGTCTTCCAGAGTTCTCTCGTCTTCCAGCTGCATCGACATACGAAAGTCGTCCTCAAGTCTCAGTTCTACATAGGTGCATGAACGCTGGGAGCGCCCAAAAGTTGCCAGTTTCGAACGAATCGACTGCTGTTGCAAGTATTCAAGGACGGTTCGGGGAGCCCCTGGTTCGATTACTTTCGTTCAAACTCCGAGGCCATAGAAGACATGCAGTGGAACACAACGTCATCATACGACATCCAGTCGGCTCCAGTTACCATGCTTGTCTACGGGATGGGTTGCTCTACCGCGGCTGATGTGTCTCACCATAGGACGCTAAAGTTCGCAGTTTGACTACTGATCTGCGTCAAGTTTGGATATCAATTTCGGTACTTCGACTCATAACAACGTGCGCCTGTCCGCAGAAGACGTGCGGCAGAACAGGCAGGACGGCGAACTGGTTTGTTCGCCGGGCCCCCGCATCAGTTTGCTGCTGCGGCACCTGCACCCCGTGAGCCAGCTTGCGGCGTCTGTGCGTAAGAGGATTCTCAGGAAGCCTCTGTTTTGATCTTGGCCATCTCTTCTTCCCAGCGTTTCGGCCTGGGCGAGAGCAGCATGTCCTTCAACGCGGCGCGATACCCGCCCTTGTAGATGGAGTACATCACCGCTAGCGCGCAGCCGACGCCCAGCAAGAAGCCAAGGCAGAATCCCATCAGGCTGTAGGCGGAAAAGCCGAACATGAAACAGAGGCTAACAGGCGCACCGGCATCCTCGAGGCAGGCGATAGAATCGCAGGGTTGCTCGCGACGGCTTGGGACCACAGCTGAACGTGTGGCAGTAAAAGGACATTGCAAGCATGGCCGATCCGCAGACCACCGCCTTTAGCTCCTCGCTTCGGGAAGACCGCGTCTTCGCGCCCCCGGCAGAGTTTGCCGCGCGCGCGCATATCCGGTCGCGCGCCGAATACGACGCGATGTATCGCCGTTCCATCGACGACAACGAGGCCTTCTGGGCAGAGCAGGCGCGCGAACTGGACTGGTTCACCGAACCGGAGACGGTGCTGCAGTGGGACGTTCCGGAAGCAAAGTGGTTCGGCGGCGGCAAGCTCAACCTGTGTCATAACGCGGTGGATCGCCACGCGCTCGGCACGCGCGGCGGCAAGGTCGCGCTGCTTTGGGAGGGGGAGCCCGGCGAAGTTCGTTCGCTTACGTACGGTGAGCTGCATGCAGCGGTGCAGCGCGTTGCGAACGTGTTGAAGAAGTTCGGTGTGGGCAAGGGTGATCGCGTCGCCATCTACATGGGCGTCTGCCCTGAGATCGTGATCGCCGTGCTGGCTTGCGCTCGCATCGGCGCGGTCCACAACGTGGTCTTCGGCGGCTTTGCGGCGCAGGCGCTCGCCGACCGCATGAACGACGCGCAGTGCAAACTGCTCATTACGCAGGACACCAGCTACCGCCGCGGACAAGACGTCGCGCTCAAGAAGATCGCCGATGAAGCACTGGAGCGCTGCGATTGCGTGAAGCACGTCCTCGTCCACCAGCGCAGCGGACGTGATGTCACCATGAAGGCAGGCCGCGACCACTGGCTGCATGAGGAGGTTGCAAGCGCCGACGCAGCCTGCGTGGCCGAGCCGATGGAGTCGGAAGATCCGCTCTACATTCTGTACACCAGCGGTACCACCGGCAAGCCCAAAGGCCTGGTGCACACCACGGGCGGGTACGGCGTGGGCACGCTGCTCACGACGAAGTACATCTTCGACCTGCAGGAAGCGGACGTGTACTGGTGCACCGCCGACGTAGGCTGGGTCACAGGCCATAGCTACGTTATCTACGGCCCTCTGCTGAACGGCGCGACGGTCATGCTGTACGAAGGTGCGCCGAACTGGCCCGAGGGCGACCGCTTCTGGGACATCGTCGACCGGCATAAGGTCTCCGTCTTCTACACCGCGCCGACGGCGATCCGAGCATTCATGAAATGGGGCACGGACTGCGTGCGAAAGCACTCGCTTGCCACGCTGCGGCTGCTTGGTACGGTGGGCGAGCCGATCAACCCCGAGGCATGGATGTGGTACCACCGCGAGATCGGCCATGAGCGCTGCCCCATCGTCGACACGTGGTGGCAGACGGAAACCGGCTCCATCATGATTGCGCCTATCCCAGGCGCAGTCGCGACCAAACCTGGATCGGCAACGCTGCCGTTCTTCGGCATCGAGCCTGAGATCGTCACGAAAGACGGATTGCCCGTGCCGCCGGGACACGGCGGCCTGCTGGTCGTCCGCAGGCCATGGCCCGCCATGGCTCGGACCATCTTCGGCGACGCCGAACGCTACAAGCAGACCTACTGGAGCGAGATCCCAGGCAGCTATTTCACCGGCGACGGCGCTCGCCGCGATGACGATGGCTACTTCTGGCTGATGGGCCGAGTTGACGACGTGCTCAACGTCAGCGGGCACCGTCTCGGCACCATGGAAATCGAGTCCGCACTGGTAGCGCACTACAAGGTGACAGAAGCCGCCGTCGTCGGCCGCCCCGACGAGATGAAGGGCGAGGGAATCGTCGCGTTTGTCTCGCTGGAAGACAACGTCGAGGTCACGCCGACGCTCATGGACGAACTGAAAAAACACGTCGCGAAGGAGATCGGCGCGTTAGCCCGGCCCGATGACATCCGTTTTACACCCGCGCTGCCCAAGACAAGATCCGGCAAGATCATGCGCCGCCTGCTGCGCGAACTTGCGGCGACCGGCGAGGTCAAGGGCGATACGACGACGCTCGAAGACTTCACCGTCGTGGCCAAGCTGAAAGAGAAGGACGAGGACTGACCCGTTCTGGGCCCTCTCATAACTTCGCGTGGGAATAACTCTTGGATCGGATATTCTTTGAAACAGGTGCGTTATGCAGCAAAAAGTCTCCGCAAACGAT
>CAZZVI010000058.1:0-15615 GCA_964657335.1 uncultured Terriglobus sp.
TGTCATCCCGTAGCGAAGCGAAGGGATCTGCATGTGTCTTCGCCCACCCAAGCCATGACAGAGGCCACGAAAGACTCGGTGTTCGTGCGAAGCACCAATGGACGAATCTCGTCGTCGCCCCTGCAGTTCGGGTCGAACCAGCACACATGCAGATCCCTCCGCTTCGCTACGGGATGACAGAGGAAAGGAGACGGGACAACAACGGAAGGAACGCCAAGGCACGGTGTGGCTGACGCTAACTCCCAACCAACGGCGTTTGAACCGGCGACGCAGTCGCATCATGCTGCTGCATGACAACGGTGCTCGTGGGCGTGCCCAGCGGAATGCCTTCCTTCTCAAACGCAATCAGAATCGAACGGCGCAACGCCCGCAGCACGCCGTCTTTCTGGTTGGCGCGCACGCGGATGTTCACGGGATAGGTCACCTCGCGGCCGGCAATCTTGTCCACGCCGAGGACGTCCGGATCGGCAATCACCACATCGGCGAAGGCAGGATCGCGCCGCACCTCCATCGCGACCTGCCGCAGCACTTCCATCACGCGGTCAGGGTCGGCGGCTGCATCCACCGAGACAGGCAGCGAGGCGATCGAAAACTCGCGCGACAGGTTCGACACGGTCGCGATCTGCGAGTTGGGGATGAAGTACTGCGTGCCATCGCCGTCACGCAGTCGGGTGGCCCGCAGCGACAGGTCCTCCACGGTCCCGGTCAGGCCGGCAACCTTGATCACGTCGCCCACGTTGAACTGGTCTTCCAGCAGGATGAAGACGCCGTTCAGCATGTCCTTGAACAGCGACTGCGCGCCAAACGAGATGCCCAGCCCGACCACCCCCGCCGACGCCAGCAGCGGCTTCAGGTCGATGTTGAAGAGCTGCAGGATCTGCAGGATCGCGATGAAGCCGATCAGCCCATAGCATGTCGCCCGGAGGATCGCTGCCATGGTGCGCAGCTGCGATGCTCGTTGCGCATCGCTGGGATAGCGGTCGGCGATGCGCCGCATGCGTCCCACAAAGAACGAAACGACCCGCTGCAGGACAAACGCCAGCAGCAGGATCACCACCAGCCGTGGCAGATCGTGCCGCACCAGATCGATCAGATCGGCGTGCCAGCCGTGTTCTAGGCCCTCATCCTGCGTGCCCTGCGGCACCACCCCCGCCAGTATCCGCAACCCCTGCATGCTGTCATTCTCCCGTCTGTGCTGCGGGTTAGAATACGCGTAAAGGGAGCGCCTGCTTCGACCGACCAGGAGCCGCCTGCTCGCCCTCAAGATCAACTGGAGGTTGCGCGCATGCGGTCCAGCACCGTCAAAGGCGAAGGAGCGGCCCCAACCCGGATCGGCCTGCTGCTCCTCTGTGCCTGCTGCGCGTGCCTCGCCCATGCGCAGAGTTCAACGCGCAGCACCTCGCCCACGATCACGCCCGTCCCGGATGCCTCGGGCCGCATCGACTCCGGTTCCGGCATGCCTTCAGACCAGGGCTACGACATGCCGCAGAGTCTGCGGATTCTGCGGCAGAATGCGCGCCGTGACGACATGAAGCGGCGCATGGAACAGAACGCCACGCGCCTGCTGCAGCTGACCGCGGAGCTTCGAAACGACCTGCAGACCCGCGAACCAACGGAGGCCGATAGCAAGCGGCTCGACGAGATCGCCAGGCTGGCCCACTCGGTACGCGAACAGATGAAGCAGTGACTTCCCATGAATCAGGCGAAACATACCGGAACAGCAGTTCGCGTCGGTCTTCTGCTCGTCTGCTGCGGAGTCGCGGCCAGCGCAGTTGCGCAGACGGCTCCGGCTGCAGGCGCGGGATCGCAGCTTACAGCGCCGGTCCCTGCGGACGCTAAGAAGGCCGTGCTCGCCGACACCGAGCACCTGCTGCAACTGGCACGCGAACTCAAGGCCAGCGTCGACAAGACACGGCGCGATGAGCTCTCCCTGCAGGTGATCCGCGAAGCCGACGAGATTGAAAAGCTCGCCCGGTCGGTCAAGGCACGCATTCACTAGAGCTTTCGGAAGACGCTCCGTGGCCGCCTACAGACCTGTCATTTCGACCGGAGCAGGACGGCTCCATGGTCCTGCGTAGTGGAGAAACCTGCTTTTAAGCTGCCCTGACGCTTTGGGGAAACAGCAGGTTTCTCCACTCCGCTTCGCTCAGGTCGAAATGACAGGTCTTTGGTGGATTGGGTGCTCCGGTCGAAGCGGCAGATTTGTGGCGCGTGCCGGGGAGCTGGCCTTACGGTTGATACCCAATCGCGGCACTCGCATCCACTACCCCATAGGGCATGGTCGCCGTCGGTACCGCAGACGACCGGATCGCCGCGACCACGGTATTCGTAGTCCAACTGGGATGGGCCGCGCGCACCAGTGCGACGACTCCCGCAACCAGCGGTGCCGAAGCGCTGGTGCCGATGGCCTGCACATATCCCTGGTGCCCAAGGTTGAAGCAGCCGAGGGAGTGATTCGCGTCCGTCGGCAGTCCATCCACAGTGTTTGTAAGTCCGCTGGAGCAGGCGCCACGCACCCATCCGGAGACGCCGTCGTCGCTGCCGTCGGGATAGCTGCCGCCGGGTGCGCCCACCGCGTTCAGCGGAGCGCCATAGTTGCTGTAGTACGGCACAGTGACCGGACCGGCGACGCAGGTGGCGCCCGCCTGTAGATTCTCCGCGCAGGCGGGATTGGTCGAGGCCACCACGGCAAGCACATCGCGCGACTGCGCGGGAATCTGCACATAGCGAGGGTTTGAAAGGTCGATCGCATCGTTCCCCGCAGACGCGACCAGTACGGCACCGGCCGCGGCTGCGGCGTGGGTCACGCGGTCAAAGCTCGCCTTCAGGCCGGCGGAGTCGCCGCTATACAGGTCCAGCGTGACGCTCATGGAAAGCACGATCACATCCGCATGCTGCGTGACCGCATCGTCAATGCCCTGGAGAACCCATGAGAGCAGGCCCGACGCCTGGCCGTTCTCGCACTGCGCAGCCGCCGTATCGCCGGAGCCGGGGACGCGTTGCAGCACCTTGATATTCAGCAGCGAAGCCATCGGTGCCACGCCCACGACGCGGCCCGTTCCGTTGCCCGCCGCGCCGGTTGCAAGCGACGCGACCCAGGTGCCGTGGCCGGTCTGGTCCTGCGGCGATCCGTCATCGCATGCGCTCGGCTGCGCCGCCTGGTCGATCTCGGACAGGTTCAGCACCAGGTTGGGGGCGATATCTGGATGATTGCGATCGACGCCGCTGTCGAGGACCGCAATGCGAATCCCGTTGCCGGTGGTGGTTGCCCACGGACCGGCCGATCCGCTGTCCGCGATGCCGCCACCAAAGCCGCCCACGGCGCGTACCGCCCATCCCTGCGGCGAGCCGGTGTAGTACGTGTCCGCGGTATCCGAAGGCAGCACCAGCCGAGGCAGGTTCGCATGGACGGGTGTCACCGTGGGCGACGACATCGCGCTGTCGAGCGCCCGTGTCAGCGCCATGCTGCCGCTCACAACGCGATCTTCCGCAACGAACTCCACGCGAGGATCAGAGCGGAGCTTTGCTTCGGCTGCCGCCGTGCCGGTGACCACGGCCGCTCCAAACCGCTCCTGCCGCCGAAGCAGATGGCCGCCGGCAAGCTGGACTGCCTGCTCGGCATCGCCCGGAATGCTGCCGTTCCGGTACACGACGATCATGCGGTGCGTCCCGGCTGCCGTTTGCGCCTCAGCCGTCGGCGAGGCGGTCCATGCGGCGGCGGAACAAACCACGCCGGCCAACACGACTCGAAATATCGAACCACGAAACAGGTTGAGAAGGCGCATGCACATGCCTCGCTGCTAGAAAGAAGTACGGACCGGTCGCGGAGGAACCCAGCGGAACGGCAAGCCACGCCGTCTGCTCCAATTCGCGACACTTGCCTTATCGGCGGCTTCTCGCGACTCGTGACCCGCCCACCGGCCCGGCCGGCTTTACAATCAGCAGGGAGTCTGCGCGGCACCTTCGCGCCCCGAGTTCACCGCAGGGCAAGGGCACATGGCATCACGAGCGACGGCAAGCGAACAGCCCAGGGCAGCCGACACCGGCCCGCTCTCACAGGAAGAACTCATCCGCTTCTATCGCCTGATGTATCTCTCGCGAAAGACGGACGACCGCGAAATCCTGCTGAAGCGGCAGCAGAAGATCTACTTCCAGATCTCCTGCGCCGGGCATGAGGCGCTGCTGGTCGCCGCCGGCATGGCCATGCGGCCCGGCTATGACTGGTTCTTCCCCTACTATCGCGACCGCGCCCTGGCCTTGTCCCTGGGCCAGACCGTGACGGATCAACTGCTGCAGGCCGTCGGCGCCGACGACCCGGGCAGCGGCGGCCGCCAGATGCCATCGCACTGGACCAGCAAGCCGCTGCACCTGGTCTCGCCGTCCTCATCCACGTCCACGCAGTGCCTGCACGCCGTCGGCTGCGCGGAGGCCGGCCGCTACTTCGCCACGCATCCCGGAGCTGTCTCAGGCACTTACGGCGACGCAGACTACCGCCGCTTCAAAGACGTGGAGTTCAAAGAGGACGAGGTCGTCTATACCTCACTCGGCGAGGGTTCCACCAGCCAGGGCGAGTTTTGGGAGGCGCTCAACTCCGCCTCCAACCTCAAGCTGCCGGTGATCTTCGTGATCGAAGACAACGGCTACGCCATCTCCACACCCGTCGAGACCAACACGCCAGGCGGCAACATTTCGCGGCTGGTGGCGAACTTTCCGAACTTCCACTTCGCCGAGGTCGACGGCACCGACGCCGTGGCCAGCTACGAGGCGATGCGCGAGGCCGTCGCCTACTGCCGCGCTCGCAAAGGGCCGGCACTCGTGCACGGGCACGTCATCCGCCCGTACTCGCACGCGCTCAGCGACGACGAGAGCTGGTACCGGCACAGCTCCGAGCTCGAAGCCGACGCCCTCCGCGATCCGCTGGGACGCATGCAGGCCATGCTGCTGCGCGAGGGTCTGCTGACGGAGGACGAGCTGAACGCCCTGCATGCCGACGTCGTCGATGAGGTCCGTGCTGCTGCCGACGTCGCGCTGGCCGCGCCGCTACCGCGCGTCGAGGACATCGAGAAGCACGTCTACTCCGAGGACCTGAACCCCGCATCGGCAGTCTTCGCCAGCAATCCCGCACCCGCTGCCGGGGACACCGACCACACCATCGCCGACCTGATCAATCACACCCTGCGCGACGAGATGCGGCGCGACGAGCGCATCGTCATCTTCGGCGAGGACGTCGCCGACGCCAGCCGCGAGGAGTACCTGAAGGCGGGAGCCATCAAGGGCAAAGGCGGTGTCTTCAAGATCACCGCGGGTCTGCAGCAGGAGTTCGGGTCGGACCGCGTCTTCAACTCACCCCTCGCCGAGGCAAACATCGCCGGGCGGGCCCTCGGCATGGCCGTCCGGGGCCTCAAGCCGGTCGTAGAAGTTCAATTCTTTGATTACATCTGGCCTGCTATGCATCAGATGCGCAATGAGTTATCGAACATCCGATGGCGCTCGGTAGGGAATCACTCCGCCGGCCTGGTCATGCGCGTCCCCATTGGCGGATACCTCACCGGTGGATCGATCTACCATTCGCAGTCCGGCGAAAGCATCTTCACGCACACGCCCGGCGTGCGGGTGGTCATGCCGTCCAACGCGCAGGATGCAGCCGGTCTGCTCCGCACGGCGATCCGCTGCGACGACCCGGTCCTCTTCCTCGAGCACAAGCGGCTCTACCGCGAATCCTACGGCCGCGCACCGTACCCCGGGCCGGACTACACCATTCCCTTCGGCAAGGCCAGGATCGTGCGGCCCGGCACAGACGTGACGCTGGTGACCTACGGCGCCGTCGTTCCGCGCGCGCTACAGGCCGCGCAGCGGCTGGAGCGCGAAAAAGGCGTCTCCACCGAGGTGATCGATCTGCGCTCGCTGTCTCCGTATGACTTCGAAGCCATCGCGGAGAGCGTGCGCAAGACCAACCGCGTCATCGTCGCGCACGAAGATATGCGGAGCTGGGGCTTCGGTGCGGAGCTCGCCGCCCGCATCGCGGACGAACTCTTTCACGACCTCGATGCACCTGTCCGGCGTGTCGCCTCGCGCGACACCTTCGTCGCCTACCAACCATTGCTTGAGGACGCCATCCTGCCTCAACCGGAAGACCTCTTCCGCGCCATGGCAGATCTGGTGGCGTTCTAATGAAATCCCGTGGCGCTCGAATGAGATACTGCTGCGCTTTGGCCCTGTTTTCGGTCAACCTGCTGTGTGCCTGCCAGACGCCGCGGACCCGCGAAGTCACCGTCGTGATCGACGGCGTCACCTACAAGGGCACGGTGACGGAGCAGCCTTCGTCCGCGCCCACGCCGGCCGCCAGCCAGCCCGTTACTCCGGCAACTCCAGCGGCGCAGGCGCAGGTCCAGCCGAACCCGCAGTCAGTCCCCTCTGACAAGCTGATGATGACGGCAAAGTGGCCGCTGAACCAGCCGGCCACGCAATACCCGGACGAAACGCGCTCGCTCAACGCCGGCAATCCGTTCACGCCCAAGCCCATTGCGGAGTCGTTCCGGACCATCTTCGGGCCGAACCACCTGCAGTTCAACACGACCATGCCGGTCACAATCGTCGATTCTAAGCAGACTCCGCAGATCTTCGCGCCGGTCAAGATCACAACCAACTGGGGCAGCGACGATGCCTCGCATGTGCCGGTCATCGGCGGCAAGATCGAAGGCGGTGCGAACGCGCCGGCTGACAGCGACCGCCATATCCTCGTCTATGACAAGGCGACAGGCCTGCTGCATGAGCTCTTCGGCGTAAGTCGCGATCCTGACGGCCACTACAGCGCGCTCGCCTATCGCCGATGGGACACCGCAAAACCGCAGGTCGGCACACCGGGCCAGAACTCGGCGGATGCCGCGGGCTTGCCGATCGTTCCCTTGCTGCTGCGGTACGACGAGGCGGCCAGCGGGTCCATCCACCACGCACTGCGCTTCACCGTGAACCTGAGCCGCGCAAATACCAACGGCGGTGTCTTCACCCCGCCGGCATCGCACGCCGCCGGGCAAAACTGGAGCTCGCCCGCCTACATGGGTCAGCGGCTCCGCCTGCGCGCGGATTTCGACGCGTCGAAGTTCTCGAAGATGGACCAGGTCATCGTGACCTGCCTGAAGACCTACGGCATCGTCGTCGCGGACAACGGCATCAGTGGGCTTGTCGTCGCGGATGACGACCGGCGCTGGAACCAGGACGATCTGCAACATCTCGGCGGCTCGCTCCGGCTGTCGGACTTCATTCCCGTGAACAGCGGACCCATCATCGACAGCTCCGGCGCGACAGCAAAGTAAGCTCCCCCGTCCAGCCTTCCGAGGCTTCAGCCACCGAGATAGGTTGAGGTGGAGTTTTTATGCGGCTTCAGTCGCTGGGTAGACTACGTGGCTTGATCTATCGCTGCACTCGTGTTCTTCCAAAAGCAAGGCAACCCACATATTCTTTGATCGCGGCTTCAGCCGCCGAGGTAGCAGGGGACCCTTTGCCGGAACGTGGCTCTAGCCACCGAGGTGATCATCTCGGCGGCTAAAGCCGTTCCATTTCGGCTGCTGAAGGCTTTTCCAACCCGCTGACAATCGCGTTCCTCGGCGCGAAAGCCACGTGCGAAGAGACTCGACCCTAGTGCTGATCCCCCAGCACGATCGAGTTCGTCTTCATCTTGGTCGCCCAATAGGTCCGTTCCTGATCTTCGGCGGAAAGATTCAACACACCGCCCGGACCCATGCAGGGATCCGTGAACGTATTGTTGGCGATCACGTCTGTGCCGTCCAGCGACGCCGCGTTAACATCGTTGATGATCGGCGCTCCCTTGCTATTGACAGCAATCATTCCGCCGGACGTGGCCGTGATGGAGTTGTTGTAGAAGTTCGGTGACTTGTAGTAGTTCCAAAGGGAGATCGCGGTCGCCCCGTACTCCGTGAAGGTCTTCCCCGACGCATCCACTCCGCAGGAAACGACCCGGTTGCCCTTGACTGTGACGTCATGGCCGCTCGCGATCCCGATGCCGGTGCCCGCGACATGCACAACCTGGTTGGCCTGAATCAGGACGTACGACGTGTTGCTGGTGACGGTTCCGTCCGTGACAATGCCGTTGCCCGAGTACGTCGACTTGGCGGGAGACGAGGCTCCCTCCACGTAGTTGTCATGGATGAAAATGGGACGGCCGTTCCCACCCTCGCTGACATAGATGTTGATGGGATCTTCAATGGAAGACTGACCGATCGTCTGCTTCAGCTGGTTCCATCCGATCTCGGCTCCATTTGGGGCGGACAGGTTGCCCAGCTCGATGAAGTGACCGAGGATGGGCCGCGTCGTCAGAAAACCACCCTTACCGTCGCTGGCGCGATCATCAAGTCCGGCTGCCTGGTTGTTTGTGATGGTCAGAGTCTGTGCGGTCCCATACCCGGCGAAGATGCCGAAACCCGTGCCGGTCATCGTGCAGTTCTGTACCACGAGCGATTTGAACGAGGTGGCGCTAACGAAGGCGCCCCGTGCCACTCCGGCCACCATCGGATCGACGCCGGTCCCGGTTACGTTGCGCACCGTGAGGTCGGCCAGCGACTTGCCATTGAGGACGATCAGATTGCCGGGCCCGCTCACCGTGGAGTTCTGGAGGATCACTGGCTGGTCCGTATTGATGGTGACGGCAGGGATCAACGGATTGCTGCTGGTCCAGTTGCCGGTGTACGTGCCGCCCTTGGTGATGACAAGGGGACCGGACGCTGCGGTGGTCTCGGGGGTGAGTGGCACCGCCTGGGAGGATGAGAGCGAACCACCTGCGCCGCAGCCGGTCAAGCCTGCAAACGCGCCGAGAATGCCTGCGGCAACAAAACAACGGGCGGCGGTAAACCGGATCGGCTTCGCCACCCTTCTGCGTTCAAATCGTGAGTTCATGGTCCGGTCGCTCCTGGGTGGAAGAAAAGGAGAGATGGGGCATTCTCTAAAGGGGACGAACCGGACGCCTTGATGCGCGACAAGGCCCTTGGCAGAGGATGCGATCTTCTCCATGAGCCGCTTCTAATGTGGGCTCTACCAGCTGCATCGGCATTTCTTAGACTTTCGCAACCTTCGCCGCCGTCCGGGTTTCATACAGTAAACGTGGCCTTGCGCGCCCTGCGGACGCGCGTCTCTCCGAGGTGCTCCTCATGAACTCCGCCCAAACTGCCTTTCGCCCGATGCTTGCCACTATGCTTTGCGGCACGCTTTGCCTTGGTGCGCTGCCGGTGCCCGCTCTGGCGGCAAGCTCTACGGCCGCAAAGCCCGCGCCTGCGAAGAAGTTGGATAAGGACGCCCAGATTGACCTGGTGCTCAGCCGCTTTACCTTCGGCCCGACCGCCGCGGATAAACAGGCGGTGACACGGCAGGGCATCGATGCGTGGTTTGACCGGCAGCTGCAGCCCTCGAAGATTGACGACTACATGCTGGAGCGCCGCCTGGACGCTTATCCCGCTCTGCGAATGACGCAGGTCGACCGCCTGGCACGGTATCCGGAACCGGCAACGCTGCGGCAGATCGCCAAGACCGGCGTGCTGCCAAGCGACCCTGAGACGCGCGCGATCATCAGCGATCAGGTCGAGTTCTACCAGATGAATAAAGCCGCAAAGGCCGCGGTCACGTCAACGCAGCCAGCCGCTTCGGCACCCGTCGTTCGGCAGCCCGGCGGATCCGGTCCGCAAACGGCGGTGAGCACGCCGCAGCCGCTGGTGATGGCAAACGCCGCGGCTGACACGACCAACCAGAATCTCGAACAAACCGTGCAGCCCATGCCGAAGCCGCAGATGGATGCGATCCTCGCCCTGCCGCCGGACACCCGTTACGGCCGCCTGCTCAGCATGCCTCCGGCCGAGCTGATCGCACTGCGCAAGGCTGCACGCGGACCGCTTGAGGGCAAGCTCGCGGACGGCATGACGCCGCTCGAAAAAGAAACACTGCTCGCTCTGGCCGGCACCAATCGCATGATCAATTACGAGACGCAAGGAGCGCGCCTGCTGCGCGACATCTACAGCGAGCGGCAGGTCGAAGCGGTGATGACGGATTTCTGGCTGAATCACTTCAACGTCTTCAGCGGCAAGAGCGGCCAGGAGCCGTCGCTGCTGCCGGAGTACGAGAAGACGGTTCGCGCCCATGCGCTCGGCAGGTTCGAGGATCTGCTCGTCGCCACGGCGCAGAGTCCCGCCATGCTGATGTACCTGGACAATGCAACCAGCGTTGGCCCTGACTCGCAGGCCGCCGTCCGGCAGAAGAAGAATACGAAGAACAAAAGCGACCTGGGCCTGAATGAGAACTACGCCCGCGAGCTGATGGAGCTGCACACGCTCGGCGTCAACGGCGGCTACACGCAACACGATGTCACCGAGGTGGCCAAGGTCTTCACTGGCTGGACGCTCGAGCGCCCAAACGACGGCGGCGAATACACCTTCAATCCGAACCGCCATCAGCCCGGACCGAAGACCGTCCTCGGCAAGACAATCGCAGAAGGCGGCGAGAAGGAAGGCTTTGAGGTGCTGCACACCCTGGCGACCAGTCCGGCCACAGCACACTTCATCTCGACCGAGCTGGCGCAGCGTTTTGTCAGCGACACGCCTCCGCCGGCGATGGTCGATCGCATGGCGAAGACCTTCCTGAAGTCAAATGGCGACATCCGCGAGGTGCTGCGGACGATGATGCATTCCCCCGAGTTCTTCACCACGGCGATCGTGAACGCCAAGCTCAAGACACCGCTGGAATATGTGACCTCCGCCGTGCGCGCCAGCGGCGCAGAGGTCTCAAACCCTCTGCCGCTGGTGCAGTCGCTGCAGCAGCTCGGCATGCCGATCTACGGCTGCCAGCCGCCGACCGGCTACAAGTGGGACGAGGCGACCTGGCTGAGTTCGTCCGCGCTCGTCAACCGCATGAACTTCGCCCTGGCGCTCAGCACCAACCGCATCGGCGGCGCGGTGGTCGACTGGACGCCGGTGCTTTCAGCGCCCGCGACGCCCGCCGCGACACTCCAGCCGGTGCTCTTGAAGCTGGCAACGCAGGCTCCCGATCCGGACGCGGCGCGCAAAGAGGTATTGTTGGAGGCAAAGCTGCTCGACGTCCCGGTCAGCACCCAGACTCGCAATGCCGTCCTGTCACAGGGCAACGATGACACGGCCAAGCAGGCGGCACAGCAGTTCGCCGCGGGCGGCGCTGCCCGTCCCCTGACCGACGCGGAGAAGCAGGCGCAGCAGCAGGATCGACTGGATGCGATGATGGCAGGCAAGCTGAAGGGAGCAAAGGGCCAGGCGCAGCCGCAACGCGGACTGGGTGCATCGCCGGTCAAGACCGGACCACCCCCCGCAGATAAGCAGGCAGCAGCCATGGCAGGCCTGCTGCTGGGGTCACCGGAGTTCCAGCGGCGGTAAGTTTTCCGCACGTCATCCTGAGCGAGCGCAGAACAATGTCCACTGAGTAGTCAATCGAATGATGTATTTTCTTTGACTCGTCATCCTGAGCGGAGCGCAGCGGGGTCGAAGGACCTGCTTTCTCCCGGAGCGTCCCGGCTTTCAAAGGCAAGCAGGCCCCTCGATTTTCACCGGCTCGCGGCTCCGCTCAGGATGACGATTCAAAGAGTTCGCTGGAAGAATGGTGTACGCGGAAACACTTGCCGCATTGCAGGGTTACAACAAGAGTCAAAGCAGCACCGGTGGAGGGTATCCCCATGAACTCAAGACGTGCATTCATGAAGAACGGCGCGTTAGCGCTGGTTGGCACGGCGACCGTGCCCAGCTTCCTCGTCCGCTCGGTGATGGCAGAGCAGGCGACCGCGCAGGCCAACGGCAAAAAGCTGGTCGTGCTCTTCCAGCGCGGTGCGGCGGACGGCCTGAACATCGTCGTCCCGTACCGCGAGAAGAATTACTACGCGATGCGTCCCACGATCGCCATCCAGCCGAACGAGGTGCTGGATTTGGACGGGCAGTTCGGCCTGCATCCGGCCATGGCATCGCTGCAGCCGCTGTTCCGGCAGGGACATCTCGCGGTCATTCACGCGGTGGGTTCGCCGGACGTGACGCGCTCTCACTTTGACGCGCAGGACTACATGGAAAGCGGCACCCCCGGCATCAAGAGCACGCAGGACGGCTGGCTGAACCGCGCCTTGCAGTCCGAACGCATCGACCCGAAGTCCGCAACCGCCTTCCGCGCCGTGGCTCTCGGAACGCAGGTGCCCCGCACGCTGCAGGGCCGCCTGCCCGCGGTTGCCGTTTCGAACGTGCAGAACTTCTCGGTCGGCGGCCAGGGCGCAGCCGGAACGGCCGCTTCGAGCGCCTTCCAGGCGATGTACGCCGGCACCAACGACCGCATCTTGAGCGGCGAGGGTCAGGAGACCTTTGAAGCAGTCAAGATGCTGAAGGCCTCCGACCCGGCGCACTACCAGCCGGCGGCAGGCGTGGTCTATCCGAATACCGGCTTTGCCAACAACCTGAAGCAGATCGCCCAGCTCCTCAAGGCAAACCTTGGCGTCGAGGCGGCTTTCGCCGACATCGGCGATTGGGATACCCACCAGGCGCAGGGCAGCACGCAGGGACGCTTGGCCGGCAGGCTGAAAGAGTTCTCCGAGGCCATCGCCGCCTTCTGGAACGACATGGGTCAGGACGCCGAGCACATCACGCTCGTCACCATGAGCGAGTTTGGACGCACCGCGCGCCAGAATGGCACCGGCGGCACCGATCACGGCCACGGCAACGTCATGTTTGTGCTGGGCGGCAGCATCAAGGGCGGCAAGGTCTACGGCCGCTGGCCGGGCTTGGACGAAGCCCAGCTCAACGAGGGGCGCGACCTGGCGGTCACCACCGACTTCCGGCAGGTGCTCGGTGAAGCGACCTACCGAACCCTGGGTACACGCGACCTGAGCGCGGTCTTCCCCGGTGCGGCGCTGTCGCCGGCGCAGTTCCTTAAATTCGCTTAATCCAATGCACCACATGTTGGGCAGATGTTTGCTACACTCGGCTGCGGACGTAACTGTGACGGTTCATGCGAATGTCATATCACCGCAGCGCAACCTTTCACTGGAACCCGCGTCTTAACCGATGTAGTAAGCAGTACGCCGGGGTCACCCATCTCCGATTCCGGCTTCACCTATCCGCACCAAATCTTCCCACCCTTTACGTAAGGCCCCCAGGACATCGGGGGCCTTCACTTCATGCGCGGACAACGTCACGACGCATCCCGTACACTGTGACCCAATTCTTCTGCAGGGTTCGTGATGTTCTCAACCAGTGCTGTCTTGTTGTTCGCGGGTCGCCAGCTCACACACCTTGCGCCCGTCGATCTGCTGATCCTTGTGCTGTACTTCGTCGTTGTGCTTTTCATTGGCTTTTACGTGAAAGGCTCAACCAACACCAGCGAGGAATTCTTTCTCGCCGGCCGCGAGATGACGGCCTGGATTGCCGGCCTCAGCTTCGTCTCGGCGAATCTCGGATCGCTGGAGCTGATGGGCTGGGCGGGATCGACCTACCAGTACGGCATCCTGGCGACGCACTGGTACTGGATCGGCGCGATCCCGGCGATGCTCTTTCTCGGCATCGTCATGATGCCGTTCTATTACATCTCGAAGACACACTCCGTTCCCGGCTACCTGCAGCTTCGCTTCGGTGAAGGCGCGCGCGGCCTGTCCGCCGCCAGCTTTGCGCTGATGACCATCCTGATGAGCGGCGTGAACATGTACGCCATGGCGGTCGTCATGCAGACGGTGCTGGGATGGAACATCACCTTCAGCATCTGGATCGGCGCGATCACCGTGGCGATCTACGTCATGCTCGGCGGCCTGCGCTCGGCCATCATCAACGAGGTGCTGCAGTTTGTCCTCATCTGGGCCGGCGCGGCGCTCATCCCGATCCTCGGCCTGGTCGAGGCGGGCGGATGGACCAACCTGAAAGCCAACATCGCGCACAACGCCGGTTCGGCCACCTACACGCACCTGTGGTCGACCCTTGGAACCTTCAAGGGCAATCCCATGGGCGTGCACTGGACCGGCATCGTCTTCGGCCTGGGAGCGGTCATCAGCTTCGGCTACTGGACCACGGATTTCCTTGTGGTCCAGCGCGTGCTCTCGGCGAACAATCTGCGCGCGGCGAAGATGGCCCCGGTGATCGGCGCCGCGTTCAAGATGGCTGTGCCGCTGATCGTGATTGTGCCCGGACTGCTCGCGCTCGGGCTGATGAGCAACGGCCAGCCCGTCTATCACCTGGTGCCGGGCGACGTCGCCATGCGGACCGGCCAGCACGCCTACGACGAAGTGCTGCCGCTGATGCTGATCCGCTACTGCGGCCCGGGCCTGCTCGGACTCGGCATCACCGCTCTTGTCGCAGGATTCATGAGCGGCATGGCTGGCAATGTGTCGGCATTCTCCACGGTGTGGACCTATGACCTGTACAGCGCGTACCTCAAGAAGGACGCAACGGACAAGGACTACGTCGCTATGGGCCGCTGGTCCACCGTCGTGGGCATGCTGATCTCGGTCGGCACGGCCTACCTTGTGGCGAACGCCAGCTCCATCATGGATTACGTGCAGGCGCTGTTCTCGTTCTTTATCGCGCCGCTCTTCGGCACGGTGATCCTGGGCATGCTGTGGAAGCGGGCCACGAAGCAGGGCGGCTTCTGGGGCCTGCTGGCGGGAACGGTGTCCTCGATTGCGATGTTTGCCTACGTCCACACGGGAGGCAATGCGGCGCTCGCGAAGATCGCGCTTTCGCCCGACGCGCAGCCCATGGCCGAGAACATGTATCGCGCGCTGTGGAGCTGGCTCATCTGTATCGCGGTGACGGTGGTGGTCAGCTATCTGACAAAGGCAAAGTCCGACGCCGAGCTCGACGGCCTGGTCTATGGCGCAACCGTCATCCCCCACGACGGCTCCGCGACGCTCTTTCAAAAGCCGATCTTCTGGGCCGGCGTGGTGGCAGTCGTCTTTGTCGCGTTGAACGTGGTCTTCTTTTAACGGAGTGAATGGATATGGCTGAAGGCACAGGTCGCGGTGAAGTGCTGAGTATCTGGTTTTTCGTTGGTGTGATGACGCTGGCGTACGGCCTGGTCCTTCTGCCCTACGGCGCATGGGCCTGGTTCGCAGGGCACGAAGCACCGACCGTCCTGAACAACCTGCACCCAACCTTCTGGTGGGGCCTGCTGCTGACGCTGTTCGGCGGCTTCTACACGATCCGCTTCCGCCCCCGGGGCGGCGACCGCTCGCGAGCATAGAAGCAACATTCAGGCGCGTTCACTAATCTGTCATTTCGACCGGAGCGCAGCGGAGCCACAGCGTCACCAGCGATCCCGGCGCGGTATAACCAAGAAACTGTCATTTCGACCGGAGCGCAGCGCAGTGGAGAAACCTGCTGTTCTGACTTCCGCAGCTGCACAACAGCAGGTTGCTCCACTCCGCAGGACGATCAAGCCGTCCTGCTCCGGCCGAAATGACAGGGTGTGGTGACGAAACGTTTACATGCATCCGCCCTCTCTCCATCGGCGGTACCTCAAGGAACGAATGGTAAAGCTACAAAAAGAACTTTGGTTTGTCACCGGCAGCCAGCACCTGTACGGCGAAGGCCCGCTCGCACAGGTCGCCGCGAACGCGCAGAAGATTGC
>CAZZVI010000059.1:0-15614 GCA_964657335.1 uncultured Terriglobus sp.
GATGCTGACGCCGGCGTCTGTCGCCTCATGATGGATGGTGACGACCATGGCATGCCGCGCACGAACGGGCTCCGGCGTGGGCACGGCCTGGGTCGCCGCCGTCGTGACAAAGACGAGGCTGGCGGCGCACAGAGCCGCGATGGCACGGTTGCGTCTGCTCATCTGAAACCTCTTGCACAGGAATATCAGCAGCATACATCCCTCTGCACAGTGGTGAGTTCACGCTACCGGAGGTTAGCATGGAGCGTCGCTGGCGGCTGGTATATGCCGGAGCGCCGGAGTTGTGCCCCATGCGATCCGCCCTTCTCATCATGTCTGCCTTGGCGCTTACTCAATGCGCTGTCGCACAGAGCACCTGCGATCCGCACGCATATGGAGCGAAAGCAGACGGCCATACGGAGGACACGGCCGCTATCCAGAAGGCGATTGACACCTGCGCCGCGAAAGGCACTGCGGAAAAGCCCGCGATTGTTGTGTTGATCGGCGGCACATTTGTCTCTGCACCGCTCACCCTGCACAGCAACATGACTTTGCAGATCGGTGCGGGCACAACGCTGCTGGGATCTACCAATATCGCGGAATACCCCATTCAGGAGGATGCAAAGTGGCGGCGTGTCGCTCTGCTTCATGCCGACCATGTGCAGAACCTGCGGATCACCGGCGGAGGAACCATCGACGGCTCCGGCGCGGTCTTCTGGGCGCACGCGCATGACACGCGCGTCGCCGGCGATACGTCAGGGTCAGCGGGCTTTCCGCGACCCATGCTGCTCGACATCACAGAGTCGCAGCATCTTACCTTCGATCACATCTCGCTGCAGAACTCGCCGATGTATAACTTCACCTTCTTCTTCTGCGACGGCATTGCCATCGACCATGCGACCATTCGCAATCCCGTGAAGAACGCGCCGAACACCGACGGCATCGATCCGTTCTCCTCGCGCAACATCGAGATCAGCCATGTCGATATCGACACCGGCGATGACGACATCGCTCTGAAGAGCGGCCTGGTTGAGCGTGACCCCAAGATCGGACCGGTGGAGCACGTCTTTATCCACGACAGCATCTTCCGGCACGGCCACGGACTGAGTGTCGGCAGCGAGCTTGCAGGCGGCATCCACGACGTGCGCGTAGAGAACGTCACCATGGAGAACACCGACGCTGGCGTGCGCATCAAGAGCAATCGCACGCGCGGCAGTGACATCTACGATCTGCACTACAAAAACATCCAGATGACGGGGGTTGGGCAGCCCATCCAGATCACGGAGTACTATCCGAAGGCTCCGGCGGACGGCACAGACACAGCGCAGCCGATGGACGCGCACACGCCGCGCTTCCACGACATCTCGCTTGAAAACATCACGGCCACTGGAGCGAAAGACGCCATTATCATCGGCCTGCCGGAGTCACCGATTCGCAACCTGTCGCTAACGAACGTTAGTATCAGCGGTGCAAGCGGGCTACGCATTCGGAACGCCGAGGTGACGATGCGCAACGTGGTCGTGAAGGCTGTGGGTGGCGAATCGATCGTGAAAGAGCAGGGCGCGGCAATTCGCTAAGACGTACCCTGGCCGGCACAGTGCGCTCCAAACAACCTTCGCCAGGCACTTGCAGATAAGCTGAAGCTAGTGTGCGGGGCTGTAACATGTTCGCTTTGGGGCCAGGTGACCACGTGGACAAACTCAACTTAGCGGGTCGACGCGAGCCGGGCGCCATGCACGTCAGCGCAGACGCGAGCGTCACGAGCAGCTAGCACAGGACGGGACCGAACCGCGGGCATCCATGAAGACACTCCGGCAAACGCGCGTTCGTTACCTTATCGTTTTCATGCTGTTTGTCGCCAGTTCTTTTAGCTATGGCGACCGTGTCGTGCTTTCCATCGTGGGTGTGGCACTCAGCAGGCAGATGCATCTGAATGCGCTAGATCTGGGTTATCTGCTTTCAGCCTTCAGCTGGGCCTACGTGGTGGCGCAGCTGCCCGCGGGCAGTCTGCTCGACCGTTACGGATCGAAGCGCGTCTACGGCTACAGCATTGTGGCTTGGTCGGTGTGCGCTATCCTCGCCGGCTTCACGCACTATCTGCCGGTAGCCATAGCGTTTGGCGCGCTCTTCTTCCTGCGGATGCTGTCCGGCATGGTGCAGGCGCCCATCTTCCCCGGCAACGGACGCATCGTCGCCGCATGGATTCCCGCCGCAGAACGCGGCCGCGCGTCAGCGATCTTCAACTCCTCGCAGTACTTCGCGCTGGTGTTCTTCGGCCCTCTGATGGGCTCCGTTGTCACGCACCGCACGTGGCAGGCATGCTTCTGGCTCGGTGGCATCATGAGCCTCGTGCTCAGCGCGGTCTGGTTTCGCACGGTGTACAGCGTCAAGGAGCACCCGTCCATCAGCCAGCCGGAGATCGACCACATTGAAGCTGGTGGCGGCCTTGCTTCTATGGATTACGGGGCTGCAGGTAAGGCTCGTCAGGGCACGCTGACATGGTCCGGCATCCGGCTGTTACTTAGCCAACGCATGCTCGTCGGCATTTATATTGGCCAGTACAGCATTACGGCTCTTACCTGGTTCTTTCTTACCTGGTTCCCGATATACCTAAGTCAGGCTCGCCACATGTCCATGCAGAGGGTCGGTTTGCTGGCCGCGCTGCCTGCGATGTGCGGTGTTGTGGGAGGCATTCTCGGTGGCGCGGTCTCTGACGCGTTGTTGAAGTCTGGGAAGAGCCTGTCGTTCTCGCGCAAGGCGCCCATCGTTCTGGGCATGCTGTGTTCGCTCACACTGATCGGTTGCAACTACACGTCCAGCAGCACTGTTGTCATTGTGTTGATGTCGCTGGCCTTCTTCGGCAAGGGATTTGGCGCGCTGGGATGGACGGTTGTTGCGGACGTGTCGCCAAAGAACATGATCGGCTTGAATGGTGGCCTATTCAACCTGATCGGCAACACGGCCGGTATCACCACACCCATCATCATCGGCTACATTGTCAATCGCACGGGCTCCTTCAACCTTGCGCTGGTCTATGTTGGTCTCATGGCGTTATCGGCAATCATCTCGTATCTGTTCGTTGTGGGTGACATCCGGCGCCTTGAGTTCACGCAGGAACAAATCCAAGGTAAAGCTGCATGAATACGTTCGCCGGAACGCCTGTCGTCACTTCCATGCGGGTGATCCCCATAGCTGGGCACGACAGCATGCTGCTTAACCTGAGCGGTGCACACGCGCCCTTCTTCACGCGCAACGTCGTCATCCTGACCGATAACGCGGGCCACACGGGCGTCGGTGAGGTACCCGGCGGCGAGAAGATCCGCAACGTTCTCGAAGACGCTTCATCGCTGGTGATTGGAAAGAGCATTGCGGGGTATCGCAACGTTCTGAAGTCTGTACGTGAGGCCTTTGCGGACCGTGACGCAGCCGGGCGAGGCGCGCAGACCTTTGATCTGCGTGTCACCATCCACGCGGTCACTGCGATTGAAGCGGCGCTGCTCGATCTGCTTGGCCAACTCGTTAACCTGCCCGTGGCGGCTTTGCTCGGCGACGGTCAGCAGCGTAAGCAGGTGGAGGTGCTTGGCTACCTGTTTTACATCGGTGACCGCAACAAGACGGACCTGCTGTATCGCAGTGAGCCGGATGCTGAGGACGATTGGCAACGACTGCGGCACGAGGTTGCGCTTTCGCCGGAGAGCATCGTGCGACTGGCAGAAGCGACACACGCTCGTTACGGCTTCAACGATTTCAAGCTGAAGGGCGGCGTGCTCGACGGCGCTGCTGAAATTGAAGCCGTCACTGCGCTTGCGGAGCGCTTTCCCAAGGCACGCATCACGCTCGATCCCAACGGTGCGTGGTCGCTGGACGAAGCCATCAGCCTGTGCAGCAACAAGCGTCACATACTCGCGTATGCGGAAGATCCGTGCGGCGCAGAGAAGGGCTTCAGCGGCCGCGAGATCATGGCAGAGTTTCGCCAGGCGACCGGCCTGCCCACCGCGACCAACATGATCGCCACGGACTGGCGAGAGCTAAAGCATGCGCTGCAGTCGCAGGCTGTCGATATCCCGCTTGCGGACCCGCATTTCTGGACCATGGAAGGCTCCGTGCGCGTCGCGCAGGCATGCCAGACTTGGGGTCTCACATGGGGGTCGCACTCGAACAACCACTTCGACATTTCGCTAGCGATGTTTACGCACGTGGCCGCCGCAGCTCCAGGTAAGACGACCGCGATCGACACGCATTGGATTTGGCAGGATGGTCAGCGCATCACCAAAGAACCCCTCCGTATTGAAGGCGGCCTGCTCACCGTGCCGGACGAGCCAGGCCTTGGCATCGAGATCGACATGGCTGAAATCGAGAAAGCCCACCTTGCATATAACCGCTTGCCGGCGGGCGCGCGCAACGATGCCGCGGCCATGCAGTACCTCATCCCGGGGTGGGCGTTCGATCCGAAGAAGCCCTGCCTGGTCCGCTGACTTCACCCTCCTGTACAGCTGCTTCGATATAGTGGATGCGGTAAGCGGTTTCCGCAGAACGGCGCATCCCATGGATCCAAAAGCACTCGCAAGCACCATCGGCTCCGGCCTGCTGTCGTTTCCCGTGACGCACTTCACCGCGGACGGTGACTTTAACGAAGCGTCGTATCGCAGGCACCTGCAGTGGCTCTCGGACACGGAACTAGCGGCGTTGTTTGCCGCCGGCGGTACCGGTGAGTATTTTTCCTTGACGCTTGATGAGTACCGCAAGGTGGTCACCGCGGCGGTTAGCGAGACGGCAGGCAGCATGCCTATCCTTGCGGGATGCGGCTACGGCACGCGCACTGCCATCGAGTTCGCAAAGGCCGCGGAGCAGGCTGGCGCCAACGGCTTGCTGCTGTTTCCGCCTTATTTAGTCAATCCCGATCAGGATGGGCTCTTCCGCCACGTCAAGGCGATCTGCGATTCGACCCAGCTGGGCGTCGTTGTCTACAACCGCGACAACGCCATCTCCACGGACGTAACCATTGCGCGCATGTGCGACGCCTGCCCGAACCTGGTCGGCTTCAAAGACGGCGTCGGCGACCTGGAGTTGATGATGAAGATCTATCTGCGCATGGGCGACCGGCTCACCTACATTGGCGGCCTGCCCACGGCAGAGACCTTCGCGCTGAGCTATCTGGAGATGGGCGTGACGACTTACTCCTCGGCGATCTTCAACTTCATGCCGAAGTGGGCAACGGAGTTCTACGCCGCGGTACGCCGCCGCGATCACGCCTTCGTCGCAAGAGAAATGCGCGAGTTCGTGGTGCCGTATCTTGCTATCCGCGATCGCCGCAAAGGGTACGCCGTTTCGATCGTGAAGGCGGGAGTTCGCCTAGCCGGACACGATTGCGGGCCGGTGCGCACGCCGCTCTCTGATCTGACCGAAGAAGAAACGGCACAGCTCAAAGCATTAATAGGCAACCGCAACTAACATCCATAACGCAACTGTAGAAGTACGTAGAACAGGAACAAGGAATGGCAATCACAGGAGCAATGCTGATCGGCGGCGAAGAGGTTGCCGGCACACAGGGCAGCATGCGCGCGGCCAATCCTGCCACCGGCACGGAGCTTGAACCTGCGTTCGGAGGCGGAACGCTTGCCGATGTCGATCGCGCATGCGAGTTGGCGGAGCGCGACTTCAATGCCTTTCGCTCTGCTCCACTTGAGACCCGTGCACAGTTGCTCGAAGCCATCGCGCAAGGCCTGATGGATCTCGGTGATGAACTGATCGAGCGCGCCATGGCAGAGAGCGGCTTGCCGCGGCCTCGCCTGGAAGGCGAGCGTGGCCGCACCTGCGGCCAACTCAGGCTGTTCGCTTCGCTTGTACGTGAAGGCCGCTTTCTCAACGTTACCGTGGACACAGCATTGCCGGATCGCAAGCCGCTGCCGCGGTCAGACCTTCGCTCCCGCAGGATTCCCGTCGGCCCCGTTGCCGTCTTTGGCGCCAGCAATTTTCCGTTGGCCTTCTCCGTTGCCGGTGGAGACACCGCAGCCGCGCTCGCTGCCGGTTGCCCTGTGATTGCAAAGGCGCACCCGTCACATCTCGGCACGTCAGAGCTGGCAGGCCGCGCAATTCAGCAGGCAGTAATAGCCTGCAGTCTGCCTGCCGGAACGTTCTCGCTGCTGGTGGGTGTGGGCAATGAAGTGGGCGGCGCGCTTGTGAAGCACGCGGCCATCCAGTCCGTAGCCTTCACCGGATCACGCAAAGGTGGACAGGCGCTTGTGACCATCGCTGCGGCGCGTCCGCAGCCCATTCCTGTGTTTGCCGAGATGAGCAGCATCAATCCGCTATTCCTGTTGCCTGCGGCGCTTGCGGCTCGTGGAGCAGCGATTGCGACCGGCCTTGTTGGTTCTGCGACGCTGGGAGTCGGGCAGTTCTGCACCAAGCCTGGTCTTATCTTCGGCATCGCAGGTTCGGACTTCGATGCGTTTACCGAGGCAGCGGGCGATGCCATCTCAGCAGCCAATGCTGCGACGATGCTGAATGCGGACATACAGCAGGCGTTCGTGCGCGGCATTGGTGCGCTTGGCGCGGCAAGCGGTGTAAGCGTGCTTGCCAGCGGAGGCGAAGCTGCGAACGGATGTCGTGCGCAACCTTTTCTGTTCACTACCACTGCAGAGAAGTTTATGGCGAACCCTGCGTTGGCGGAAGAAGTCTTTGGCCCCGTCGCGCTGCTCATCGCGTGCAAGGATGCGGACGAAATGGTGCAGTTGGCTAACCAGTTTGAAGGGCAGCTCACCGCTACCATGCACATGGACGCAGCTGACCAGGAACTCGCGACGAAGCTGCTGCCGATCCTTGAGCGCAAGGCCGGCCGTCTCGTCGTCAATGGCTTTCCTACCGGCGTTGAAGTTTCCTATGCGATGGTGCATGGCGGCCCGTCGCCGTCCACCTCCGACGCCCGTGCCACTTCGGTTGGAGCGATGGCCATCGATCGCTTCTTGCGGCCAGTCTGCTACCAGGATTTCCCCGCAGAACTACTCCCCGTTGAGCTGCAGGATGCACACCTGCCAGAGCGCGCGCGCCTCATCGATGGCAAGCTATACACGGCATAACGCATGAGCGACACGCCTACACGTCCGCTGCGCGTCGTCGTTCATCCTGACGACAACGTTGCCATCGTGGTGAATGAGGGAGGCCTGCGCAAAGGCACGCGCTTCGAAGACGGACTGGTGTTGACCGCGGACATACCCGAGGCGCACAAGGTTGCGCTGGTCGATCTGCCGCAGGGTTCCCAGGTCATCCGCTACGGCGTGCTGATCGGCACTATCAATGCGAATGTGCCGCGGGGTGGATGGGTGCATGAAGGGCTGTTGACTCTGCCGCCCGCACCGGCCCTGAACGAGGTACCGTGGGGCGGTGCAAACATTCCGCAGGCGGAACCGCTCACGGGAATCACGTTCGAGGGCTATCGCAACGATGACGGAACAGTAGGTACGCGCAACATCCTTGGTATCAGCACGACCGTGCAGTGCGTGGCGGCTACTGTCGACTTCGCCGTCAAACGCATTAAGGCAGAGCTGCTGCCGAAGTATCCCAACGTCGATGATGTGATCGGCATCACGCACATCTATGGCTGTGGCATCGCCGTGAACGCGCCCGGTTCTGAGATCCCGATTCGCACGCTGCGCAACCTCAGCTTGAATCCGAACCTCGGCGGAGCGCCCATGGTCGTCAGCCTGGGCTGTGAGAAATTGCAACCGTCGCAGATGCTGCCCGCGTCCACGCTGCCGATTCTGCAAAGCTCGCCGTACATCGTGTGCCTGCAGGACGAAGAGCACAACAGCTTCGGCGATATGGTTGCTGCCATCATGGACATGGCAGAGCAGCGGCTCATTGCGCTGGACAAGCGCCGCCGCGTCTCCTGCTCCGCGTCCGATCTTGTCGTTGGCTTGCAGTGCGGCGGCAGCGACGCCTTCAGCGGTGTGACTGCCAACCCCGCCGTGGGTTACGCAAGCGACCTGCTGGTGCGTGCCGGCGCGACGGTCATGTTCAGCGAAGTCACTGAGGTCCGCGACGGTATTCAGCTGCTTACCGCGCGCGCTGCGAACGATGAAGTGGCGCGTGGCCTTGTGCGCGAGATGCAGTGGTACGACGACTACCTGCAGCATGGCGGCATGGATCGCAGCGCCAATCCTTCGCCGGGTAACAAGCAGGGCGGACTGAGCAATATCGTGGAAAAGGCCATGGGTTCCATAGCAAAGAGCGGCACCAGCGCCATCAGCGGTGTCTATGGCCCAGGCGAGCGTGTGACAACCAAAGGTCTGGTTTTTGCGGCAACGCCGGCGAGCGACTTCGTCTGCGGCACACTGCAACTCGCCGCAGCCATGAATATGCACGTCTTCACCACGGGCCGTGGCACGCCGTATGGGCTTGCGATGGTGCCCGTCATTAAAGTCACTTCACGCACTGCCCTTGCCCGCCGCTGGTCTGACCTGATCGATGTAAACGCGGGCACCATCGCTACGGGTGATAAGACGATCGCAGAGGTCGGCAAAGAGATCTTTCAGTTGATCCTCGATGTGGCAAGCGGACGCAAGCAAACCTGTGCGGACCACTACGGCCTGCACAATGAGTTCGCCCTATTTAATCCTGCACCGATTACATAAGCATCGAACTCTGCGTCAGAGCGCCTTCACGAGCCGTTCCATCTCGCGCTCCTGCTGCTCGATCGACTCCACCAGTCTGAATTGCGTACGGCAGCGATGGAGGTTTTGATCGGGCCGAGTCACCTTGTAATAGACGTCCCCTCGCACGTAGTCGCTCAGGAAGCGAATGCCTTGCTCAAAGGCTATGACTTTACCGCAGCATGGCAGCAGTTCCTTCTCCGCGTGGGTCAAGAACTCACCTGCAGAAGCGAGGTAGCCGCGGACAAGCGCTTCGAACAACGGAAACTGCATCGCGACACGCGAGAGGTCCTGTTCATCTTCAGCCGTCGGGCTGGTGGCTGTGCGTACCATATCCCCGAAGTCATAGAGCGCAAGGCCTGGCATGACCGTGTCCAGATCAACCACGCACAGCGCTTCTCCTGACGTTGCGTCGAACATGACGTTGTTCAGCTTTGTGTCGTTGTGCGTGACGCGCTCCGGCAGCTTCGCGTCAATAAGAACACTGGCGATGGATCGATGGGCGAGAGCGAAGCTGATTTCGTCTCGCACAAGGGCTGCGCGGTTTGCGACATCGTTTGCTATGGCCTCTTCGAAGTCGCGGAAGCGCTTCGGCGTGTCGTGGAAGCCTGGGATCGTTTCATGTAGACGCGGTTCGGGCAGATCTGCAAGTTGTTGCTGGAAGCTGCCAAAAGCCCTTGCTGCCTTGAATGCCTGGCCCGTCGACTCGATGGAATCGTAGGTGAGCGCATTGTCGATGAAGCGGAAGACTCGCCATACATTGCCATGCACATCGAGATGCGAGGTATGTCCGTTGTGAATGGGGATGAGGGTGAGCACGCGACGAGCGACATCGTCTTGACCAGCCAGCTTTGCTGCGAGATGCGATGTCACTCGCTCTACGTTCTCCATCAGCATCTCCGGCTGCTTGAAGATGTCGGTGTTCAGGCGTTGCAGAAGATACCGGCGGATAACGCCACAATCGTCAAATGAGACTCGATACGAGTGGTTGATGTGCCCGCTGCCATGCGACGTCGCATCGAGGAACGTGCCCTTGATGTAGAAGTGGCGTAGTAATGCTGCAAGCTCGGGCGCCACCATCACGGCCATAACTGCTGCGGGTATTTGCCTTGTGACGTAAGAGTGCGGATGGACTCAACGACGTGCGCGTGGTCCTCTGGATACGTCACGCCGAACCAAGTGTCATCCGTGTGTAATACGTCCACACGCGTCAGCCCTTCAGCAACTGTATGATTAACAGCTTTTGGGAGGTAGCTCTCAGCTTTGAGATCAGAGCCGCACTCTGTAAGAAATTGCTGGAAGTCTCTTTTCAGCGGTTCGATAATTGTCTGCACGAAGCCCCACATGTTCATGGACACGATCTCGTCACCCAATAGCCTGATCTCCTCACTAGCCTTGATACTGCGAGCGCCGTTTCCATCACGAATGATGTTTGTGTTTTCGACCGTGCTGAGCAGCATGCCGCTGTCACTCACGCTGCATACGCCGCGGGACACCGGGCCGAACTCAGACAACGTGTTGCGCAGAGTAAATCCAACCATCGCGCAGTTCAGGGAGTCGCTTTGCAGGTGCCGTGCCAGCACGCGGTAGCTTTCAGCGCCGTAGAAATCGTCCGCGTTGATCACCGCGAAGGGCCCATCGATCAACTCCGCACCAACGAGCGTCGCATGCAGCGTGCCCCATGGCTTCGTGCGTCCGGGTGGGACCGTAAACTCGACCGGAAGGCGGTTGAGTTCCTGAAAGGCATACGCGATCTCTACATGCTGTTCGAAGTTCCTGCTCACGCTGGCTTTGAAGGCCTCTTCAATGTCCTTGCGAATCACAAAGACTACCTTTCCAAAGCCTGCGCGGATCGCGTCGAAAACGGAGTAATCGATGATCGTGTCGCCTGCCGCATTCACCGGCACGACCTGCTTCAGGCCGCCGTAGCGGCTGCCCATTCCGGCGGCCAGCACAAGCAGAGCCGGCCCACTCATTCTGGCTTCAGGTCAAGCGTCAGCACCTGAAACGGCGCAAGCTCGAACTCGTGCAATTGCTGTGCGTTTACTTGCAGCGCAGGCTGCGACGCATCTTCTTTCCACGGGCTGTGAGCGGTGTACGCCTGGTGCGATCCTGGTGGAAGTTCAAGGGCATCTTGCAAAACTAGGCTGATGGTCTGCTTGTGGTTGCTTGGATTGCGCAGCGTAATGATGCTCTTCGTTGGCGTCCATGACGCCCATCCATACACCTGCAGCCATGCGGGATCGCCGCCGATCCAGTGCGTATCCTTCAGCACATCGGCATTTGCACGGGACCAGTTCGCCGCCTCGGCGAGATCATTCCAGTTTCTCTCGCTCAGCAGTGAGGGCGTCATGTACATCTCCTGCAACTGCGTGCCTGTACCGAAATACGAGCGAATCTCATTGCGAAAGTCGTTGCCCGGATCGACATCGAGACGCTTGCGAAACCGCGCGTAGATCATGCCGTGCAGCATCAACGAGTTGAGCGGGAATAAGGGGCCGTTCTGCACGATGCGCTGATATGTATTCGCGTCGCGGTAGGTGATCCAGCGTTCGCGATCAGTTCCTACCCCCGCGAAATCATCGTCCTCGCCGCCGCGCCAGATGGAGTCGGCATGCAGCAACCAAAACGGCGAAGGCCATGTGCCCGTGGTCAGGTTGATGAACAGGTCGGGCTTTGTCGAGCGAAGCTCTGCGATCAGGTGAATCGCTGCGTCGAAGTCGCTGTCGTACGCGCTACCTTTGAACACTGAATCCGCGTTGCCGGTGCCGTCGAACTTGAACTGGTTCACACCATACTTCGTCACCATCTCCATGCAGACATCACGAAAGGCCGCATAGTACTTCGGCCCTGACAGTGCGTAGCCGTTGCCGACGATCTCATAGCCAGAGGCCTTGCCAAACGCGATGCGCTCCTGCTTTGGCGTAGAGTAGCCGCCCCACGGCGACATCCATATGCCGGGATCGGCGCCATACTTCTCTGCTGCTGTCTTCACAGGCGCGAAGCCATCGGGAAAGCCGCTGTTAAATTTCCAGAGCGACTTGTGGTCATCCCATCCATCATCAAACAGAAAGGAGTCAAGCTTCACGCCACGCTTCTGTGTCAACTCGCGGCCAAAGGTATTCACGCGGTCGAGCACGCCCGCCTGGTCGTACGGCGTGAAGTAACCCAGGTCGTACCACGAGTTGTAATGCAGAAAGGTGCGATACGGATGTGCGCGCTCCTGCTCAAGATAGGTGAGGAAGTCGCGCCGCATCTGCCCCGGACGTGCGACGCCGATCACGCTGGAGTAGGTGATGGACTGGCCGGCTCGCAGGGGCAGATCGCGCTCCATCCATGCGGTCGCGCGGCCATTGGTGACTTTGCTCTTCGCCATGGGGTGTTCGAGCCCGAGGAAGAAATTGCCCGCGACAATCGGCGAGCCCTGCACCGACCCGCTCACAGCTGCGCCGCTCGCGAGCGAATCGATCAACTCGACTCGGCTGATGGGCGCGTCCTTCCTGGCAGCGGTGATCGTGATGGCCTGCCGCACATACTTGGAGCCGTCCAGCAGGATGACCGACCAGTTCACGCGGAGGGTGCCATCTGCGTTCGCGAGCGGCAGGTCGAATTGTTCGCCAAGCAGCCTGTCTGCGGCGCGTGCTGCGTTTGGCCGTGGGACGAGTTTGTGTATAGCGATAGGACCTGTGGGTCGCAGGTTGCTGTCGTTGTAAATGGAACCGTCCTGCATCAGGATGGAAAAAGGAGTTGCGAGGGATAGTTCAATGTTATCCAGCCGATTCGTCACAGTCAGGCCGACTCCGCCCGGAGTCTCAGGCCACCGGACGCTCACGGCATGGTTCTGCATGCCGTACCTGTCATTCGCCCTCGATGCGATGATCTGTACTGTGTCACCCTGTTGCGGAGCAGCCGCGGCTTGTGCGTTGAGCGCACCTGCGACCGATAATCCAAAAGCGACGAAGACGGTGTGAAAAGTCCATGTGGTCGTGTGGCTCATCAGCACAGCCTCCTCCGGAACGCCAGTTTAGCGCATCGCGGTCGTCCCATCGCATCGCGCTACACTCGTCTTGCGACACACGCGAAAGGCTGCATTGGCGGGCGCTTCAACGCTCGACGGTTTGGCTAAGCTGCAAGAAAGGAAGTTGAATGTCGATCAAGCGGTACGGATTTGAGGGTGGAAAGGGAACCGGCGGACAGCATCTGCCGTTCTCGCGCGCGGTGGAAGCGGATGGCTGGCTGTATGTCTCCGGTCAAGTGCCGATGGTGAATGGCGAGGTGGTGCCGGGTAGCATCATCGCGCAGTCGCACCAGGCAATTCAAAACGTGCTTGCCATCCTGAAGGAAGCTGGCTACGGCGTCGAAGACGTGGTCCGGTGTGGCGTATGGCTCGATGATGCGCGCGATTTTTCATCCTTCAATGGAGTCTTCCGGCAGTACTTCGGCGAGCATCCGCCGGCGCGTGCCTGCGTCGAGTCGCGCATGGTGGTGGACTGCAAAGTCGAGTTGGATTGCATTGCGTATCGTGCTCCTGCGAAAGCGTGACGTCGATTTCTTACGCATATTAATCTCAGCGTTAGTCAAACCCAGTGATGTTGCGGCACGAATTCTGACCTGCAGGAGTGACACAACGTGGACGCACACAGTATCAGCCTGCTTGTGGGTGCAGTGTGCGCCGTTGCTGCTCTCATCCTGCTCATCAGCAAGGTGCGGCTGAATCCATTCGTCACGCTCATGCTGGTATCGCTGGCGCTGGGGTTGTTCAGCGGATTGTCGCCTGGCTCTGTCGTCAAGTCGTTTGAGGCAGGCGTTGGCGGCACGCTGGGGCACATCGCTGTGGTGGTCGGCCTGGGCACGATGCTTGGCAAGATGATGGCGGAGTCGGGCGCGGCAGAGCAGATTGCGACAACGGTCATTACGCGCTTTGGCCCGCAGAATATCCAGTGGTCCATGATGCTGATCGGCCTTGTCGTTGGCCTGCCAGCTTTCTTTGAGGTTGGGTTTGTTCTGCTGATCCCGATCGTCTACACGGCAGCGCGCGAGACGGGACGGCATCCGCTTGCGGTGGGCTTGCCGATGCTGGCGGCGCTGTCGGTCGATCACGCGTTGGTGCCGCCACATCCCGCAGCCATGCTGGCGATCTCGATTTATCACGGTGATGTGGGACGTACGCTTGGTTATGCACTGCTCATCGGCATTCCATCCGCCATCCTCGCGGGGCCTATCTACACGCGCTGGCTCATGCCGCGGCTTGCTCTCTCAACGCACAACACGCTCGCCGACGAGTTGAGCCACCACGATCCCAAGCGCCGCCTGCCATCGTTCTCACGCGCCATCTCGACCATCCTGCTGCCTATCGTGCTGATGCTGCTGGGCAGCATTGCACAAACTCATTTCTCCGACGCGACCGGCCCGCTCGGAGCGGTGAGCAAGACTCTGGCGTTCGTCGGCAACGACGACATTGCGCTGCTCATCGCCGTGCTGGTCAGCTTCGTGAGTCTCGGCATCATGGCCGGCTTCAGCCGCGAGACCATCTCGCAATGGAGCACAAAATGCCTCGCGCCGACGGCTGCCATTACTCTGCTGGTGGGCGCCGGTGGCGGCTTCGGCCGCGTGCTCATGGACGGCGGCGTGGCGAAGGTGCTGGTCTCGCTTGCCGCGGACATGCACATCAACGTGCTGTTGTTTGCGTGGACGCTCGCCGCGCTGCTGCGGCTTGCGACCGGCTCAGCCACGGTCGCCATGACGACAGCTGCCGGCATTGTCGCACCCATCGCGCTCAACACGCCGCATACCAATCCGGCGCTGCTTGCGATCGCGACCGGCGCAGGCTCGGTCATCTGGTCTCATGTCAACGACGGCGGCTTCTGGCTGGTGAAGGAGTACCTTCGTCTGTCGGTCGCTGACACGTTCAAGAGCTGGTCGGTCTGCGAGACGATCATCTCGGTCTGCGGTCTGCTGGCGTGCCTTGGACTCAGCCTGATTACCTAGTGCAGAGCAATCAAGGAATGTTGACAGCGGGCGGAGAAAGCAGAGGCCTTCAGGCCGCTGACCTGCGCGTCTCACATTGGCTTTAGCCCTGGAAGCTTTTCAGGCAGATGCCGGCCCTACAGAGCACGCTTTAGCACCTTGTATTCAGCGGGCTGAAGCCCGCTGCTTTCTCCGAAAAACTACAGCTATTTACCGGGGAACAGCTTTAGGCGGTCGCGAGGTGCAGCGGAGCATGCCTTCCTCGTGCGCTGATGTCTTCGACACCGATGACCTCGCCGCCTTCAATCACGACGCAGTGGTTGAAGTTGTTCACGGTGGTGCACACGTGCTTCGGTACAAGATGAAGCAGCGTTGCCACCCGCTGTGGTTTATCTTCGGTTGAAACATCGACAGGCAGGTGTTCTTCGCTCGGCTTCAGCGGAACAGCGTTAGGCAACTCAAGTATCAGGCAGCTTGGAACGCCCGAATCGACCGACACGGCCTTGTGGCCCGCATCCAGTGTCACCAACGTAGACGACGGACGGCTGATGACGCGGCTCAGCACAATCGCAGCGGGGCGAAAGCCATAGTCTTCCGGCAGCTTGGAGAGGCTCGACAGGTCACTGTAGACGATCGTTCCCGGCGAGCACGTATGGCGGAAGCTGCGGCCCTGAAAGCCTGCAAACGAGAGCGAGCAGGGAAACGTCAATGTGCCTGCCGTGATGACCTCCGGCACCCCAATGCCATCCGCTTCCAGCGCGTCCACAACGCCGATCAGCTTGCGATAGCCGCTGTGCGCCTGTTCGCAACGGTGCTGCCTGTCTTCGTCGGTCAGGTGTCCGTCGTAGTAGTGCAAGCCGGCGAACGCGCAACCAGAGTCGCGGATTTGCCGCGCACGATCGACGATCATTGCAAAGCCGTCCTGGTCAAGCCCGGTCCGGTTCATGCCGGGGTTGATGTCGATTAAGAGCGAGAATCCTGTGCCTCGCCATTGCTCCACGTGCTCGGGAGCTTCGACCA
>CAZZVI010000060.1:0-15571 GCA_964657335.1 uncultured Terriglobus sp.
TAGTTCCCCCGGACCACTCGCATAAACCTGCGTGGCAGGGCAAGGGCAAACCCGGCCGTGATCCCGGGCAGGCTTTGCAGGTCGTGCCGCACGGTTGTGCTTTGCGCGCCGCCCAGCAGGGCGCCGTGCCGCATGGCGTACCAGGTGAATCCCGCGGCAATGGCCGCAAAGCAGAACGACGTGGCGAGCCCCGGGCCGACATGCGGGGTCCGTGCGACGCGGTGTACGAGCAACTGCGTCACCAGCATGATGCCGGGCAGACCAAGGCAGACCAGGGCCGCCGTGGCCCACGCGGGATTCGCGCAGCGCAGGCGCTGAGAGACCGCGCCGATCAGGCCAGCCACAATCACCGCGAAGACCGCCTCCACCAGCATGGCTCGCAGCGCTGCTTTGGGGCCGGACCTCAGGTTGCTGCCAAAGAAGGTGCCCGCGCGTAACAGGGCGCTCAGGGCGGCTGCCTTCCAGCTCCATGGCGGCACCAGGGTCCGCACGGGCCGTAGAACGATCTCGCGGACACCCGTGTAAAGGTCCGTCGGAGGCGGCGATGGCGGCTGCACTTCAGAACTCATAACGTTGCCCCGGCGCAATGCCAGAACGGCACTGGACCGTTTCCGTTGTGTCTTGATGCGCTGCCATGGCTTCGGGGTTTACCGCGCGAAGGTTGGGGAGATCTGCTCGACCCGCCAGATGGGACCACCCTCGTACAGAGGGCCTTCTTCGCGGACGAAGAGCGGCGGAGTGCCGCTTTCAATCCAGATGTGATAGTCCGGCGGCTCTTTCCCAACAAGCGGTGCGATGACGCCCTTGATCCCGCCGAGTTCGACATGCAGCGTAAAGTCTGTCGCCTTTCGCCGCGAACCGCCGATAAGGAAAGGTAAGCTGCCCGTCGGCTTGATCGAGAGTTTTATCAGACGGGCCTTCTTACCGGGAGCGACGTAGGAGATCTTCGTTTCCGGCGTGCCCGGCAGGATGTTCAGGAGGAGGTTCGGCGGCAGCCCATTCGACACGTCCGCAGGCAGATCCATGTGCTCTTTCGTCACGATTCCGTCTTTGGCACGCGAAGTGAGATCGCCTGTCGCCATATCGATGAGGAAATCGATCGGGTCAGGAAAGGAAGGCCCGCGCTGTATGTGGTGGTCGGTCACCAGCCGGAACACGGCGCGCTGGGTAAAGACGGTCGTGTCGTCGTCGAGCGATCCGTCTCGAAATCGGAACACAAGCCGTGAGGTGACGCGGTCTCCGCGAACCGTCTGCGTTGTTTCCCCGAAAGCGATCGTGACACCCGCCAGCGTCTTGAGGGCGACAAAGGCGTGCGTGCTGCCCTGGGCATACCGCACTGGAATAGGTTCAGCATGTCCCCGGCCGGCGTGAGCGCACACGAGAAGAACGAGGACGCTGCAGATGCGGGCCGAAAAGGGGTTCATGAACCCGATTCTTGCACGAGCAGAGAGCGAGCACGGACGCGGCCTGGTGGAAGCTTGACACCGCTCGAATACAGGGCACAGTTTCGTTGTCGCGGGCCATTTCGGCTCAGCTTAGTCTGGGGCGGTCGACGAATCGGGAGCGATGCAGCTGAGGAGCGCCTGTACACGACTGTGCTCCGGCGTCGTCCCATAGGGAAACCAGCGTTGTCGAGTGTGGTCGGCTGCAAAGCGGCCGGGCCTTTTTCACGCTCGAGACAACAAGCGGTCTGCAGGAGCAGGAAATGGCCTACACTTCTCTACACGCCGATGTGTTGAAGTTCACCACCAGAGAGCAGACAGCAACCACCGAGCTGGACGACATTGATGCGCTGGCACGGAATTATCGGCCGCGCCTCCTGCGCTTTGTCATGTCGTCGGTGCGTGACGAGGACCTGGCTGACATGATCGTGCAGGACACGCTGCTGAAGGCGTACCGCAACCGCGCGGGCTTTCGTGGCGAGTGCAGCATCAACACCTGGATGACCGGCATCGCCGTCAACCTGATCCGGGACCACGCGCGCACGCAGAAGTTCAAGTTCTGGCGCAAGGCGCATGCCACGGCGGTGGACGCGACGGACATGGCGAACCATCTGCGCAGCAGCGGATCGTCGCCTGAGGGCGCGCTGCTGGCGCGCGAGCAGGCCCTGCAGGTGCATGAGGCCATGGAGGATCTCTCACCGAACCAGCGCACCGCGTTCCTTCTGCGCTTTATCGAGGAGATGGACCTGCCCGACATTGCACGGACCATGGGCATGCCCGTAAATACAGTGAAGACACACCTGCATCGCGCAGTAAAATCGGTGCGAGCGCGCGTTGGAGGAGGCAGGGTATGAACTCGCAGAAGCATGATCTGACGGATGAAGCATTTGCCGATCTGCTGGCACGGCCCGTAGAGGATGGCCTCCACGATGCCGACGGGGAAGCTGAGTCTCTACGTTCTGCCCTGCGCAGCTATCGCACGGAGACGCTGCAGTGGGCTGAGCGCCGGTCGTCGACCCTGCCCTCGCTGCAGCCGGCGGCGCGGCGCAGCCGGGCGTGGGCCGCGGTGCCGCAGTGGTCGCTGGCAGCGGTCGCCGTTATCTCGATAGCCGCGGGCGTCGCCCGTGTGTATGACCGCCCTGGCGTGAACGACACGAGTGAAGAGACCGTGGCAGCTGTGCCTCCGCCAACGGCCGTCGCGCCCGCAGCGCCGGCCTCAGCGGCGGACATTGCCGCCGACAACCGGCTGCTCTCATCCATCAACCAGGCTTTGAGCTATCACGTGCAATCCCCCGTCGACAGTCTTGGATTGAAGCCTTCGCACGGCACCAGTACCGCCCCCTCCGGAGTTTCTGAGTGACGTTGCGTCAACACCTGCGTCCCCTGTGCCTGTCAGGTCTGCTTCTTGCAACTCCGGCGGCGCTGCGCGCACAGCACGGCGGCGGTGGCGGCGGTGGCATGGGCGGAGGTGGCATGGGTGGCGGCATGGGCATGCCGCGCGGCGGTGGCATGGAGATGCCGGGCAACAGGACGACGGTGGGCGATGTGCCTCGCGGCACCCCATCGTCCAGCGGCAGCGTGTCAGGGAGCGGCGGCGTGCGCGGCGGCCTGCAGCTTGGGCCTCCGGGGCGCTGGTGGGACGACAAGAAGTTTGCCAAGTCGCTGGGCCTGAACAGCGACCAGCAGAAGCGCATGGATGCCGTCTTCGGTCAGAACCGCGACGCGCTCGTTTCGCGTCTCGACAATCTGCAGAAGGCCGAGTCGCGCCTGGAATCGCTGACGCACGCAGGCAAGCCCTCGGAAGCAGCTCTGTTTACCGAAATCGACCACGTCGCGCAGGCACGCGCCGACCTGGAAAAGGCGACCACGCACATGCTGCTGCAGCTCCGCGACGAGATGACGCCCGACCAGATCGGCAAGCTGGAAGACCGCCGCTAGGCCATCTGGTTCTTCTCCTAAGAAATCGTCACCTACTGACATCCTGCTGACACCACCCTGTCAGCAGCACGGGGCTAGTGTTCTTCCTGAGCGCGGAACTGCCGCGCAAGAGGGAGCACATCATGAGCGACACCATGCCGCAATCCATCGAACAATCAAAGCCTCTGGCACCTGGCGGCCTTACCTGGTTCGAACTGCCCACCGCCAACATCCAACGCGCGGTCGATTGCTATAGCCGCATCCTGGGCGAGATCCTGACCGACATCAGTCATGGCGAGCCGATGCACATGTTTCCGTCGCACGGAGACGGCGTCACCGGCGCCCTGGTGCAGCGCACCGGGCCGCGCGCGCTCACACCTGGCGGCACGGGAGCCTTGGTGTACCTGCGCGTCGAAGGCACGCTGGCCGATGCCATGGAGCGGGTCGAGCCCGCAGGCGGAGCCTTGCTGTCTCCGGCGATCACAGTGCCCGGCGTTGCGGGGACCTTCTGCATCATGCAGGATTCCGAGGGAAACCACGTCGGCCTGCATGCCCGCTCTTGAAGACGTGCGTGGCAGTAGGATGGCAGCAGCATGCGACGCGCTGACCGACTCTTCCGCATTGTGAGCCTGTTGCGCTCCGGCCGCCTTTTAACCGGAGCGCAGCTTGCCGAACGCCTGCAGATCTCGCCACGCACGCTGTACCGCGATGTGGCCGATCTGCAGTTGAGCGGAACGCCAATCGAGGGCGCGGCAGGCCTCGGCTACACACTGCGGCGCGATGCGCATGTGCCTCCTCTGCACTTCACGCCAGATGAGTTGACGGCGCTGGTGCTCGGCGCGCGCATGGCCCGCGCCTGGGGCAGCGAAACAACCGCGACTGCAGCGAACGATGCCTTGCTGAAGATTGAAGCGGCGCTGCCAGCGGAGCACCGGGACCGCGTGGATCGCGTCCTGCTGTTTGCGCCCGCGTTTCCGCATCCGGCGCGCACACGCAAGCTGCTGGACCGGCTGCACGGCGCCTGTCTGGAGCAGCAGGTGCTGCAGTTCGGCTATACGCGCGAAGACGGCACGGCAAGCGAGCGCACCGCGCATCCGCTCGGGCTGTATTTCTGGGGCAACCGGTGGACGGTGGTCGCATGGTGCATCACGCGCAAGGACTTCCGACAGTTCCGTCTGGATCGCATGCGAGAGGTGCAGGTGCTGGAAGAACGGTTTCCAACGAAGCGCGGACGCCGGTTGAGCGACTTCCTGCGCATGATTCGTAAGACAAAGCCCGAACTTCGGGATTAGTGGGCCATCGCGTCAGCGCTTGCGGGTGCGGGCTTCTTCACGAGCCACACCAGCGGCACCATCACGGCGCAGAAGACCGCCAGGACCGCGATGATGTCGAGGTAGGCCAGCATCTGCGACTGGTTGTGCAGCATGTTGTAGATGTTGCTTTGCGCCGCGGCAACGGCGTCGGCGTGGTTGCCTCCGCCGGGACCGCTGCGGCCCTGCAGGTAGCCCGCGACGGAGTTGATCCGGTCGGTATAGGCGGCGCTGCCGGAGTTCATGTCGCGCACCATGTTCTGCTGGTGCGCCTGCGCACGCCGCGCCAGCATGGTGGACACAAAGGCCGTGCCCACCGATCCGCCGACGTTGCGTGCCAGGTTGGACAGGCCGGAGACGTCGTTGTTCTGCGATCGTGGCACGCCGTTGTAACTGATCGTGTTGATCGGAATGAACAGGAAGGCGAGCGATGCGCCCTGCCATACACGCAACCACATCACGGTCTTAAAGCTGGAGTCGAGCGCCAGCATCTGGTGCATGGCGATCAAGGACGTCGCCAGCAGGAAGAAGCCGAAGGTAATCATCGCGCGCGGATCGACCCGCGTAATCAGCAGGCCGACCACCGGCATCATGAGCATGATGATGAAGCCGCCCGGCGACATGACGAAACCGGCGAGCTCTGCCGTGTAGCCCAGCAGCGTCTGCACCAACTGCGGAATCAGCACGGTGGAGGAATACAGCGCGAAACCCAGCACAAACAGCAGCGTGAACGCGATGGCGAACGAACTTCGCTTGAACAGCGTAAGGTTCAGGATGGGCCGGTTGCCCTTGCGCGCCTGCACCAGCGACCACACGATCAGCGACACCAGCGACACGACGCACAGCACGATAAAGAACGTGATGATGTGGGAACCGAACCAGTCGTCTTCCTGGCCCTTGTCCAGCACAAATTCCAGCGATCCAAAGCCGAGCGCCAGCAGCGCAAAGCCGATATAGTCCAGGTTCAGGCCCTTGCGTTTGCTCTCGGCCACTTCCGCGACGATGTGCGGCGGGTCCTCGACCATGCGCGTCGTCAGGATCAGCGACACGATGGCGACCGGCACGTTGATAAAGAAGATCCATCGCCAGTCGTAGTTGTCCGTTATCCATCCGCCGAGCGTCGGCCCGATAGCGGGCGCGGCGACCACGGCAAGGCCGTACAGCGCGAAGGCCTGTCCTCGCTGCCTCGGTTCAAAGGTATCGGCCAGGATGGCCTGCTCGCTCGGCCCCAGGCCGCCGCCGCCCGCGCCCTGCAGCAGCCGGAACAGGATCAGCATGGGCAATGAAACTGCCAGGCCGCACATCATCGACGAGATACCGAAGATGACCACGCACGACATGTAGAACTTCTTGCGGCCGATGAAGGTGGTCAGGTAGGCCGACGCGGGCAGAATGATGGCGTTGGCGACCAGGTAGCTGGTGATGACCCAGGTTGCCTCGTCCTGCGACGCGCCCAGGCCGCCGGCGATGTGCGGCAGCGCCACGTTGGCGATGGAGGTGTCGAGCACCTCCATGAAGGTGGCCAGTGTCACCGTCAGGGCGATCAGCCACTTGTTATGTTTGGGCGCCCACGGCAGTTGCGCAGCCCTCTGCACCTCAGCCGATTGTCCTGTTTCCTGTACCGATGAAGCCATGTGCCTGTTCTGATTCTTGGCGAACGGGGCCGGATGCAGAGAAGTTGCCGCGTGCTACCGTTTGAAGAGGCATGGCTCGCATTTGCGTTGATATGGATGAGGTGATGGCCGACACGGTGGCCGAGCACATCCGCCGCTACAACCGGGACTTCGGCGCATCGCTCACGAAGGGCGACCTGCAAGGCAAGTGGCTGTGGCAGGCCGTGCCGCCCGAGCACCACGAGGCGCTGATCGGCTACCTGAACGAACCGGAGTTCTTCGCGAACCTGCCCCTGATGCCGGACGTTCAGCGCGTGCTGGAGCGCCTGTCGCGCGATCACGAGGTCTTTGTCGCCTCGGCTGCCATGGAAGTGCCTATGAGTTTCGCGGCGAAGTACCGGTGGATGGGCGAGCACTTCCCGTTCATCGAGCCATCGCACATCGTCTTCTGCGGCGACAAGAGCATCCTTCTGGCGGACTACCTGATCGACGACAACCCGCGGCAGCTCCGCGCCTTTCGCGGCGAAGGCCTGCTCTTCTCCGCGCCACACAATCGGCATGCGACCGAGTGGACGCGGGTGGAGAACTGGCCGGCGGTCGAGCGCTTCTTCTTCTACAGATAAAGGCCGGCAATTTGCCGGCCTTCACCCGCTTCAAAAGAGTGCTCAGTGCGTGGTCTGCGATGCTGTTTCGACACGCGGGCGTAGTCCGGACGCGGGTGCAATCTGGGCCGGCTTCGCCTTGTTTCCGTTCGCGCCATTCAGGGTTGGTGCGGCGATGGCTGCGCTCTGCAGGGTGACGATCAGCGCCTTCGCCGGAGCGTTGCTGCTGTTGCTGTAGCTGTGCGGCGTGTTGGCGTCGAAATACACGGCATCGCCTGCCTCCAGCCGGTGCCGTGAGTCGCCGTGCACGATCTCGAGTTCCCCGTCCACCACGTACAGAAACTCGCAACCCGGGTGCTGGTGGGCGCGCCGGCCTGTCATGTTGGGCAGAAACTCGGCGAAGTAAGGATCAAGCTGGCGGTCAGGCACCAGGTAGCCGAGCGACTCGAAGTAGTACGAAGGATCATCGGTCCCGCTCTGTGGCAGGCGGATGCGATCTTTGCTGCGCTGCACGCGAAAGAGGGTCTTAGGCTCGGGCTCGAAGAAGTAGCTCAGGTCCTTCGAGAACACGAGTGCGATGCGGGCGAGGTTTCGCAGTGTCGGGATGACGCGACCCGTCTCAAGCTGCGACAAAAAGCTCGCGGACAGGCCGGTATGCCTGCCGAGTTCCACCAGCCCCATGGACTTTTTCAGGCGCAGGTGTTTGATTCGTTCGCCCAGGCGCTTCTCTGAAATGAAGTTTTCAGCCGCTTCGGTTGCCGCCTTGGCATCCTTTTCGGTGGTTTGATCGGAAGCGATAAGTTGTTTGTTCGCAAGATCTTGGGGGTCGATCTCGAGTTCCATTCCGGTACGCTCCTGGCGGGACCCGTTCTCACAAGCCAGAAAGATGTTGTAATCCCGTCGAAAGATGTACGTTTCGAGGGAGCCACTGGATTTGCACAAATTCTTTATCGGCGTGTGGATCAGGGGATTAACCAAGTCTCTCAGATTTCGCGATCGGCGCGAACGGCTTGATTTCAACAGGATGCTAGGCTTTCAGCTGTGACAAGGAGCGGGAGCGCGGCAGATTTGGGCGGCAGGGAAGCTGCCAGCCGGGCACTTCCGAGGCTGCGGTCCACCTTCGGAGCAGCTTGCCTCTGGACCCTTCTGGCGGCTTTGTCCGGCTGTGCGAGCCAGGGTCCACTGCACCCGCCGTCGCTCAAGCTGCCCGCCGCCGTGAGCGGACTTGCCGCGGAGCGCGTCGGCGACGCGGTCGATCTGCACTGGACGACACCCACAAAGACGACCGATGGTGTGCTCCTGGCCGGCAAGCATGGCGCGGGTGCGCTCGTCGCGGAGATTTGCCGCAGTGAAACGGCTGCCGCGCCTGCGGCTCCGTGCACGGGTGGAAGCAAGCTCGCCGTAAAGGCCGGTGCTCCCGCTGACTTCCATGACGTGTTGCCGGCGCCGCTGGTCAGCGGCAACCTTCGCGCATTGCACTATCGCGTCCGCGTGCTGAATGGCGTAGGCAAGGGCGCAAAGTATGCTGCGATCGATACGTTGGCCGGAGCCCCGCCGCCGGCGGTCGAGACCCTGCGAGCTTCGCCTGTCTCTGACGGCGTCGCCCTGCGCTGGCAGCCTGACCGCGCGGCTGGCGGAGCGCGTATCGTCTTACGCGTTGCGAGGGTCGCGGCTCCGCCCGGCGCCGCACCGCCGCACTCTGACTTGCTGGCCGTAGAGCCGTCAACCCGCGATCCGGGCGGCGCCATCGACACGGGGGCCAAGCCGGGCGTGGAGCAGCGTTATACCGTCTTCCGGACAGACACGCTGCAGTCTGGCGGCAAGAACCTGACGGTGAGCAGCCTGCCGGCTACGGTGACCGTACTCGCAAGCGCAAAGGCTCCGCCGCCACCGCCGCCGGCCGGGCTTGAGGGGCTGGTGAACACGCTGGGCGCACCCGAGATCGACCTGGTGTGGCAGCCGGTCGATGGAGCCGCGGGATACCTCGTCTTTCGCGCCGAAGGCGATACGGCGGTGGTGCAGTTGACACCCCGGCCGGTCACCGGCTTGTCGTATGCGGACGCGGCGGTCCGCCCGGGTGTGCGATATCGCTACTCGGTTGCGTCGGTTGACGCGACCGGGATCAGCGGCGCGCATGGTCCGGAGTTGGTCCAGAGCATTCCACAACCTTAGTCGACTGAGTCGCGCCTGTTGTACAAAGAGACGAACTCAACTTCGCCGGAGATCGTTATGCGCTGGTTCCGCGGGGCGGCAATCGCCCTTGTTGCTCTGCCTCTTCCGCCTGCAATGCTGCACGGGCAAGCCACACCGGCCGGTGTCGCCGCGAAGATCGAGGTGCCGCTGCAGGCGCTGCCCTACTCGCCCGTGCTCGATGTGGGCAATCTCGACCGCTCCGTCGATCCCTGCGTGGACTTCTACAAGTACAGTTGCGGCGGCTGGCAGAAGAAGAATCCCATTCCCGCGGACCTGTCGGCGTGGAGCGTCTACGGCAAGCTGAGCTATGACAACCAGCAGTTCCTGTGGGGCATTCTGCGCGACGCGGCTGCGGCGAAGAACCGCACGCCGGTGCAGCAGAAGATCGGCGACTACTTCGCCGCGTGCACCGATGAAGCTGCCATTGAGCGGCGCGGCTACGATCCGGTGAAGCCGGTGCTGGCGCGCATCGCCGGGTACAAGACGCGCGAGGATCTGTTGCACGACCTGCCGGCGTTTGCCGTGGAGGTCGATGGATCGTTCTTCTTCCAGGCCGGATCGACGCAGGACGCGACCGACGCCAGCACGGTGATCGCAGAAGAGGGCGCGGGCGGCCTGGGTCTGCCGGACCGTGACTACTACCTGAAGACCGACGCAAAGAGCGTCGAGATCCGCGCGAAGTATGTGGACTACATCGCGGGTCTGTTCACCATGAGCGGCGAGCCTGCCGCGCAGGCAAGGACGAACGCAGACGCCGTTCTGCAGCTTGAGACCGCGCTGGCCAAGGCGTCACTCTCGCGGGTCGACCGGCGCGATCCGTACAAGACCTTCCACCGACTGACGTTGAGCGACCTGCAGGCGCAGGTGCCTGCGGTGGACTGGGCGGCATTCTTTCAGCGCAGCGGCGCGCCCGCGTTCACCACGGTGAACATCTCCCAGCCGGAGTTCAACAAGGCGCTGCAGACGCAGTTGACCACGGCTCCGCTGGCAGCGCTGCAGGCGTACGAGCGTTTTCACGCGCTCACGCAGGCAGCGCCCGCGCTCAGCATGCCCTGGCAGCAGGCGCAGTTCGGGTTCTTCAGCCATTACCTGCGCGGCACGCCGGCCATGTCGCCGCGCTGGCGCACCTGCACGCGCCAGGTGGATGGCTACCTGGGTGAGGCGCTCGGGCAGGAGTTCGTCCGCCGCACGTTCTCTGCCGACACCAAGGCAAAGACCGTGCTGATGACCACGCTGATCGAAGGCCAGATGAAGAACGAGATCGAGCACCTGGACTGGATGAGCCCGGCCACCAAGCAGGAGGCGCTGCGCAAGCTGGCCGCGATCCGCAACAAGGTCGGCTATCCGGACAAGTGGCGCGACTACACCGCCCTGAAGATCGAGCGCGGCGACTACTTCGGCGACCTGCATCGTGCCATCGATTTCGAAAGCCGGCGCGAGTTCGGCAAGATCGGCAAGCCGGTCGACCTGAATGAGTGGGGCATGTCCGCGCCCACCGTCAACGCGTACTTCAACCCGCAGATGAACGACATCAACTTTCCGGCGGGCGTGCTGCAGCCGCCGCTCTACGATCCGAAAGAAGACGATGCGGTGAACTACGGCAACACCGGATCGACCATCGGCCACGAGCTGACGCACGGCTTCGACGACCAGGGGCGGCAGTTCGACAGCCAGGGCAACCTGCGCGACTGGTGGACAAAGGACGACGCGAAGGGCTTTGAAGACCGCATCAACTGCCTGCGCGACCAGTTTGCGACGTACACCATCGTGGACGACATTCACATCAACAGCAAGCTCACCAGCGGCGAAGATGTCGCGGACCTGGGCGGCACGCTGATCGCTTACCTTGCATGGAAAGAGGCGACGGCCGGTGCAAAGCTGCAGCCAATCGAGGGCTTTACGCCCGATCAGCGCTTCTTCATCGGCTTTGCGCAATGGGCCTGCGAGAATCAGCGACCCGAGCAGTTGCGCCTGAACGCCGTCACGGACCCGCACAGCCCCGGCGACGCACGCATCAACGGCATCGTCACCAACATGCCGCAGTTCGCAACCGCCTTTCAATGTGCGAAGACCGCACCCATGGTGAAGGCGAACGTATGCAAGGTGTGGTGATGCAACCCGCCGTGGCCCCGTGTCTGCCTTTTACGTTCCGGTTCAGCGCCATGGGGCTGCGACTCGTGTTCTCGTAACCGGCGCAGTCACGTGTCTGGCAAGGTCCGTGTCCGTGCTGATGCCGAATATTTTCTGCTTTGGATATCACGCGCTTCAACCGCCTGCCAGGATGTGAGCACAATGGTATGTGGTAGCGTGGGCACCAGCGTGTCCAGCGCACGCGCGGGTGATTGTGTATGGATCTTTGGACAGAATACGAGGGCAAAACCATCGCCGATGGCTATTACCTTGAATCGCTGCTGCGTTCCGAGGGCCGAAGCGCCTTTTTCAGGGTTCGAGGCGCAGAAGGCGAACGTCCCGTCATGCGGTTGAAGGAAGCTCATTTTGATCAGGAAGAGATGCTGAAACGCTGGCGGCAGATTGCCACGGTCGATCAGGAGAATCTCATCGCAATACGCCACGTGGGCCGGGCTACGGTCGATGGAGTTGCCCTGACCTATGCCGTGCTCGAACCCAGCGACGCAAACCTTGCGGATGTGCTGAAGGAGCGTCCGCTCACCACCGACGAAACACTGGACGTGGCCCGGGCCGTTGTTCGCGCACTCGCAAAGCTGCACGGCAACGGCCTGGTGCATGAGCACATCGAGCCTGCCAACGTGCTTGCCGTGGGTGAGACCGTGAAGCTGCGCAGCGACTGCGTGCGCGAGTGTGTCGTCGATCAGGAGTTCTCGACCGAGCAGGATTGCCAGAGATGCATGCGGAGCGACATCCAAAGCGTCGGCGTACTCCTGCTGCAGTGCCTCACGCTCAACAAAGAGTGGCATCCGGATATTGCGTTGCCGCTTCCGTTCCGGCAGATCATTCCGGGTGCTCTCAACGGCTCAATGAGCCTGCAGCAGATCGCGTCCGCGCTGGATGCACCGGCACCAGCAACAGCCGTGCTCGCGGGGCTGGACGCCCAGACGCCGCCACCGCCCGCGCCTGGGAGCGGGTTACGCCAGCAGGAGCAGCTTTCGTCGAACGCAGCTCCGGCAGATGCTCCGGTTCAGGCCGCACTGCTCGGCGCACGCCATCACGACGGTGTGTCGCAGAACGTACGCAGCTCCATTTCGTCGTGGATCGTCTACGCAGCCGGCGTGGCGCTGCTTGCCCTGGTTAGCTGGTACTTTCTCGGTCGATCGTCAAAACCCCCGGCGTCCACACGCGCAGCGGATTCCGCCCCGGCAACGGTGTCTGCGAGTCCCCTCACTCCAAGGGCGGCCGTGCAGCGTAGCGCGGCGCCTTCAGCGACCGCATCCGGTCCGCGATGGCACGTGATTGCCTATACCTACAACCACGAGAATCAGGCCGTGGCCAAAGTGAAGGAACTACGTAAAAACCATCTGTCGCTCGATCCAGAGGTGTTCAGTTCATCGGGAGGTGGGCCGTACTACGTTGCGCTGGGCGGTTCCATGACCAGACAGCAGGCGGAAGAACTCTTGCGGCGGGCACGAAACTCCGGCCTGCCTCGGGATACGTTTATGCGGAACTATTAGGGCATCCATACAGCTAGGCAAGCCCGGTTGACTGCGCCTGCTCCCGCTCCAAATGCTTTCGAGTTGGCGCTCTATCCCACATTGCTTTTGTTAAGGCCACAGCTTCAGCTGTGCCCTTAACAACATCTGAAGACGCCTTCTCCGGAGATTGCTTATGGCATGGCTGAAGCCACGCCCTCCGACATGCGTCATCCTGAGCGAAATGGCGTGGAGTCGAAGGACGAGTTATCGTGAGCTCGATGTCGATGCACCCGGCGACGCTGAGACACCCTGGACGGCATAGCTCATTTTGTGGTGTTCAAAATCGTGCATTGGCAGTAACCTCCTCCCGCTGAGCAAACGCTGCGCGTGCGCGCGCCCAACCACCGCATGCCTAGGAGCTTCCAGGAACCGTTGCACAAGGGAGGAACATGTTTCGACCGATCCGCTGCATCACCGCACCAGGCTGTTCACTGGCTTTGCCTTTTAGCCGGATCTCAGGGGTCACATTCGCCGCCGCACTGCTGTCCATCGCGCTCTCCGGCTGCAGCAGCGGCAGCTCCGGCTCAACCAGCACGGGCGGTGGCGGCACGCCGACACCTACGGCGCCGACTGCGCCGCCCTCGGTGCTTGTCATCCAGTTCCCCTCGACTCCCCTGCCGGCCGGCAGCAGCGCTTCGATCCTGCAGTTCTCGGCAACCGCAACCGGCAGTGCGACACCGACCGCGACCATCACGGCGCCGGCGAGCACGCTGTTTGAGGAGCTGGCCACCGACAGCGCGTACAACGTCTACACCAGCTCCATCACGCTTTCTACCGCTACAGGGACGGCGCCCATCGGCGATGTGCGTGCCTACGCCCTGGGCGCTACCGGCGCGGCAACGCCGGTGCGCACGCTGCCCGGCTATGCGGCAGGCAGCAACACCAAGATCGGCGCCGTGGACGGCGTTGCGGTCAGCTCCACCGGCCAGGTCTATCTCGGCCTGGACTCGGGTGCGGTTGAGGCATTCAGCGCCACCGCCGCCGGCAACGTGGCGCCCGACCGCTACATCCTCGGCGCTTCGCAGACGGGCGGCGGAGCATCCGGCCTGATCGTCTCAAACGCGGTGGCCGCCGACAGCACCGGACAGATCTACGTTGTGAACGAAGGCGGACCGGGCCTGATGCCCATTGCGATCTTCGCCCCGACGGCGACCGGCAACATCGCGCCGGCCCGGCAGATCGGCGGTGCGCTCACCACGTTGGCGTCCGTTACAGGCATCACGACGGACGCGAGCGGCAACCTCTACGTCACCAACAACGCCAGCACGGGCGGCAGTATCGTGGAGTTTGCGCCGACCGCCAGCGGCAACGTTGCGCCCATCCGCACCATCACGGGAACGGCAACGACCATCGGCACGCTCTACGGCATCAAGGTCGATAGCTCAGGCAACATCTTTGTCGTGTCGGCGACAAACGCTGGCAAGAACCCGACGGTGCTGCGCTTCGCCGCGGCTGCATCGGGCAACGTCGCACCCGTGTCAAGCTTTACCTCGACTGCATGGACGCAGATCGACTACACCGGGTCCATTGCACTGTATTAAGCGGCTTCGGCCATTAACCTCCAGCCGTAGTATCACTCGCGGCTTTAGCCGCCGGGATAGAACTGGAATGTAGTCAGGTACCGGGCTTTAGCCGCCGAGATAGAAATAAAGTTATCCATACGCGGGCTTTAGCCACCGAGGTAGACCTTGGAGTTAGCACTACGCGGCTTTAGCCGCCGAGGTAGATATTCGGAATGAGTAATGAAACCGCTTCAGCCGCAGTGGTCGAATCTCAGCGGCTGAAGCCGTGCCCGGAGAAGGACAACTTACTACCTCGGCGACTGAAGCCGCTGCAGCGCATGACTTCAGAGTGAGCAATCCCTGCGCACGGAGTTACTCAGGAGATAAGTTACGAATGCTAATGAGAGGGTGCCACCTGGCAGCTGCCGAGTAACTTCGGCGTGTGTTCCACCAGAAACGTCATCTGCCCTTTGTCTTTCCGCTTCTTCCCCTTCACGTGCACGCGTTCGCCAGGTTGAATGCTGGCGGTGTCGCCAAGCAATCGGTAGACCTGCTTGTCTTCCGTCTGCAGCTCCAGGCCCTCCGGGCTGTCCATGGCGCACCCGGTCACGGTGGGCGACTTCTTCACCAGCAGCACGATGCCGACGGTGACACCGACAGACACCACAACGATGGCGACGATCACACCGACGACGGCATTGTGCAGCTCGTCCGCCTTTGCGGGCCGCACATCGATGAACAGCATGGCAAGGATTACAAGGCAGGCCGCACAACGGCGAAACAGAGGAGTCACGTAAACCTCAGTTCTATAAAAGGGATGGGAGTTGCTGAGGGAGCAGACTAATGGTGCGGGGTTGCTGAAAGCAAGCAGATTTTGAGGGGTCTGACCACTGAGTTGATTCGTCATCCGCAGCGAAGCGTCGGGCGGGATGCGCGGAGCCTCGGGCTACCGCAGTCCGGTTGACTGCGCCTGTTCGTGCGCATGGTAGCTGCTGCGCACCAGTGGTCCGCTCTCCACGTGGCGGAAGCCCATACGCAGTGCCTCTTCTTTCAGGAAGGCGAACTCCTGCGGCGTGTAGTAGCGCTTCATGGGGATGTGGTCTTTCGAAGGGCGCAGGTACTGGCCGACTGTGAGGATGTCGACCTTGATCGCGGCCAGGTCGCGGAAGACATCGAGCAGCTCGTGCGTCTCCTCGCCCATACCGACGATGATGCCGGTCTTGGTCACCTGCCGCGGATTCAGCTCTTTCGCAAGGCGCAGGTAGCCGATGGAACGCTCATAGCGTCCGCCGGATTTTGCCACGCGGTAGAGCCGCGGCACGGT
>CAZZVI010000061.1:0-15264 GCA_964657335.1 uncultured Terriglobus sp.
AGTGCCACCTTCACACGGTGGAAGTCGTAGGTTCGAATCCTGCTGTGCCCACCATCCAATCAGTCACTTACGGGTTGTTCCGCGCTTCTGGGAACATCCCTGAAAGTCAGGGGGCCAGCTCCGCCGATGGCTGAGCTGAGGCAGCTTACCTGATTGTGCCCCATTCACCAGGTAGGCAAGCGCGCTCGTTGCCCTTCTCTTTTCTTCTGTGGCGGTCCGGGCAAGAGCAGAAGTACCGAGGGGTTTGCCCCTGGCCCCGAGTTCCAGCAGTGATACGCTCACCCCGATGCTCGTAGCCGTGTGTCAGAGCCCGCTTGAGAAGCGATACGATTCACCTAACGGAGTAGGCCGGTTGCGCTTCACTCCGGAAAGGAAGATAGTGAGTTCTGCTGGCCGGGCGAAAGGTACTGCCAGGGTTCAGACGACTGCTTCCGTCTACGCCCGAGGCTGCCGTCATACTGTTCCATGTTCAAGCGCTCTCATAATGCCGCTGACGAGCTCGTGACCCTAGGGGAAATCCTTTCTGCTCTCTCCTTCGCCCTCGACATCACGGAGGGTGCGCGTCCCGGTCACTCCGTCCGAGCCTGCATTCTGGGGATGCGCCTGGGCAGGCAGATCGGGTTATCAGATCAGGCGCTCGCCGATCTTTACTATGCGCTGCTCCTGAAAGACATCGGTTGCAGCAGCAACTCCGCGCGGATGGCCGATGCGTTCACCGCGGACGATCAGGTAGTCAAGCAGCACTTCAAGTTCATCGACAGTGAGAAGCTCGGCAAACCGAACCGCGAGGCACTTACCTTTGTTTGGAACAACGTTGCACCCAGGGCGAGTGCATGGCACCGCCTTCAGCGCATCTATCGCATGGTCCGCAGGCCTGGCAATCTCACCGCCGAAATGATCGAGGAACGGTGCGAACGTGGAGCCGTCATCCTCTACAAGCTGGGAATGGGGATTGAGACCTGCGCTGCGGTGTACTCGCTTGACGAGCACTGGAACGGCCGCGGTCTTCCCGACCATCTGATCGCCCAGGACATTCCGCTGCTGGGTCGCATCTGCGCCGTCGCGCAGCACCTTGATCTCTTTTGCAGCGAATTCGGCCCGTCCAAAGCAATGGAGACTCTCGCCGCCCGCTCCGGCAGTTGGTTTGACCCTGACCTCGTGCGCGCGGCAGAGAGCCTGCACCAGCAGGGCGCTCTCTGGACCCTCTGCGTGCCCGATAGCGACCCCGAGGCGCAGCAGTCCGCCGTGCTCGCGCTCGACCCTGGCAGTTCCACCGCCCTTGCCGCGCATGACATCGACCTGATCTGCAGTGGCTTTGCTGACGTGGTCGACGCGAAGAGTCCGTTCACCTATCGCCACTCCGTGGGCACGACCGAGGCGGCGGTGCTCATCAGCAACGCCATGGGACTTGCGCCCGATCGTGTGGACGTCGTCCGCCGCGCCGCCCTGCTCCACGACATCGGGATGCTGGGCGTCCCCAACACAATCCTCGACAAACCGGGGCCCCTCACCAGCGACGAGTGGACGACCATTCACCGGCATCCGCTTCTCAGCCAGGAGATCCTCTCCCGTGTCGGCGCCTTCAGCGAGGTGGCCGTCCTTGCAGGACAGCATCACGAGAAGCTCGACGGCAGCGGCTATCCCTTACACCTTACCGGCGAGCACCTCTCAATCGAGGCGCGCGTGTTGACCGTAGCTGACGTCTTCAGCGCTTTGATGGAGAGCCGCCCATACCGGCAGGACCTTAGCCCTGCAGAGGTTCAGCAGCAGCTTGCATTGGACGTTCCGCACCGGCTGGACCCGGAGGCTTTCGAGGCCTTGATCTCTGTGCTGGATCAACTTGCCGGTCTTCCTCTCGAGGACATTCCAGCCATGTCTGCGGACACCATGCCGGACATCATCCTGGCGGAGCCGCCACCCTTCCGCTTCGGAGCGGCTTCGCACTAGACGCAACCCGGCTTTTTGACGAGCGGGAGGTCTCACCCGCCAACCTCACGCGGCGCGGGAAATGGTGCTCTCCACGTCGTGCCCTGTCGCCGTAGAAGCTTGCGACCAGTTGCTTGCGCAAGGAGGAACGCAACAAGCCGCTGACGAATCCTTGCTGACGACCTGCCGGTGAGCCTCTACTCGGGCAGGAGTTCGTAGCTGGTGAAGGCCAGCATCTTGCTGTCTGGAGACCAGGACGGGACATTCATAGTGCCTCGGCCGCCGAGCAGCTTGGCGAGCGTGCGCACCTTCCTGTCCGCGAGCGATAACACTCGGATCTCCACGTCCTGATCCGCCGGATGCCCCTGCGTCCCTGGCTTGTACGCAAGAAAGGCGATGATTTTCCCGTTCGGAGCGATGTGCGGGAACCAGTCGCTGGTGTCACTGACCAGAAGCTGTTCCTGAGCGCTGCCGTCGGCGTGCATGCGCCAAAGCTGCATGTGTCCGGTGCGGTCCGACTGAAAGTAAATCCACTGACCGTCCGGGGAGAACTCCGCTACGTCGCTCTGCGGCGCAAGGCGGGCTGCCGGGCCGCCGGCAAGAGGAATGGTGTAGGAGTCGAAGCTATCGCCATGCTGGCCGGTGAAGGAGATGGTCTTGCCATCGGGCGACCAGCCGTGGAAGTAGGCGGGACCATTCGGGGTGACGCGCCTGGGCGTTCCGCCGTGGGCGGGTACGACGTAGATGCGCGCCTGCCCGTCCGCGTCTCCGTTGCCGATCGCTATCAGGCTGCCATCGGGCGAGATGCCGTGATCACCGTTGATCCTGGTTGCAGGTCCGGTCGGAATGAGCGTTGAGGCGGCCGAACGCGGAATGGTGCTGTCGATAGGGTGAACCCCATTGTCCAGCACGAAGCGCTGCAGCGTGCCGTCCTGATCGAAGATCAGCGCGCTGCCGTCAGGCGTCCAGTTAGGGTCTTCGAAGTGTGCGCGCGCAGTGTATCGGACGCGGCGATCCGTGGAAGCAACGATGACCGATTCGAGGGTACTGTGCAGCACAGGCAGACCGGTCATCGCTGGCAAAGGCTCTATCTTGACGTTCGAGAAGATAGCCGTTTCGCTCACGTTCTCGTCATGCGAACAGACACCGATACCGACAAAGAAGTCACCCGAGATGCCAATCCGGATAGCTGCACCCGATGGCACCATCTCTCCGCTCGTTCCGGGTATGGAAACGTACGCATACTCGCCTCTTTTTTCTATGCGCACGCGATGCGGTGCCTTGGCGAAGGTTTCGACCTCGTGAGTATCTGCGCCGGCTGTGTCGCGGTACTGCAGGGAGGTAAGCCCGTCGCCATGGCGAGCGACGTCGGCGTAGACAGAATGCGGATCGAGAGACTGACGGATCATCAGCACAGCCTTGCGGTGCGCATTGCCCTTTTCGCCGACGAAATCGATGTCGGCGCTCAGGGCGACATCGCCGGTCATCTTTTTCCATACAAAGTGAAAGTCGTCAATGCCAAACCAAAGATTCGCGCCACTCCCGGAAACGGTATAGCTGTCCTTCGAAGCATCGTAGTGGCCGCTGCCAGGATGGAGAATTGTGCCAAGGTCAGCATGGCCCTGGAACTGGCCGAGTTCTTGATGGTTCGCTTGGGACCAAGCAGCGATCGTACCCATACAAAGAACCGGGGCAAGCAGCAAACTCCATCGACGCCTTCGTACAAAGCTCATGTGTCCTCCCGAACGCTGAAGACTGATCCTCTAGGAACGAGGCCTGGGATGGCAAGTGCGGAGGCTTGGCCGGGGCAAACTGACACGGGCCGATCGGAGTCTTCGCGTGTACTCTTTTGTAGCGAGGCGTTCCGCTTGTTGCATCACTCTAACTTCAGCAGGCCGGACGGTCAGTTCGACAGCACGGCGTCCGAAAGCCCGGGCGGTACCTGTGCGGTGCCCGTCCGGCAGTGCACGTTGATGGCTCGCTTCCTGGGCCGGCTGCTACTGGGTGTGGGTATGCTTTGCCTGTGCGCCGCGGGTCCCGTTCCTGGGCAGGCAGTTGTCCCCGCGAAGGGCACTCCCCCACCGATCGTCTTTGTGCATGGCAATGGTGATGACAGCACCCGCTGGATTCCGACGATGTGGCTGTTTGAGTCGAATGGCTATCCTGCGGGGCGGCTGTTCGCGGTCCGCTTCCACAATCCCGTGGCACGAACGGACAACACCCGGGAAGAACCGGCACGCTCAAGCACCGACGACGAGAAGGAAGACCTGGGCCGCTTCGTCCGCTCCGTGTTGCAGACGACCCACGCCGCGAAGGTTGTGCTTGTAGGCAGCAGCCGTGGCGGCCTGACCATCCGCAACTATGTCCAGAACGGCGAGGGCAGACAAACCGTGCTCGCGGAGATCCTCTGCGGAACCCCGAACCACGGCGTCAACGCGTCGGACACCAACCGGAACGGTGAGTTCAACGGACGGGGCGTGTTTCTGTCCGCCTTGAACCAACCTGACGCAGATGGCAAGGAGGTGACTCGCGGTGTGCGCACGCTCACGTTGCGAAGCGACAGCCTGGACAAGTATGCCCAACCGACCGGCATTGCGTTCGGGCGTCCGGAGCAAAGCAGTGGCGGCAGCTTTGAGAGCCCGGCGCTCAAGGGCGCGGAGAACGTCGTGCTCCCCGGCCTGGACCACCGCGAACTGGCGTTTTCGAAAGAAGCATTCGCAGCAATGTACCGTTTCCTCACAGGACACCCTCCCCGCACGTTGGACATCACCCCGGAGACGGCCCCGCACATCTCGGGTCTGATCACGGGCTTTTTGGGCCAGACAGCGACCAACGATCCGCTCCCCGGTGTGCATGTGCGAGTGACCGAAAGCTCCTCCACGGCTGCCGCGCCGGTGTATGAGACGACGACCTCGAGCAGCGGCGCGTGGGGTCCCGTACGTATCCGGCCTGACGTTGGCTACACCTTCGATCTCCAGAGCGAAGGGCGCCACGTGGTGTATGCCCTCGCGCCCTTGCGCCGTTCGACAACGCTGCTCAACTTCCGGTTTGTCCCCGTGCCGGCTCCTTCAGCGACGACGGACGCAGGCAAGCCATCGCTGCTTGTGATCCGGCCGGACGGTTACTTCAGCCGTGATCGCGACCCGGTGCGCGTCGCGGGTGTGCTTGCCCCGGAGGAGCCTGCGGGTCTACCTGTCAGTGACTCCTTCGTGACGATCACTCGGAGCGAAGGCGTTCCCGTCGATGTCGTCCTGCGCGAAGAAACGATCCGGGCGCAGCCGTCCAGCGATCCCGCAAAAAGGCAAAGCATCGTCGAGTTCCTTCGGTAAGAAACTGCTCCGTGGCTGCGGTCCTGCGTCGCCATTCTGGGCCGCGCTGGGTAACCAGCTGCCGCTCTGAAATCCGAAGCTGAGGCAGTGTCGAAGAAGTCGCCGAGTGCGGCGATGCGCTCGTGGATGATAGCTTGGACACGTTCTTTTCTCTGCTCTTCCGCGCACTGTTCATCCCGTGCGGGCCGCAGCGCGAAGCGAATTGAGCCGAGGAGATTTGTGACTGAAACAGGGCTTCACCCACTACACACACCGGCGCTGCGTCGACGCTGGATTCGCATCCTGCCGGTTGTGTTTGTCACATACAGCCTTGCGTATGTCGACCGTGCAAACTACGGCTTCGGCGCGGCGGCAGGGCTGGCAAAGACGCTGCACATCACGGAATCACAGTCGGCGCTGCTTGCTGCCTTGTTCTTCCTTGGCTACTTTCTGTTCCAGATTCCAGGCGCAGCGTACGCGCGGAAACGCAGCGCACGCACCCTCATCTGCTTTGCGCTGGTGAGCTGGGGCGTCCTGGCGATGCTCACGGGCATCGTGAAGAGCTTCTGGGGTCTGGCGCTGGTGCGGCTTACGCTGGGCGCAGCTGAGAGCTTCATCCTGCCCGGCATGCTTCTGCTGCTGTCGCAGTGGTTCACAAAGGAGGAGCGGTCGCGCGCGAATACCTTCCTGATCCTCGGCAATCCCGTTACCGTGTTGTGGATGTCGGCCGTGACGGGATACATGATCCGCGCCTTTGGCTGGCAGATGACCTTCATCCTTGAGGGTGTGCCGTCGATCCTGTGGGGTGCCGTGTGGTTCTGGCTGGTTCGCGACCGGCCCGAAGAGGCAACGTGGCTGGACAAAGAAAGCCTGCACGAGCTGGAAAGCACACTCCAGTCCGAACAGGCACTCATCCCGAAGATGAGCTCGGTTAGCCACGCCTTTCGTTCGCCCGTCGCGCTGGCTTTGTCGGCGCAGTACTTTCTCTGGTCCATCGGCGTATACGGCTTCGTCCTGTGGCTGCCGACCATCGTGCAGAAGGGTGCCGCGCGCGGAATCGCGGTGACCGGCCTGCTCAGCGCGCTGCCGTACGCCGCCGCCATCCTGCTGATGCTCGCAGTGTCTTATTTCTCGGATCGCCGGGTGGCGCGTAAGGGATTTATCTGGCCGTTGCTGCTGGTCGCCGGCATCGCTCTTCTGGGTTCATTCCTCACCTCGGCGAACAGCTTTCCTCTCGCCTTCGGCTTCCTGATCCTCGCCGGCGGACTGATGTATGCCCCTTACGGACCCTTTTTCGCGCTCATCGCGGAATCGTTTCCGAAGAACGTTGCCGGCGAAGTAAGCGCGCTGGTCAACGGCTTTGGAGCGCTGGGCTCGTTCGCCGGCAGCTACGCGGTAGGACTGTTGCAGGCCCGGACCGGCAATCCGCGCGCCGGGTTCCTGCTAATGTCCGTCGCGCTGATGCTGGCCTCTTCCATCATCTTTCTGCTGCCGAAACCTGCTGCCGACAACGGCTGAATCTCCCGCCGGTTAGAACGACAGCGTGACGGAAGCCTGGAAGTCGCGGTTGTCCTGGTTCGTTCCCGTGATCACACCGGCGTTCGCTGATCCGATCGCAGTATTGGGTGTCAGCAGGTTCTTCGTATTGAAGACGTTGAAGGCGTCCAGCCGGAAGGCAAGATTCTTCTCCTGGTAGATCTTGATGTGGCGCTGAAGGGCAACGTCCCAGTTCTTGGTTGCGGGCCCATACAGGATGGAGCGGCCGGCGTTGCCGTAGTTGTTGCCGGAGGGCACCTGGAAGGCGCACTGGCCGTCATCCACACCCACCGCGCAGAGCGACGTGTTGAAGAAGTGCAGGAAGGTGCCGTGGTCGATCTTGCCGCGGCCGCCCAGGCGATTGGGCCAGCTTGCGGACGCGTTCGTGACGCCGGAGTTCAGACTGACACTGAAGGGCGGACCGCCGGAATAGGTGGTGATGGCATCCACCTCGAAGCCGCCAAGCACGTGCGAGAGCACGCCATCATGCAGAAACGCCCGGCCACCGCCGAACGGCAGTTCGTAGGTAACGCTGCTGACAAAGCGGTGCTTCTGGTCGAAGCCCGACGCGCCGTAGCCTGCGCGGAGGTTCGTGATCGTCTGCGGGTTACCGGCTGAGCCGCCACCCGAAGCCGCCGAGCCGCCATCGTCCAGGCTCTTGGAATAGGTGTAGTTCATCAGGGCGGTCAGGCCGTGCGAGTAGCGCTTGGTGTACTTCACCTGCACCGAGTTGTAGTTGCTGTAGTTGATGGGATCTGCCTGAACAAAGGTGCTGATGTTTGCGATCGGCTGCAGCAGCCGGCGAGACGCGGCACTGGTCGTGGAAGGTCCCGGTTCAGTCTCATTCGGATTGTAGATGTATGTCAGGTGCAGGCTGTGGCTGCCGGCGTAGGTCATCTCCAGCACGCCGCCGGCAATCTGCCGCTCCACGCCCAGCGAGTAGGTCTGCATGCTGGGCGTCTTGTTCGTCAGCGAATGCGACACAATCGCAGGCGTGAGCGAGTTCACACCCGCCGTGGTCTGCAGCAGATTCGGATCAAGCGTCACGGCGCCCTGCGGGAAGATGTTCTGGATCAGCGGCTGGCAGCCGCTCACGGAGGTCGTGGTGCAGACGTTTCCGAGCGCTGCCGCATTCGGGTACGAAGCGCTTTGCGAGTAGGTCTGCGAGACCGTGTAAGGCGGGTTCTGCCCCAGTTCGTCCGACGCGGAGAAGGGATCTTCGAAGTAGGAGATACCAAAGCCGCCGCGGAGGAAAGTATTACCTCGTCCCGTGACGTCATAGGCGAAACCGACACGCGGTCCCACATCGTTGTACCGCGTCTGCACGCCCGCCGTGCGGGACACACCATTGACCCCGGCATAGATGAAGTGCAGCGCGCTCAAATCGAAGTTGGCGAGGCGGTTGTCCTTCTCCACATCCGGCGTGAAGACGTCATACCGGACGCCGAGGTTCAGCGTCAGCCGCGGCGTGATCTTCCAGTCGTCCTGGATGAAACCGGAATACACCTGCTTGGTGATGTAGAAGGGACGCACCAGGTAATTGCGCGAGGCCGACGCCGGAAAGCCAAGCAGCAAGCCAGCGATGCCGTTGCCGCCGACCGCACTGGCCGACGCTCCTGTCGCGGACTGCGAGTTCGTTGTGTTGTCGCTGAAGGTGATCTGGCCGCGGGTCGTGGTGTTGGTGAAGGGCGAGGCCAGGATGCGCACGTAGCGGAAGCCGAACTTCGTCGTGTTGTTGCCGTGCGTGTAAGAGAGGGTATCTTCCACCTGGATGTTGGTCTGCCTCGGATTCGCCGGCAGAAAGGCCGTACCGCCCTGCAGGCAGGTGAACTCGTTGCCGCAGCCGCTGCCGATCTGGATATTAGGCAGGCCCGTGGCAAACGCGCTCACGTTCAGGCCGGTAATGCCAAGCGATGTCGCCGAGTTGTGGCCGTAGTCGCTCTGCCGCGTGAAGGGATTCGTGCGAGCGAATCCTGCGCGGAACTCGTTGAAGAGGTGCGGCGTGAACAGGTGCGTCTCGTTGATCGCGAGCCCCTGCGCGTAGAGCGATGTCACCTGCAGACCGGCAACATAAGGTCCCAGATCGAATTTGGATGCAGCGAACGAAGGCGTCGCGAGGCAGCAGGTGCCGGAGCCGCCGACCAGTGGATTGGGCGCGGTCTGCTCGAAGTCCTCGTAGCTGTAGCGCGCAAAGCCCGAATCGCGATCGTTCGGGTGATAGTCCACGCGCACATTGCCGCCGTTGTCGCCGATGATCCTGTTTGCCGTGGAGATGTAGTTGTTCAGGCTATTGACCGTGTTGAACTGGGGCAGCGGATAGATGCTGGCTACATTGAAACCCACCTGGTTGATCCGGTTGGGGCAGATCACGTTCGCTGTCTGCCCGTCGCAACCCATGAACTGCTGCCGCACCTGGCGGGTGACACCGCCGACCGTCACCGCCGTGGTCGTCAGCGGGTCATAGATCGGGATCTGGTTGCCGTTTGAATCGCGATAGCCGCTGAAGTCGCCGATGCGCTCCGCAGCCGTCGGAACGCTGTTCGTGTTGGTAATGCCCTGCAGGGACCGCTGGCCGTAGTAATCCGCAAACACGAAGAGCTTGTTCTTCACGATCGGCGCGGAGATCGCACCGCCAAACTGGCCACGGCGATACGCGGGCTTCGGCCCGGTGCGGGCAAAGAAGTTTCGCGCATCCAGTGCGCTGTTACGCAGATACAGAAACAGCTCGCCATGCAGATCGTTCGACCCGGAACGCGTCGAGACGGACAGCACGCCGGAGCCTGTGCCGTACTCCGCGGAGTAGGTGCCGGTAAGTACCTTGAACTCCGCGATGGATTGCACAGAGGGCTGCACCATCACGGTGTTGAAGGTGTACTCGTTGTCGTCGATGCCGTCGACCAGATACGCGTTGGTATTAGCCTGGCTGCCGAGCGCGTTAAAGTTCGACGCGGCACGCGGATTGAACGAGCTGGACCCGGAGAGATTTTCGCCCTGCTGGCCCGGCGTCACACCTGGAACCAGGTACGTGAGCTGCACAAAATTGCGGCCATTCAGCGGCAGGTTCTGCACCTCGCGCTTCCCGACCACGTCGCCCAATTCCGAGGTGTCGGACTTGATCAGCGGCGTCGCCGTGGTGACCTCAATCGTCTCGTTCCTGCCTCCGGGCGTGAGCGCCAGGTCCACGCGGGCCTGCTGGTCAATGTCGAGCACGATGTTGTTGGACACCGTCTTTTTGAAACCTTCGCTTTCGACCGCGACGCTGTAGTTACCGGGAATCAGGAACGGAACGTTGTACTCACCATCACTGTTCGTCTTTACGACGACCGAGGTGCCCTTCCCGGTGTCGGTCACGGTGACGCTGGCATTTGGGACGACCGCGCCGGTTGCATCATGCACCGTGCCCAGAATGCTGCCGGTGGTTACCTGACCGGGCGCGCCGATGACAAAGGCAACAGCAAAGATGAGTGCAACGAAGTTCGTGAACATGCGGGCGCGTGTCATCTGGATTGCTCTCCTACGAAGTGCCGTTCTGACGATTTCTGATCATGCGTTATCCGGCACCTTCACTCGGAGCGTTGCCGGACGTGCTGTCAGTGGGGTGCTGTTTGTACCTGCTCAGGAGATTGCGTGTCAATGCCTGTTGGAGCAAGGGCACGATGGGACACCGTGCGACGGGATCGCGGGACGTGCCGGCCCCTCTCGTTTCTTGACACTCGCTGTTGTCGGTGCTAAGAAGGTGACCTTGGATACTCCTCTTCTCCCTCGCTGCGGTCAGACGGAGCTGCCACGCCCGGATATGGGTCGCAGCGCGGGTGCGCACCTGTGAACGTCACCCGCAGGGACTTTCTGTATTCCGCGGCTGCTGCCGGTCTCTGCTTTGCGCAGCCGTACCGCGCCCTGGCACAGGCCCTGCACCGCAAGGTGAAGATCACGGACGTCAAGGTGATGATCGTCCGCGGCACCTGGGATTGGAACCTGATCAAGGTCGAGACGGACGCAGGCCTCTACGGCATTGGCGAGGCGTACTGGGGACCGGGCACGAAGGATATGATCCTTCGGCAGTTCAAGGATCTGCTGATCGGCGAAGATCCGCTGAACGTGGACCGCCTCTACACCAAGATGCTCATGCGCAGCGGCGGCTACGGAGCACTTGGCGGAGTCACCATTACCGCGGCCTCGGGCGTCGAGATCGCGCTGTGGGATCTTGCCGGCCGCATCCTGGGCGCGCCGGTGTACAACCTGCTGGGCGGACGCTTCCGTGACAAGGTGCGCTTCTATCGCACGCTGCAGGCACCGGACAAGAACCCGGCCGATCCCGCCTCGTGGCCCGCGCAGCTGGAGTACGAGCTCGCGCACAACCGCTACGGCTTCACGGCCTGGAAGGTGCAGGGCGACGCGGTGCCCACAACCTCAGACCCAGGCTTCGCAGAACCCGGTCACGACCCGTACACCAACCAGCTCACGCTGCGCGACATCGATCGCATCGTCGTGCGCATGGACGCGATCCGCAAGGTGCTCGGTCCGGATGCCGACTTCGCCATCGAGAACCACTGGAAGTACAACATGGGCGACTCCATTCAACTGCTCAATGCCCTGGAGCATGTGCGGCCCATGTGGGTTGAGGATCCTCTGCCTGCGGAAAATATCGATGCCATGGCAAGGCTGGCGCGCATGACCCGCACCCCCATCTGCACCGGCGAGAACCTGTACGGCTTCCACGGCTTCCGCCCTCTGATCGAAAGCCAGGCATGCGCCGGCGTTCACATCGACATTCCGAAGTCGGGCGGCTTGCTCGAGTCCAAGCGGATCTCCGACTTTGCCAGCCAGTACGACATCTGGACGGCAGCGCACAACCCGGCAAGCCCGCTTGGCACCATCGCCTCAGTTCACGCGGCTGCTGCGATGAAGGACTTTCGCATTCATGAGCTAGCCAAGTGGGTGGACTGGTGGCCGGATCTGGTGACCCATAAAGGCCCGTTCTGGACAAACGGCTACTTCGTCCTCGAGGATAGTCCGGGCTACGGCGTGGAGATCGACCCCGACGTCGCGAAGGCACATCTGGCGCCGGGCGAGGTCTGGTGGGGTTGACCACAAACCTTGTACACGGTACACGCGCGTGGTTCACGCGTCTTTTCACCGCAGTCAACGACAGGAAGGATTCATGGCCGTCTTTAACCGCTACATCTCAACCCGCCGCGACATGATGAAGAGGTCCAGCATGGCGCTGCTTGCGGCCGGCCTGCTGGGCAAGGGTATTCCAGCCATCGAGGCGCAGACGTCCGTTAAGAACGTCAACAAGAACTCGAGCCCGTCGACCCTGAAGATTACGGACCTGCGCTACACCGTGGTGAAGAAGCCCGGGCCAAGCCCATGCCCCCTGATCCGTATCGACACCAACCAGGGCGTGTACGGGCTGGGCGAAGTGCGTGATGTGGCTAACTACCAGTACGCAATGGTGTTAAAGAGCCGCATCATGGGCGAGAACCCGCTGAACGTTGACTACCTGTTCGAAAAGATCGCGCAGTTCGGCGGCATCTCGCGGCAGGCGGGTGGCGTCGTCGCCATCGAGATGGCGCTGTGGGACATCGTTGGCAAGGTCTACGGCGCGCCCATCTACCAGATGCTCGGTGGCAAGTGGCGTGACAAGATTCGTATCTACGCGGACACACCCGAGGCCGACACGCCGAAGGAGTTCGCGGCGATCGCCAAAGAGCGCAAGGACCGCGGCCTGACGTGGATCAAGGTCGATGTCGGCACTGATCTGCTGAAGGGCAAGCCGGGCACCATCATGGAGCCAGCTGATCAGCACTCGGTGGAATACGACAAGCGCCTGCCCCATCCCTTTACGGGTAATGAACTCACCGACAAGGGCATCGATGTCTATTGCGAGTACATCTCCACCATTCGCGACGCCATCGGCTACGACATTCCACTCTCGACGGACCACCTGGGGCACCTGGGCGTGAAGTCGATCATTCGCCTTGGTAAGGCATACGAAAAGTACAACCTGGAGTGGATCGAAGACGTGATCCCATGGTGGTACACCGACCTGCTGAAAGAGATCACGGATGCGGTTCCCGTACCCACGATCACGGGCGAAGACATCTACGAGATCTCCGACTTCGAGAAGCTGTGCAGCATGCATGCCGTGGATAAGATCCACCCGGACCTGTCGACCTCCGGCGGCATTCTGCGCACACACAAGATCGGCGACATGGCATACAAGTACGGCGTTCCCATGGCCATGCACTTTGCCGGCACACCCGTGGCCTGCATGGCAAACGTGCACTGCGCGGCGGCGACGCGGAACTTCCTTGCGCTCGAGAATCACTCGCTTGACGTGCCGTGGTGGCAGGACATGGTCAACGAGGTCCACAAGCCGATCATCGATCGCGGCTACATTCCCGTGCCGGATACGCCGGGGCTCGGCGTCACGCTGAACGACGAGGTGGTCAAGCAGCATCTCTTACCAGGCGTGGGGTACTTCGAGCCGACACCCATGTGGGACGAAAAGCAGTCGTTCGACGATCAGACCTTCAGCTAACCCTTCAGGAGTAACGATGCGACCACTCTTCAAGGCGGCCCTCTGGGGCTGCCTGCTCTCCGCCGCCACCCCGGTCTTCGCGCAGGTGAAACAGACCCGCGAGCAGATGATGTTCTACAGCTCCGACTGGAAGGGCGAGCGCTTTCCAGACGGCCGGCCGAAGGTGCCGGATTCCCTGCTGACGCGCGCACTCGATGTCTCGATCGAGGACATCTGGGAGTACCTGCGCGGGCTTGGCTACAACTGCCAGTTCGACACAGGCTTCCAGGCACTCCATCCGGATAAGCCGTTTGCCGGGCGCGCTCTGACGGCACAGTACATGCCTTCGCGCCCTGACATGGCGCACGCGATCGCCGCGGAAGGCAAAGCGGAAAACCGCATCACCTTTAATAACAACAACAGCTGGCCCATCAACGAACTGCAGATCGGCGATGTGTACATCGCGGACGGCTTCGGCAAGATCGTCGAAGGCACGCTGATCGGTTCCAACCTCGGCAGCGGCATCGCCGCGCATACCCACGTCGGCTTCATCTTCGACGCAGGCATCCGCGATGCGGAAGAAAATCGTGAGCTGCCCAACTTCAACGGCCTGTACCGCGCCTACGATCCCTCAGCGTGGAAGGACATGGTGCTAACCGGCATCAATACGCCAATCCGCATTGGCCGTGCCACAGTTCTGCCGGGCGATCTCGTGCTGGCAAAGAGAGACGGCGTGATCTTCATCCCAGCGGCGCTCGCGGAAGACGCCGTGTCCAACGCGGAGTTCACCAATCTTGAAGATGCCTTCAACTTCTACCTGAACAGCCAGGGCACCAACGGCGGCAACTTTGAAGGCGGATGGAACGGCAAGAAGTACGACGCGCTGGCCGCATGGGTCAAAGCGAATCCCGGAAAGTTAAAGATGAGTCAGAGCCAGTTCGACGCCATCGAAGCAAAACGCAAGGCACGGCGCGGAAACTAAATTGGAGTGTTCCTTCTTGACGGCCGGGATGGATCCTATCCACGCACTGTCATTTCGACCGGAGCGACGGCTTCATTGTCGCGGAGTGGAGAAACCTGCTGTTCGTTTGTGGGCTGCGGCGCTCCAGGCAAACAGCAGGTTTCTCCGCTCCAGCCGCAAAGCGCGGCTTCCGGTCGAAAGGACAGTTCAGTGGAAAGTAAGTGTGGATGCGCCCTAGCTGAAGAAGCGATACCGGATCGTCCAACGTGCCGTCTGCCCGGGCGCAATGCTCAGGTGGACATAGCCTTCCGGGCAAATCGTCGTGCGGATCGACCAGAAGTTCAGGTGTGACAGCGGCCTGTCTGCAGTCTGCTGAACGCCGACATGCGTCTTCCGGTTTTCGACGGTGAAGTTGTAATCAGAAACCTTGTCGGAGTAACCCGTCAGGAAGCTGTTCACCGTCTGCCGGGGCTGCAGCTCTGACGTGTACCCAAGATCGGTGCCGCTGATCTGCCCACCATTCGGCAGCGCGTGTTCGGGGACCGGCTGGAATGGAAAATGAACGACCATGTCGGGCCCGGTCGGCGCGCCATCGATCATGAAGAAGTCATGGTCGTACACGTCAAGTTCCAGAGGCTTTTGTCCCTCGTTCTTCAGTTCATGCTTCAGCAGCAGCAGCGGCTCGCGCTTATCCAGTTGGAGATTCTTCCGGTAAGTGTAGGCAACGCCCGTAGGCGACTGAAGGCGCTGCGTAAAGGCAACCCCCGTCCGCGATGTGCTCACCTTCCACTTGCCGCCATCGACTAGCGGATAGGTGAAATAGGACGAGTACGGCTTGTCGTCCACCTTGCGTAGCACGCCGACTCCGGGCTTCACGAACAGTTCTCCGGGCTTCGCCGCCGCATAGTTCAAACCGCCTTCTTCTCCCTTGAACTCTTCCACGGGACCGCTGATGGAGTCGTTCGCCAATGGGTCGTACTTCGGGAACCACTGTCCGAAATAGGTGTGCC
>CAZZVI010000062.1:0-2327 GCA_964657335.1 uncultured Terriglobus sp.
CATGCTCGACCGCACCCTTGTGCCCTCACGGGAACGCGCCACGAGCCTGATTCTTGCCGGCCGTGTGCTGGTCGATGAGCAAAAGCTCACCAAGGCGGGAGCGGCGGTCGCGCCGGACTGCGCCATCCGCATCCTGGGCGAGGAGATGCCTTACGTCAGCAGAGGCGGCCTGAAGCTCCGCGGCGCGCTGGACTGCTGGAGCATCAACCTGCGGGAACGCGTGTGTGTTGACATCGGTGCTTCAACCGGTGGCTTTACCGACTGCATGCTGCAGGCCGGCGCAGCCGCCGTACTTGCCGTGGACACAGGCTACGGCCAGCTCGCGATGACACTTCGCACGGATTCGCGCGTGCGCCTGCTGGAACGCACCAATGCGCGCCTGCTCCCGCCGACATCGCTGTTGAACGAGGCGGAGAAGCTGACGCAGAGTCTGCGCATCGCTGCGGTGCCTGACTTCTTCTGCATGGATGTGTCCTTCATCTCGGCGACGCTGGTGCTGCCGGCCGTGGTGCAGGCACTGGCCGCATCCGAGAGCCGCTGGGCAGGCGAGGCCGTGGTTCTGGTGAAGCCACAGTTCGAAGCAGGCCGCGAGTGGGTCGGCAAGGGCGGTATCGTGCGCGATCCTCAGGGGCATGAGATTGCCATTGAACGTGTGCGGTCCGCAGTGAACGATGCGGGAGGAGTCACCGTCGACGTGATGGAATCGCCCATCACAGGCACGGAGGGCAATCACGAGTTCCTGCTGTTTGCGCGCTTTCCGTAGACCAGCGTTCCCGGTGGTTACACTGTAACCATGCCGTCCATCGCCATCATCTCCAAACCGCAGAAGGCGGAGCTTGCGACCCTGCTGCCGGAGCTTGTGAGCTGGCTCACCGATCGCGGCTACACCCCGGTGCTCGATGAGAACAGCGCGTTCTACACCGGGACCGAGGGCATGAAGCGCGAGCAGATGCCCGACCTGTGCTGTCCGGAGCTGGTGATCGTACTGGGAGGTGATGGCACGCTGCTGTCGGCGGCGCGATCGTTCGCCACCACCAACACGCCCATCCTCAGCGCCAATCTCGGATCGTTAGGTTTCTTGACCGAAGTTCCGCTGTCCGAGCTGTACCAGACGCTGGAAGCATGGCGCGAAGGCTCCTGCAGCATCGACGAGCGCAGCATGATGCACGCGGAACTGCTGCGAGACGGCGTCGCGTACCGGACGTGGGATGCGCTGAACGATGTCGTCATCTCAAAGGGCGCTATCGCGCGCATGGGCGACTACATCATCGAGATTGATGGAGAGATGGTCGCCCGCTTCCGCGCGGACGGCATCATTGTCTCCACGCCGACGGGTTCGACGGCCTACAATCTCGCTGCCGACGGCCCCATCGTCATGGGCAGCGTGAACGCGATGATCATCACGCCCATCTGCCCGCACCTGCTCACCATTCGCCCCATCGTCACACCCGGCAACACGGAGATCCGTGTCAGCGTCACCGGCATCGCCGACCAAACCTATCTCACGGTCGACGGCCAGGAAGCGCTGGAGCTGCAGTTGAACGATCAGCTGCGATGCAGCCGGTCCACCCACAGTGTTCGCCTGGTGCGCCTGGGCAGGCATGGCCTGTTCCATGTGTTGCGGGCGAAGCTCAAGTGGGGCGAGCGGTAAAGCGGCCTTCTCGCTAGAGCGGTTTGTGGCCTACCGGGTACATCGCGCAGCCCTGCATGTCCGGTGTAACGCGGCCCACGTCCTCCGCATGGATGTAGCCCGTCACCGACCAGAAGGTCGCCTTCGGATTTCCCGGTTCGCTGCTCTTGACCTCGATCCGTTCAAAGGAACAGGCAGCGCCTTTATGGACCTTGAGAGACCACTGCAGGCCGGTCTGCGACACGACGGTGTAGGGAGACCTGCACCTGAGAAAAGGCAGCGTCCAGTCGAGTGCCGTGCCTGTGTGCCGCAGATGACCCCAGCAGGTTCTGCCGGTACCTTCCAGCGTCGTCGGAAAGCCCGGCCTGGGCGCAGCGCCGGCGGACACCGCGACAAAATACAGAACGAGTGATGCAAGTCCACGGTGTGTCTTCACTGCGATGGGCTCGTCGACGTGAGGATCGTCGATGCAAGCGCGTAGGTATGCGTTAGCTTGCCCGCGTAATTGCCATCACCGCCGCCGTTATAGCGAGCAGCAATCGCCGGCAACGTGATCGGCTTCCATCCAGACACCCCCAGCACCTTCTTCGGCGGCACAGGATGCGCAGTCCCTCCCGCCGAAGGCACGGCCACATAGTCGAAGTGAGCGAACCCCCACAACAGGTATCCGACACCCGCGCGGATGTTTTGCTGCGGA
>CAZZVI010000062.1:2427-15164 GCA_964657335.1 uncultured Terriglobus sp.
GTGAGCGAACCCCCACAACAGGTATCCGACACCCGCGCGGATGTTTTGCTGCGGAATGGTGGGCACGCCTGCAGGCGTCAGAAGCGACTTGTACTGCGTCGGCAGGATGAGGTTGCCGGTCACCGTGTTGAGGATCTGGTTCAGCCCAGGGTCGCCGGGATTGCCGATCTGCAGCACATTGCTGTTCCACTCCGGTGCGTTCGGCCCCGTCTCGACCCAGGACAGTGCCTTCACCATCAGCCAGTCGAGCGGGGCGAAGCCCGGCGTCGCGGCATGAAAGGTGTTGTAGTCCGCGACAGTCTCCATGAACATGGCGTCGTGCTGGTTCCAGGCGTCAGGGTTGGCCGCGACACTGGCGTCCACAGCGGCAGTCCAGACAGCAAGAGCCTTCGCATCGATCGGATAGGGCACTGTTGCCTCCTGCGACGAAACAACAAAGCCACCCTTTTGGGGTGGCTCTCCTGCGAGATGTTCCAACCTGTTCCCAGGCTGGCCGGCTGCGTCGCCGCAAATCCCTGATCTGATGGTGCACCCGGAAGGATTCGAACCTCCGGCCTATTGGTTCGTAGCCAATTGCTCTATCCAGCTGAGCTACGGGTGCATACCTGTTACCGCGAGAGCGGCTCTACCCAAGATATCAAGACGCGAACAGTGGCGCAACTAGCGCGTGGCTAGCAGGCCTGCCGCCTCCAGCTCTTCGTTCGTCGCGGGCTTCGTGATCTCCATCTGCAGCAGATCGTTGGCGCGGTTGAAGTAGTTGAACAGGCCGATGGCGCAGACCAGCTCCACCACTTCGCCTTCGGAGAAGTGTTCGCGCAGCTTCGCGAACTCGGCGTCGGTATAGGCGTGCGGGTTGGCCGTCATCACTTCGGCCAGGTGGATCGCCAGGCGCTCGCGCTCATCGAACTGATCGTTCGTGGCATAGTTGGCGATCGCGTCGAGCTTCTCGTCGCTGCAGCCGAGCTTCTTTGCCATCATCGTGTGCGAAGCCAGGCAGTACGGCGTGCGGTTCAGTTGCGACGTCCGCACCACGGCCAGCTCCTTCAACGCGCGGGGCAGCGTGCCCTCGGCCAGCACGGCCTGCATGTGCGCCCAGGCAGTCGTCATGATCGACGGCCGATGCGCCAGCGTGCGAAAGAAGTAGGGCACATTGCCGCGCTCGCGCAGGCTGTCGTCGAAGACCTGCGTGATGGAGGCATCGACCTCGTTGCGGTTCAATCGAGAGATACGCGGTGTGCTCATTCTTACCTCTTTGGTTGCTGCTACGCAGTCCAGTCTAGCGCGGCGTACCTGCCCGCGCCGAACGCTTTTGACCCGCCTCGGCAGCTTTGTTATAACTGAACCTGCGAGTCGAGCTGGATCCTCACCTGCCAGGCACCTCGTGATCGTTCCGCAGTAGCTCAATGGCAGAGCATTCGGCTGTTAACCGAAGGGTTGTAGGTTCGAGTCCTACCTGCGGAGCCAATATCCCTTCACAACGTACAAGACAGAGGCCGGCGCTCGCGGCCCGACTCTCTGGCGTTCCCTGGTCGCAATAATCGTGCCGTCGAGACTTCGGTACGCGGCTGATCGTTCCGGAGCAGCAGTTGCCTTAAAGCGCTGGTTCCATGCTAGATTCCAAGTGTGTTCTTCCTGGGTGCCTGACCTTGAATTCAACTCGCCCTACGATCAGCGATGTTGCTCGTGTCGCAGGAGTTGCGCCAATGACTGTATCGCGTGTCCTTACGGGCTCTGCGAAGGTCAAGGACGCCACATGCGACAGGGTTCGCAAGGCGATTTCTCTGCTACGGTATGAGCCAAATGAGTTGGCTCGTGAGCTGCGTTCTCGACCCGCGAAAGCTCTGGGTCTAGCCTTGCCGCGACTCGGTGAATCCGAGACGATGTTATACGCGGATGCAGTTCAGCGCATGGCTGAGGCGCAGCAGCTTCCCCTGACGCTCTTCTCCTTCCACGAAGTCGCGCAGCAACAACGGTCCATCGTGAGCCGTGCGGCACAGCGAGGCGTTCAACGACTTATCCTTGTGCCCGGGACCGCAAGCACGACGCATCTTCTGACCCGCGATCTCGAATCGATGCACGTGGTGGTGCTGGGTAAGACCGTTCCCAACGTTCCGGTGGACGCAGTGACTGCCCAGGATCGCCAAGGCAGCGGCCTGGCTGTGAAGCATCTGCTTCAACACGACCTGACGCACATCGTCTTTCTGCAGGGAACGGAGGAGAGCACTACCGTTCGTGAACGGTTGGAGGGCTACCGGGACGCGATCTCCTTCGCTAATCTGGAGTGCCAGGAGGTCAGCTTTGCTGAACCTTCCGAGTTGCAGTCGACTCTGCTTGCGCTCGCAACCGGTGCCGCGCAGGATGTCGGCATCATTACGGCGACGTTCGACGTCACTCTGTCGCTGATTCGAGCGCTCAGGAACATGAAGCCGGCTCTGCGGCAGCGGATCCGTTTTGTCAGTCTTGAAGATGGGCTCACGGCTGACCTCCTTGCTCCATCGGTCACGGCAATCCGGCAGCCCGTCGATGAAATGAGTTCGTTAGCCCTGAACCTTGTGCTGCACAGTATTGAGTCTGGCAACCCGGCCGCCACCGGTACAGTCGTCACCGTACCAGTGGAACTCATTGTGCGCACCTCCTGTGGTTGCAAAGAGTAGATCGTCCTGGCGGAGCTCACCTGCTAGGCCAGTGCGGCAGTAGACCAGCCCTGTACTACGCTGGGTTGTACCAGAATCACGCCTCCTGATGCTGCGAGGGGCTTTCGCAGTTTGGCTAAAAGCTGATGTGCAGCGATAGAACCTATGGTCCTCCATGGCAGCTGCACGGTAGTCGCAGCTTCAGCGCGGTTCCGCTTGTTCCTGCCAGCGCAACTGATAACAGAAAAATCCGCCGGGCAGTGAAGGCCCAATCCCCGCGCTACGCTGATGGTGTATTCGGCGACCTGGCTGTTACAGCACACAAAGGCGGTGACGCCGTCCCTCGCGAGCAAGTCCCGGACTGTCCCATGGTCGTGGGTGATCCATGGCTGGCGCGAGTCTTGCAAATGCACGCTCCGGAGATCCTGCAAGCCTGCCTGCCGGCTGACAATATGAATGCGTTGCCGCCCCGCTTCTGAAGCGAAGTCGGAGTCAGAGGCGAACAGCAGGGCGACACGGCGATGGCCGTGGGCCTTCAAATGCTGCAGGGCCGAGCGCAAAAGGCTCTCGCGATCCACGGAGATGTCCGCTGCCTCAAGGGGCGCAGCTGGATCAGCGAAGGAAACCGACGGGATACCTTCTACGCACCGGGCCATACCTGGAAGGAGAACGCCGTCCAGGGCATCCATGCCGGAAAACGCTGTTCCGCACAACGCTCCGTCGATGCGCGGCAACACCGTTCCCACGAAGCCAGCGGCAGAAAGGACGGGGTGGATGCCGTCGCAGAGTTGGCCGGTCTCGTGATCCGATCGCGGCAGCACGATTCCGACTGCTCTAGAACGAAGTCCGTTTGCACGAGGCCTGACCTGGCGAAACCTTCGCTCTGATATAGGTCTCGTCCCTGCGCTGAAGGCTTCTGAGGATGGTATCCGCAGAAAAAGGCTGGGAGCAGCGTGTGGCTGCAAAGCGTCGGTGACACTCAGGAGTTCAGCAGGGCTTTTTCCGAAATGTGTCTTTAACGTTGTATGCACCGTCATTGGGGGTCCCTCTTGAACATGCTCGACTGGGAGGCACTCGAAGTGACATTACAGTTCTTCTGAGAACGGGGAAACGCTACACTGGTTAACGACGCTACGTTACATCTATAAATTCCTTTATATGAACGACATGTAAGACGTTACACTCTGGCAGCAACGCTTGTTCAGGGCTAAACCCAACGTGATAGCATCAAATTTCTCTACCGTGATCGCGATGAAGACTTCGAGTGCATTTCCAGAGACGGAAGTTGAGCAGGAGGAAGCCAGAGCGGAACTGGACGCTGTGCTTCGCTCGGCCCTTCGCCCGAACTCGAACATGGCTCAACTGCTGCGGTATGTGTGTGAGAAGCACTTCCAGGGTCGGGATGACGAGCTAAAGGAGTACAGCATTGCGGTCGAGGTCTTTGACCGTACCACCAGTTTCGATTCATCCCGGGACTCGATTGTGCGGGTTGAGGCACACAGGCTGAGATCTCGCCTGAGCCGCTACTACGGTGAAGAAGGCCGTGGGCACTCTCTCCGCATCCTGATCCCACCCGGCAGCTACGTGCCGCTGTTCGTTCGTTCCTCTGAGTACAGAGAGAAAGCGCAGCAAAAGCCGCAAGACTCTACAGGAGCGCACCCGACGCAGGATTGGGTGGTACCGTCCCAACCAGTCGCCTCCCCTGATCTTTCCGCAAGTCCTGAGAGTGCCTTGCCAATCTTCGTAGGCGCTCGCCGGCTTATCCTGCTGCTTGCCTTGCTGCTGGTGGCGGCCATCATCGCTGTGTTCTTGATGGTGCGCGAGAAGGCGCACCGAGTCCCGGCAAATTCGTCCGTTCCGCACGAGGCTCCTCTGTTAAGCACTGTGGACGGGAGCGTGCTGCAGATGATCTGCGGGTTGAGCTCGCCCAACTTTGTTGATTCGCGAGGCGAGATCTGGGTAGGTGATCGCTACTACACGGGCGGGGTAAACGGAGCAATTGCGCCCAAGCCGATCGCGTTCACTGAGAGTCCGGACCTGTACTATCGCCGCCGCCGCGCCTTAACAGACGATTTCAGCTACAACATCCCGCTCGCGCCTGGCTCGTACGAGCTGCGCCTCTACTTCGCGGATGCATTTTTCGGAGAGAACAACCTGGATGGTGGCGGCGAGGGCAGTCGCATCTTCGATGTCACGGCGAACGGTTCCTACCTGTTGAAGAACTTCGACATCGTTTCCGATGCAGGGGGTTCAAACGCCGCGGACGTGAAGGTGTTCAAAGATATCCATCCGTTCAAGGACGGCATGCTTCATCTGCAGTTCCACTCCAAGAAAGACAAGGCCTTCATCAACGCCATCCAGATCCTGAAGACGCCGCCGGACACTGTCGGTCCGAGACGATTCATCATGGCCGCGCACTCCTACCGCGATGCCAAAGGCAGCCTCTGGGAAGGCGATGGCTTTTACCGGGGAGGCGTTCGCCTGGACGGCGCGAACATTGCCGCTTCTACGCCGGATGCGGAACTCTGGCGCAATGAGCGCTTCGGCAACTTTGTTTACAGCATTCCTGTGGCTTCGGAAGCGAACTACGCGGTGACCATGCGCTTCCGGGAGAACGCGCCCCCAGGGACCCTACCCGATGCCGGCTCGGCTGACGTTTTTAATGTCTATGTGAACGGCCGCCTGTTGCTGGAGAACTTCAAAGTTGAAGCTCAACGCAACTCTGGACCGGGACAGATCAGAACCTTTTCTCATCTGCAGCCAAATGCTCAAGGAAAGCTGATCTTCTCCTTTGTCCCCGTCCACAACTACGCCCTCGTGAACTCCATTGAGGTCGTGGAAGAGAAGAGCGCGGAGTAGATCGCAGGCCTTCACCCCGCATGCGTTTCTCGCTTCCATCGCCGAGGCTTCGCCCTGGCTATGGAAGCACGCGTCCGCAGCGCGTCGTCGTACTGGAATGAGCGTCATCGGATAACGAATCAGTTGAAACCGAGTCACTAACATTTCTTCCGCGCAATTCGTCAGGGTAGGTCTTATTTAGCCTGAATGACACGGACGACCGCGGCATCGGAACCGCTCCACGCGACCGCGCCTGCATGGGTCAGCCTTCGCGCACGATCGTCCCACTGCAGCTCGGTTGTGCGGAACGCGCCATGCTCGTAGCCGTAGGTTGTTCCGTCGTCGTCATAGAGGGTGAAGTGGCCGTTCGCGCCGGGGTACACGCGTACCTCTGCAATGCTCTGCTTCTCCGCCGTGCTTTCGACCGGGCTTCCCATGGGAAGGATGGCACCCGCGCGAACAAAGACCGGAATGGTATCGATGGGTGCGGCTACTTCGATCCGTTGCCCTCCGCGAACCCGCTCATTGGTCCAGAAGTTGTACCAGTCCGTTCCCGTGGGCAGGTAGACACTGCGTTTGGTCGCGCCTTGCTCCGTAACTGGAGCGATCAGCAGCGCCGGGCCGAACATGTACTCATCGCCAAGATCTGCGACGTTCGGGTCATTGCCAAAGTCCAGGAACAGACCTCGCATGAACGGCGCACCGGTCTGGTTTGCCGCCCGGCCCAGCGAGTACAGATACGGCATCAGCTGGTAGCGCAGCCGCAGATACTTCTCAAGGATGGGTTGCGCCTGCTTGCCATAGCTCCACACCTCGTTGTGAGGGCGTGAGCCGTGGGAACGGAAGTTCGGTTGGAAGGTGCCGTACTGGAACCAGCGGGTGTAGAGCTCGGGATAATCATCGTAGCCGCCCACGTTGTCGCGGGCGTCCGCGGGATCCAGAAGCGGTGCGTGTTCCGGAGTGTGCTTGCCTGGCAGGAACTGCCATCCACCAATGTCCGTCGACCAGTACGGCATGCCGCTCGCGACAAAGTTCAGCCCCGTCGGCACCTGCCGCTTGAGCACATCCCACGTGGGAGAGATGTCGCTGGACCAAAAGATCGCGCCATTGTGCTGCGCGCCCAGATAGCTGTCACGAGAGAGGATCAGCGCCCGTTCCGGCATGTCGCGCCGCATACCGCTGTAAAACGCAGCCGTGTGGAACAGGGGATAAACGTTGAAAAACTGCGTGCCCGGTCCGATGTGGAAGTAGCTGCCATTGGGCGGCAGGTCCGGTTCGGTCTCGTCTGCCCAGAACGCGTCGAAACCCTTGCTGACGTAGTTCTGTTTCACCACGTCCCAGTACCACTTGGCTGCATCGGGGTTGGTGGTGTCGATGTCAGAACCGGCGCGGTCGTAGGGCAGGCCGTTCGTCGGAGTACCGTCTGCCAGGTGCTCAAACCAGCCGTTCTTCTGCAGCGTGGCATAGTAACGATCCTCCGGGACGAATCGCGGCCACACACTGATCATGCTGTGCAGATGCAGCTTGTGCAGTTCGGCGTTCATGGCCGCGGGATCGGGCCATTTAGCCGGATCCATATCCATCTCGCCCATGTGCGTATAGGTGAACCAGTCGATCACCACATCATCGATGGGCAGGTGACGCTGGCGATAGCCATGCGCGACGTCCAGAACTTCCTGCTGTGTCGCATATCGCTGCTTGCTTTGCAGGTAGCCGAAGGCGGATTTTGGAGGCATCGGCGTGTCGCCCGTCAGCAGCCGGTAGCCGCGATACTGCGCGTCGTAGTCCCCTGCGATCACGAAGAAGCTGACACGCTGACCCACCTCGCTCTGAAACGTGTTCTGCCCATTCAACCCGAAGCTGGCCGTGGTTCGCGATGGGTTGTCCCACAACAGCGCATAGCCCTTGTTGGTGACAAGAAAGGGCACGCAGACACTCTGCCCGCCCGGAGCGTTGTAGTCATGCGCGCAGCGAAGAACATGCCCGCGCCTGTCCAGGTAGCCTTCCTGGTTCTGGCCCATGCCGTAGTCGTGTTCGTCCGATGCCGCGCTGAAGTTCGCGCCCACGGTAAAGAACGGGGCGTCGCCGGGCCGGCGATCGTTGGCGAGCCAGGCCGTTCCGTCCTTGTAATTGGGTACCGCCATCTGCCAGCCGTTCAGGTCCAGCAGCGGTTTGCCATTACCCGTGCGTAGGCTCAAACCGATGTAGGGTGCCGATCCGTTGAAGAACTTCGCGATGTCCGCATGTGTTCCGGTGGGTGTGCTCTTCGGACTTTGCGGAGCGACCCGCACCTCCAACGCGGAGGAACGAATCGTATCGCCCTGCGCATTTTTTGCACTGGCCCAGCCTGCTGGCGACATCTTCGCCAGGATGCCCGGCCCGGGAGCCGCGATGGCGTCCTCGCGCTGCAAACTCAGGCTGACACGCACGATGTTCGGCGCATACGGCTCGACCAGTACAGTTGCTCCGTCGCGCTGCAACGTCATCTGGCCGAACAGGCTGACCGAGCCGAAGAGAAAGCCCAAGGCATAAAGCGCTCTCGCCTGCCAGCGCCCGCCAGCCGTTCTCCGCTTCACAAACGCCACATCCTTCGCATGCTTGGTCACAGCCCTATTGTCCACGATGTTGTCGGCCTATCCACGAAGAAGGTTTGGCCCCATGTGCGTGACTTGGCGATTGCTACGATAAATGACATGGGTCAAAGTGTCATTGCCGGTGCCGCCGGGCAGGCTTTCGCGGAGGCTGTTCGCATCATGGCGCGTCTGCGTGAGCCGGGCGGCTGCCCGTGGGATCGCGAGCAGACGATGGATTCCATCAAGCCGCACACGCTCGAGGAGACGTATGAGGTCTTCGACGCGATCGACCGGCGTGCGTGGCCGGAGCTGCGCGACGAGCTCGGCGATCTGCTGCTGCAGGTGATCTTCTACGCGCAGATCGCGGCGGATGACGAGCACTTCACCATTGAGGAAGTCGTACGAGGGTTGAGCGCGAAGCTGATCCGCCGGCATCCGCACATCTTTGCGGAGGGGGTTGCGCACACCGCGGCGGACGTGAACGCAACGTGGGAGCGCGTCAAGCAGCAGGAGCGCGCGGGCAAGGCCTCGGATGGCGGTTTGCTGGGCGATGTGCCGCGCTTTGTGCCCGCGCTGGTCGAGGCACGCAAGCTCGGCTCAAAGGCGGCAAAGATCGGCTTCGACTGGCCGGACACAGACAGCCTCTTCGACAAGGTGCAGGAGGAGATTGCGGAGGTGCGCGCCGAGCTGACCGAGTCGCCCGACGCAACGCTGGTCGAGGAGGAGATCGGCGATCTGTTCTTTGTGTTGACCAACCTGTCTCGGCACTTGAATGTCGATCCCGAGCAGGCGCTGCGCAAGGCGAACGCAAAGTTCCGGCGGCGCTTTCGCTCCATGGAGCAGGTCGCGGCGAGCGGGCTGGAATCGTTGTCGCTCGCGGAGATGGATGCGTTGTGGAATGAAGCCAAACGTGCGGAGAAGCAGGCATGAGCGATCTGCGCATCGCGCGGCTGACTTCGCTGACAGAGTTCGATGCCTGTGTCGATCTGCAGCAGCAGACGTGGCAGTACTCGGCCGGCGAGGCGCTGCCGCGTCGCGTGTTCTTCCTTGCACAAAAGCTGGGTGGGCTCGTCCTGGGAGCGTGGGATGGCGAACGGCTGGCCGCGTTCAATCTCGGCATGCCGGCGCAGCGCCGCGGCGTCGGCTACCTGCACTCGCAGATGCTTGCCGTGCTGCCGCAGTATCGCAACAGCGGTCTTGGCCGCAGCATGAAGCTGGCACAGCGTGACTTCGCGTTGGGGCAGGGCATCGCGGTCATCGAGTGGACATACGATCCTCTTGAGATCAAGAACAGCTTCTTCAACCTGGCGCGACTGGGAGTGATCAGCCGCCGTTATGAGCCGGACTTTTATGGAGCCTCCTCATCACCCCTGCAGGGCGGTCTGCCGACGGATCGCCTCTATGCCGAGTGGTGGCTGCACTCTGACCACACGAATCGTGTGTTGCGGGGCGAGGCGATGACCGAAGCGGTGATAGCGACGGTGAGCGTTCCCGGACAGATCTACGCGTGGAAGGCTGAGGGCGATGCACGCGCCCGTGAAGCGCAAACGCGGCTGCGTCAATCGTTGCAGGGCCACTTCGACGATGGACTGAGCGCCATCGGCTACACGCGCGAGCCGGATGGCAGCGGCACATTCCTGCTGGGACACACCACCTAACGGTTTAGGAGAGCTATGAAGATCGATGCCATCGTGATGCGCGAGATCAAGATGCCGCTGGTGCATCCGTTTGTCACCAGCTTCGGCAAGACGACGGACCGCCGCATCCTGCTGATCGAGCTGCAGGCCGAAGGCCTGACAGCGTGGGGAGAGTGCGTTGCGGGCGAGCACCCCTACTTCTCCGACGAAATGATCGACACGGCATGGACCATCACGGAGCATGAGCTTGCGCCGCGCGTGGTCGGCAAAGACTTCGCGAGCGGGCGTGCCGTGCCGGAGACGCTGCTGCAGGTGCGAGGCCATCGCATGGCCAAGGCCGCGCTCGAGAACGCAGTCTGGGATCTTGAGGCACAGGTAAAGAACGTCCCGCTGGCGAAGCTGCTGGGCGGCACACGCGATGTGATTGCCTGCGGCGTGTCGATCGGCATGCAGCCCACGATGGAGCAGCAGCTTGCAAAAGTCGAGACCGAGATAGCCGCGGGCTACCAGCGCATCAAGCTGAAGTGCCAGCCCGGATATGATTCGCAGATGTTCGCAGCGGTGCGCGAGCGCTGGCCCGACATTCTGCTGAGCTGCGATGCCAACTCCGCTTATCAACTGAGCGATGCAGACCATATCGCCTCTTGGGACGAGTTCGAGCTGCTGATGATCGAGCAGCCGCTCTGGTACGACGACTTTTACTTTCACGCGGAGTTGCAGAAGAAAATCCGCACGGCGATCTGCCTGGATGAGTGCATTCGCAATCGGCGCGATGCGCAGGCCGCGCTGGAGCTTGGCTCCGGGCGCATTCTGAATATCAAGGTGGGTCGAGTCGGAGGCTTTACCGAGGCCATTGCCGTCCATGACATCGCGCAGGGGCATGGCGTGCCGGTGTGGTGCGGAGGCATGTTGGAGAGCGGCATCGGCCGCGCGCATAACATCGCGCTGTCGAGCCTGCCGAACTTTTCGCTGCCGGGGGATGTGTCCGCGTCGAAGCGCTACTGGTCCGAGGACATCATCGAGCCGGAAGTGACGGTCAGCGGGACGGGCGAAATTGTGGTTCCGACGGTGCCGGGCAGGGGATTCGCTGTTCGTGTCGATCGGATCGATACACTCACCGTCCGGCGGCAGCGCATCGCGGCCTAGTTGGTTCGTGCGTCCGGCGGCAGCGGGAGTGAGAACAGGTCGGGTTGCTGTTCCGCGGCTGCGGCAAGTGCTTCAGCCTTCTTGCGCGTGGGCGTGGTCACGACGGCGACGGTCTCCATGGTTTCGATAGCAGAACGCGGAACATAGAGCCGCTGCGTGTTGCCGCGGATGTCCGGCGGCACCAGCTGCACGCCAAGATCCTCCGCCCAGCCATCGGCCAGCGAAAGATCGAGCGGAGCCAGGCCTTCCAGGCGGTCTCCATCGCGAAGCGTCAGCCGCAGCCAGAGGCCCTCGGTTCGTGGCCGTCCAAGGAAAGTCTTTCGCAGCAGTCGTTCCGGGTTCACGTTGTCGGCTGTATTGAAGTCGCGCACGTAGCTGACGTATTTCACGTCCGCCAGGGGCAGCGGCTGCACGCGGCCGCCGAGGTCCAACAGATGCAGCGAGCCATCCTGCACAAAACCAGCTGTCGTCAGATAGCCCCACAAAGGACCCGGCGAAAAGCGGCGAACGACGACTTTCTTTCGGCTCGACGCCATCGATTTCCTACCTTGCGCCGATCTGCCTTTGCGTTGGTGTCACGGCAAAGGGTGCAAAAAAACAGCCGCTACAAACCTCGACTGTGCTACACTCACATTTTGTGCCGCGCTCGCAAATCGGCTGCAACTCGCTGATTCCCCGCAGCTTACCGGCACTGCGAAGGTCGGTTTCCCGGCCTCGCATGGAGATTAGGAACGGTACATGGCTGATTATATCTATCTGCTGGAAACCCGTCTGTCGCGCGCACAGCAGGCGGCAATCGGAACGGTTCGAAGCATCGCCCGCGTAGACGATTCCACCATCTTTCTCACCGGCGGGGCGGTACGTGACCTGACGGGCGGCGGCTCCATTCGCGATCTTGACCTGACCATGCAGGGCGACGTTCTCAAGCTGAAGAAGACGCTGGAGAAGGCGGGCGCTGAGATCGTCGGCGAGAATGCCGCCGCGGGGCAGCTTTTCCTGGTCTTTCCGGGCGGCGTCCGCGTCGAGCTTTCTTCCGCGATGGCCGTTTCCTACCCGAAGCCGGGCAAGCCGAAGTACGAGCCCGGCAGCCTGACCGACGATCTGCGCCGCCGCGACTTTACCGCGAACGCGATGGCCATTTCGCTCAACGAGGGCTCCTACGGTCTTCTGATGGACCCGTTAAACGGCGTCGCGGACATCGAGAACCGCGAGCTCCGACTCGTCAGCAACTACGGTTTTATTGAAGATCCGTCGCGTCTCATCCGTGCCGCCCGGCTTTCGTCGCGACTGGGCTGGCAGATGGAGGAGCGTACCCGCCAGCGCTACGAGACCGCGAAGGAAGAGAACTACATCGCACCGATGGGTGAGTGGCACCGCGGCTACGAGTTGGAAGAGATATTTCACGAGGATGACCCACCCCGTAGCCTGCGCGCACTTGAGGCAGAGGGCTGGGCGGCGGCGCTGTTCCCCGGGCTAACCGCCGCAAAGGCGAACACGGCCGCTCTGAGCGAAGTGACCGAGCGGCAGGGCCAGTTGCAGATGGCAAATGTCCTGTCGACGTCGGCTGCGCTGACGTTCCCACTGGTCACGGCAAAGATGGCTCCGGCAGAGGTTAGCAAGCTGAAGGCGATGTTTGTGCGGCCGGGCTTCGTGCGGGAGATCGAAACACTGGATGCGCGGACGAAGGACTTTGCCGCGCGCGTTTCGGGCAAGGAGGCGGCAACCCCCTCGGCAGCCTGGAAGCTGCTGTATGCGGCAGAGCCCAACCTTGTGCTGTCGCTGCTGTACAGCAGCAAGTCAGCCGGTGTGCAGACGCGCCTGAAGACCTTCCTGACCGAGTCACCGACCGCGCGCCAGCGGATTCCATACACGCTGATGCAGGAGATGCGCATCACGCCCGACCTGCCGGT
>CAZZVI010000063.1:0-3191 GCA_964657335.1 uncultured Terriglobus sp.
CCATTGAAACTTCGCGGCTGCTGTTGGATCTTGAGGAGCGCGACGGCCCGCAGTGGAACCCGAACGGCATAGTGGGTGTTGGCTTTCACGACCACATCGATTGTGAAGTAGTGCACGTTCAACCATTGGACAAGCGGCGCTTCCATGCAGCCTTCGCGAACGTGGTGTCGCACGGCTATAAGTACCATCCCAAAATTCGGCTGAGCGCAGACCAACAGGAAGAGAACGGCACACTGAACGCTGCCGCCACCTTCGCCTTCCACGAGAGCAGCGATGCCGACACGGCAGAGGTCAAGGCAACAGGCAAGCGTCTGCTGCGCCGTGCGTGGCATGAGCTCGATCGACGCCAGATCGTTCACCTGGTGAAGCATCTGCCGTTGTTGCTCCGGCAGACGTGGTCGTATGCGGTGAAGCATCGCGTCTACAACAGTCCGTCGGCTGCGGTGACATTGCGTGTGCACTGCGAGCAGCAGCCCGACACAACGAGCCGCGTGACCCTCAGTGACGAGCGCGATGCCCTCGGCTTTCGCCGTGCGAAGCTGCACTGGACAATCTCTGACTTTGAGCTGCGCACGATTCGCACGTTCCTGCGCGTCGCCGATGAAACACTGCGTGCCGCCGGTCTCGCGCAACTGACGCCTGACATCGATCTGCAGGACGACGCGGCGATGCGCGCGCGCTGTGATGACGGCCTGCACCACATGGGCGGCACGGTCATGTCGCAGGATCCATCGCGTAGCGTGGTCGATACCGAACTGCGCATGCATGGGGTGCCGAACCTGTCGATCTGCAGCGCGTCGGTGTTTCCCACGGGCGGCTTTTCCAACCCAACCCATACGGTGCTCGCGCTTGCGATTCGCCTGGCTCGCAGGCTTGCTTCCTCCGGAACGCACATGCAGGAAGGAAGCCATGCTGACCTGCAAGCTTGCTGACACGGAACGCACCACCACGCGGCTTGGCTATGGCTGCTCCTCCATCATGGGCGGCATGGGCCGCAGCGCATCGCTGCGCACGCTGGAGTGGGCGTACGACGCCGGCATCCGCCACTTCGACACAGCTCCCATGTACGGCTACGGCGAAGCGGAAACGTGCCTGGGCGAGTTTCTGTCGCGACATCCCGGCGAATGTACCGTGACCACGAAGTACGGCATCCCCGCGGCCGCGCGTTCCGGTGTGATGAGCACGATCCGCGCATTTGCTCGTCCCTTGCTCAAAGCGGTGCCTGCGTTGAAGGCACACGCGCAGCGTGCGGCGGCCGCCAGCATCGAGACGCCGAAGCGCGAACTCTCCGCTGAAGCGGCGCAAGCTTCGCTCGAGGCAAGCTTGCGGCATCTGCGCGTGGACCGCATCGACGTCTTTCTGCTGCACGATGCGACACCAGAAGAGGTCCGCGACCGTTCACTGCTGGAGTTTCTCGAGCGCGCACGCAAGCAAGGAAAAATCGGCGCGTTCGGTGTGGGGACAGATCGCGACCACGTTGCGGTGATTGAGCAGCAATCGCCCACGTATGCGCATGTTGTGCAGCGCGAGTGGTCGGTCTTCGATGCAGTTGAGACCGGCAAGAACTTCCGCATCTACCATCGCTCTCTCGGTGACAACTTCCGCAGACTGCAGACTTGGCTGAATGGATCGAGCGAAGTCATAGGACGCTGGTCGCAGGAGATAAATGCTGACCTCGCTGCTCCGGGCCTGCTGAGTAGGTTGACCATGCGGGCAGCCTTGTGGGCTAACCCCCAAGGCATCGTGCTCTTCTCGTCGAAGGTGCGTGAGCACATCGAAGCCAACGCTGCGATCGCTGCGCCCTCTGCCGTTGAGGATGCGCAGGCGGCTGCGCTTCACCGCGTGGTGCAGCGCGACCTCGCGAAGATTGCGCAGGAGCGTGCCGCATGAGAATGCTCAAGAGCTGGCGCATCCGCATCCTGCTATTTCTTGCCGTGCTTGGGCCTGGGTTTATCACGGCCAACGTCGATAACGACGCGGGAGGCATCCTCACCTATTCACAGGCGGGCGCGCAGTACGGCTACACGCTGCTGTGGACGATGCTGCCCATCACCATCGCGCTCATCGTGGTGCAGGAGATGTGCGCGCGCATGGGCGCGGTCACGGGCAAGGGCCTGAGCGATCTCATCCGTGAAGAGTTTGGCCTGCGCATGACCTTCATCGTCATGCTGCTGCTGGTGGTTGTGAACTTCGGCAACGTAGTAGCAGAGTTCACCGGCATCGCCGGCTCCATGCAGCTCTTCCACGTGAGCAAGTACATCGCTGTGCCGGTGTGCGCCGCGCTGGTGTGGGCGATGGTCGTCAAAGGGGATTACAAGAGCGTGGAGAAGATCTTCCTCTTCGCTTCGGTCGTGTATCTCGCGTACATTGTCGCGGGTGTACTGGGCCGGCCGGACTGGAGTCTCGCACTGAAAGAGACGGTGAAGCTGCCGCCGCGCAGCGCATGGAGCGACTCGAATTACCTGTACATGACGGTCGGCGTTATCGGCACCACCATCACGCCGTGGATGCAGTTTTACCTGCAGTCCTCCATCGTGGAAAAAGGCGTGACGATGCGGCAATACAAGGCATCGCGGCTTGACGTGATTGTCGGCTCCATCTTCACGGATGTAGTGGCCTGGTTCATCGTCGTGGTGTGCGCTGCCACGCTGTTTGCCCATGGCGTGCGGCAGATCAATGTGCCGGCCGATGCGGCCGAGGCGATGCGGCCGATCGCCGGCGACTACGCCTTTCTGCTGTTCGCCGCGGGCTTGTTCAATGCCTCACTGTTTGCGGCTTCCATCTTGCCTCTTTCAACGGCATACACGGTGTGCGAGGGCCTTGGCTTTGAAAGCGGCTTGGACCGCACATGGAGGCAGGCTCCATTTTTCTATTGGCTCTACACGGTCCTGATCGCCGCCGGCGCGGGTGTCGTGCTGATCCCGAACTTCCCGCTGGTCCGCATGGCAATCCTGTCGCAGGTGCTGAACGGCCTTCTGCTGCCTGTGGTGATGTACTTCATGCTGCGCCTGGTCAACAGCAAGGAGTTGATGGGCGAGCACCGCAACCGGCTCTGGTTCAACGTGATTGCGTGGGCCACTGCGATCATCGTAACGGTGCTGTCGCTGATGTGGGTGTGGCGGATGCTGCGCAGCTAGACGTTATCAGCGTGAGGCAAGGCTGCGACCACCTGCGCCAGCACAAGCTTCAGC
>CAZZVI010000063.1:3291-8808 GCA_964657335.1 uncultured Terriglobus sp.
ACCCACGCAACGATCGAGCGAACGGCCACACCGGAAGGTCCCTTGGCGATGTAGCTGCGCGCATCATCGATCCAGGCCTGCCCGGCAATATCCAGGTGAAGCCAGGGCGTGTCGCCGGCGAACTCCTTCAGGAACATGGCCGCGGTGATCGCTCCACCATAGCGGTCCACACCCGTGTTCTGGATGTCTGCGATGCTGCTCTTGATCAGTTCGGCATAGTCGTCGGTGCATGGCAGCCGCCAGAAGTGTTCGCCCGCTTCACGTGATGCTTTCAGAAAGACGTCGAAGGCATCCTCGTTGTTTGCGAACAGGCCGGCATTGAGCTTGCCGAGTGCCACCACGCAGGCGCCGGTTAGCGTCGCTGCGTCGATCAGGTGGGTCGCGCCGAGCGTTTTGGCGTAGTGCAGGCCGTCGGCCAGCACCAGGCGGCCTTCGGCGTCAGTGTTCATCACTTCGATGGTCTTGCCGGACATCGCCGTCAGCACATCGCCGGGCTTGTAAGCCGTGCTGCTGGGCATGTTCTCGGCGGAGCACACGATGCCGAGCACGCGAACGCCGGGCTGCAGCGCGGCGATGGCCTGCATCGCGCCGATCATGGCGGCAGCACCCGCCATGTCGTATTTCATCTTGTCCATGCCGTCAGCGCCTTTGATGGAAATGCCGCCCGTGTCAAAGGTGATGCCCTTGCCGACGAGCGCGATCACCTTGTCACTCGCCGTGCCGGTGGGCGGCTCGTAGCGCATGACGATCAGCGCAGGCGGTTCTGCCGAGCCCTGCGCAACCGCAAGGAAGGCACCCATGCCCAGCTCTTTCAGCTTTGCCGTGCTGTGCACTTCGCATGAGAGGCCGGTCTGTTCGCACATGGCCGCGGTGCGCTTTCCCAGCTCGGTCGGCGTAAGAATGTTGCCGGGCTCGTTGACCAGCGTACGAGCAAAGTTCTGTGCCGCCGCAATGATCTCGCCCTCGGCAAAGCCGCTGCGAATCTCGTCCTGCGTCACCTTCTGCTGCGATGGAGCGAGCACAGCGACGATTTCCATGCTCCGGTCTTTGCGATCGGTGCGATAGATGTCCGGGTCGTAGTCGGCCAGCAGCGCGCCTTCCGCAACAGCGCGAGCGGCAGGCAGGCAGTTCAGGCTTTCGAGGCGCTCGTCTGAGAGGGCACGATCCTCAGGAAAATGAATGGCTATGCTGCGAATCGCGCGAGACTTCGCAAACCGTACCGCGCTACCCGCTGCCTTGCGCAGCTCGGCCGGTGAGAGCTTCTTGACCTTGCCCAGGCCAACGATCAGCAGGCGATCGGCCTTGATGCCGGAAGGCCGGTGCAGCAGCAGCGTCTCGCCGGAGGTCGCCTTGAATTCGCCCGTGGTCAGGAACGCCGATGCCGCATCGCTGATCGCGTCGTCCGTGGTCAGCAGCGTCGGCAGCGGTGTGGCATCCGCGCCGGTGGCGATATCGACGGCAAAGACGGCAAGCAGAGGCGTGGCAAAGGATGCAGAATCGGCAAAAAGCAACTGTGTAGCCATGTGGTTTCCAGTGTAAAGCGATCGCGATCGTGGCGTGTCACGGAGGTGGGGCCGGAAGCCTAGCGGCGCTGACTGCGAGCGATGGCCGCCCGGGTCTCCTTGTCTGCCTCGCGCTTGCGTTCGGTCTCGCGCTTGTCCCACTCCTGCTTGCCGCGTGCCAGCGCCAGCTCGCACTTCACGCGGCCGGCCTTGAAGTACAGCCGCGTCGGGATCAGCGTGACGCCCTTTTCCCGCGTCTGCACCGCGAGCTTGCGCAGTTCGTCCTTGTGCAGCAGCAGCTTGCGGGTCCGCGTCTCCTCGTGGTTCATAGCGTTGCCGTGCGAGAAGGCACCGATGTGCGCGTTCAGGAGAAATGCTTCGCCATCCTTTACCAGGCCGTAGGCGTCTTTCAGGTTGGCCTTGCCCTCGCGGATGCTCTTCACTTCGGTGCCGCGCAGGGCCACACCTGCCTCGAAGCGGTCTTCGAGGAAGTAGTTGTGCGACGCGGACCGGTTGAACGCGGCATCGCGGCTGCCCATGGCCACAGGATCGCGCGGTGCGGCCTTACGTGACGGGTTCTGCTGAATCTGCGTTGTGGCGTGCGGCATAACTTATTGATGTTCGCACAGTGCAGTTGTGCTCGGGAGCGTCTGCCGTTTGCCGCCGATGGTACACTCGAACCGCCAACAGGTCTGATCACATAACGGCATAGGTGTGAGCATCCTGCGTTCCCGCCCGTCCAATAAAGCAGCAGGATTTCGGCAAAGAGGTACGCAGGACTTGATGGAGCAAAAGTTGATGCGGAGGACCGGCTTCAACGCTCGTCGTTTTTTTTGGCGGAGTTCGCCAGCAGCGCTGCTGCTTTGTGCTGCGGCCGTGCTTGCGGCGCCGGCGGCGCATGCCCAGTCTGCCGCCACGTGGAGCAAGCGCGGCGCGGAGGCTGAAGCGCGCGAAGATTACGACGCGGCGTTTGAGGCGTACCGCCAGGCGCACCTGCTGAAGCCGGCCGACATCCGGTACAAAACCCACTTCGAGCGTGCTCGTTTTTCCGCAGGCGCGGCGCACGTCGATCGCGGCCGCGTGCTGCGGCAGAGCGGCGATTTCAACGGCGCCCTCACCGAGTTCGAGCGGGCGCTCTCCATCGACGGCAGCAACCAGGCCGCTCAGCAGGAAGTGACCGTCACCGAGCGACAGATGTCGGCAACGCCGAGCAGCAGTCTCGACCTGCCGCCTGCCGTCGGGCCGTCGCCGGAGATCGCATCCATCTCCGAGCCGCTGAAGCTCAAGTCGATCTCCAACGTTCCTATTACGCTGCACTCCGTTGCCGACACCAAGGAGCTCTATCAGGCTGTCGGCAAGCTTGCCGGTCTGAATGTCATCTTCGATCCGGATTACACCTCGCGCCGCATCCAGATGGATGTGACCGCCGTGCCGCTGGAAGATGCGCTCCGCATTCTCAGCGTGCAGGCCGGTACGTTTTACAAGCCGCTCACGGCAAACACCATCTTTGTCGCGCAGAACAACACGCAGAAGCGGCAGCAGCTCGACAATGTCGCCGTCCAGACGTTCTACCTCTCCAACGCAGCCACGCAGGCCGACCAGAACGAGTTGTTGACCGCGCTGCGCAACGTGATGGACACCAACGTAAAGATCTTTTTGGTGCAGAGCCAGAACGCCATCGTGATGCGCGCGACGCCAGACCAGCTGCTGCTGGCTCAGGAACTTCTCAACAACCTCGATCGCCCGCACAGCGAAGTCGTCGTCGACGTTGCCGTGCTTGAAGTCAACCGTGACAAGTCAAGCAACCTCGGCATCACGCTGCCGCAGAGTTTCAGCATCACGCCGCAGGTCGCCAATTCCACGACCACGTCGACGACAGGCACCACTACCACGACGACGGGAACCAGCACCGCCAGCACCACCACCTCGCCCACGCTCAACACGCTTGCCCACCTGACCGGAGCGAACTTTGCCGTTTCGCTGGGCACGGCGTCGGTGAATGCGTTGCTCAGCGACAGCGACACGCGCATCCTGCAGAACCCACGCATCCGCGCGACCGACGGCCAGCACTCGGTTCTTAAGATCGGTCAGCGTATTCCGATAGCGACGGGTTCGTTTTCTTCTGGCGCTTCCACCGCCATTGTCTCGTCGCTGGTCAACACGCAGTTTACTTATCTCGATATCGGCGTGACCATCGACATCACGCCCACCGTTCACCAGGATCGTGAGATCACGCTGAAGATGATCATCGAGATAACCAACCAGGCGAACACCGTTACCATCTCGGGCGTGCAGGAGCCGATCATCGGCCAGCGCCGCGTCGAGCAGACCATCCAATTGAAGGAAGGCGAGCCGAGCATTCTCGCCGGCATTCTCACCAAGAATGAGAGCGACGCGCTCTCCGGCACGCCGGGCCTCTCGAGCATTCCGATTCTCAAGAATTTTCTAAGTTCCAGGAGCCGCGACCGCGCCCAAGACGAGGTGGTCTTCCTAGTGATTCCGCACATCGTGCGCGAGCCGCTGGTGACGCGCATGAACACCCGCGCCATTGACACGGGCACCGGCACCGCCATCGAACTGCGGCGTGATGCGGTCCCCGACGCGCCGCCTGCGGCCGATACTTCCGCCAATGTGACGACCGGAGCGTTTCAACAGCAGCGCGGCGCGGTCGGCAGCAACGCGGCTCCGCTCACGGCGGCGCAGGCAGCCGCGGCCATGATCGGTCAGATCGGCACAGAGAACACGCCGGCAGGGCGCGCCGCGCAACAGGCGCTGAACAATCCTGCCGCTGCCATGACCGGCGTCCAGACTGGAACCCAGACAGCTGCACCGCCGGCCGCCCCACAGACCAGCGCACAGGTCGTTCCTGGCGGAGGCACGCCCGTCAGCTTCACCGTCACGCCGCCCAATGCAACGCAAACCGTCGGCAGCACCTTCCAGATGGCGGTGGTCGCGTCCAACGCGAAAGACCTCTACTCCGCGCCGCTGCAGTTGCAGTTCAACCCGGCGCTGCTGTCCCTGGTCAACGTCGATTCCGGCGAGTTCCTCGGTCGCGACGGGCAGCCGGTTGCCATCGTGCATCGCGACGACGGCAACGGTCTGGTGACGGTATCGGTCTCGCGTCCGCCCGCGGTACGAGGTGTGGATGGACAAGGCTCCGTCTGCGTTCTGACCTTCAAGGCAAACGCACCGGGTGAGGCCACGGTATCGCTGGTGAAAGTGGGCGCGAAAGACAGCGCGCAAACCAACCTGCCCGCCGTCGGCGCACAGGCCACGGTCCACATCCGGTAGCTGCCCATGCGCATGCGTCCACAACATGGCGAAGGCTCGAAGCAGCGCCGGGCGCAAGCCGGTGTCACCCTCGTCGAGCTGATCGTCGTCATTAGCATCATCGCGATCCTGGCTTCGGCAGCCATCCCGGTGACGCGCTGGCAGATCAAGCGCACGAAGGAGCGCGAACTGCGCTCTGCGCTGTGGGAGCTGCGCGGCGCCATCGACCATTACAAAGACGCCGCCGACCGTGGCGCCTTCCAGACCAAGGTGGACAGTTTCAACTATCCGCCTGACCTGCAAACGCTCGTCGATGGCGTCGACGTGCAGTCAAAGAAAGTAAAGTTTCTACGGAAGATCCCTAAGGACCCAATGACCGGCGACACCGATTGGCAACTCCGTGCCATGCAGGACGACGCCGATTCCACAAGCTTTGGCGGCCAGAACGTCTTCGACGTCCACAGCAAGAGCCAGGGCACCGCGCTCGACGGCACCAAGTACTCTGAGTGGTAGTAGCGATGACGAAGCGCGCCTCAGCATCGGGCAACACGTGCACCAGCGAAGCAGGCTTCACGCTGCTGGAGCTGATCGTCGTCATGATCATCATCGGCGTGCTCGCCGCCATCGCGGTGCCCGCGTTTTCGCACCACCTGAAGGTCGCGCGCGAAGCGGTGCTGAAAGAAGACCTGCACACCATGAGGCAGGCCATCGACTCCTACACGGTCGACAAGCAGAAGGCGCCGGA
>CAZZVI010000063.1:8908-15106 GCA_964657335.1 uncultured Terriglobus sp.
ACACCATGAGGCAGGCCATCGACTCCTACACGGTCGACAAGCAGAAGGCGCCGGACTCGCTTGACGACCTGGTCCGCTCGGGCTATCTGAAGGTCATGCCGGTCGATCCCACGACCCACCGCGCGGACAGCTGGACGGCCGACCGTTCCGACGCATACCGCAGTGTGGATGAGACCTCTACCGGCATCAACGACGTGCACAGCGGCTCGCAGGAGCTGTCCACCGAAGGCTCCATCTACTCCACCTGGTAGGGCATGGCGGCAACGCAGAGCGACACACTCCGCACCTTCACGGCGCTGCGTCTCGTTCAGAGGAAATGGGCTGGCTCGCTGCTGGTTGCTGTCGGCCTGAACGATGCAGGACGAACCCTCGCGCTGGCCGCGCTTGCAGCAGGGGCGGCGTCGATCTTCCTTGAGGGAGACGCATTGCAGGTCCGCGAGGCACAGCGCGAAGGCTGTGTCACTTTCAGTGTCACCTCGCTCGACGAAGCTCTGCGTATCTTGAAGAACGAAGTGCGTCAGCGGCACGCCATCACCGTCGCCCTTCGAGGCGAGTCCGCGACGTGGCTGCAGGACATGACGGAGCGTGGTGTTCAGCCACAGGCATTCGCTACGTCGCGTGTGCTGACGCAAGAAGAATCCACCGCCGTGAGTACCCTGTGCGAGCGGGGCATGGGGACCTTGAGCGGCTTCAGCCTTTACCCTGTCCAGCCGAGAACTGTCGACCTCGAAGACGTTCTCACGACGGCAACAGCCGATGCATGGAGCCTTCATGAGCAGGGAGCATCAAGCTTTGCCGAGCGGCGTGCGCAGGATACCGCGCTGCTGGATGCGAGCACCGGAGACGATGCGATGAGTCAGATTGCAAGGGAATGGCTGCAAGCCGCGCCGACACTGTTCCCGCGTGCTCTTGAGCGTAGTTACTGGCGGAACGGCTGATCGTGTCCCCGCCTGTTTGTCGGCAGCGCAAGGGTGTTCCGTATCTGCTGCTCCATGCGCTTTCCCAGACGTTCGCTACATCTCAGCGACCGCGTTAAGCCTCGCCCAAAACTCCTTCATGCCGCGACCGGTCTTGCCGTCCTTTGCGGCGCAGGCGATGATCTCCTCCACGCCATGCTCGCTCTTCAACGCCGCGATGGACTTTGCCAGCGTGTTGTTCGACAGCCGGTCGCTCTTTGTCCCGATCACGAGGTAGGGCTGCCGGTGCAGCTGCATGTACCGGATCATCTGGTGATCGCTTTCTTGCGGCGGAATGTTCGTGTCGACAAGGCAGCAGCAGAGAGCAAGCTGCGGCCGCTCTGAGAGGTAAGGATCGACAAACTTCGACCACTCGGCCGAGATCGATTTGGAGATCTTCGCATAGCCGTAGCCCGGCAGATCGGCGAAGACGAGCGCGGGCGCGGGCCGCATCTGTCCTGAGGCCAGCACCTCGTGCAGGCCGAAGAAATTGATGGAGCGCGTTCGCCCCGGCGTCGATGAGACACGGGCCTGGCCTTCGCCGAGCAGCGCGTTGATCAGGCTCGACTTACCCACATTCGACCGGCCGAGGAACGCCACCTCCGGCGCTCCAGCCGTGCGGGCCGCGTCAGGAAAGTGCTCCGGAGCAAACGCAGACAGGATGAACTGGGCACGGAGCTTCATGGGTTCAGTGTAGCCGCGGGTCACGGGCGTCCATGACCGCGATACACTGCAGCGCATGGTTCCCACGCTCCGCCACGACTTCAACCGCCGCTTCACCGACGAGAAGTATGCGCAGTTGCGCCGCAACCTCGACCGGCGCACGCGAACCACCATCGACCTGCGCGTGGCCGAGACGCCGGTCTTTCTGGCCGCCTCCACCGTGCGCGAGATGGCCGACGCAGGCGCGGCGATGACCCACCAGCTGGTCGGCGACACCGAGTACCTGCGCATGGCAAGGGAGACGATCCCGCCGGCCTTTCGCGTCGCACATGACGATGCGCACCCCAACTTCATGACGGCCGACTTCGCCCTTGTTCGCGAGCCGGACGGCACGCTGACACCAAGGCTGGTGGAGCTGCAGGCGTTCCCCTCGGTCTACGGCTACCAGGCCGTCCTCGGCGAGGAGTACATGCGCTGCTTTGACCTGGACCCCGCGCTCGCCACCTTCATCAGCCTCGATGACGCGCAGTACTGGGAGGCCTTGCGGCGCGTGATCGTCGGCAATCACGCCCCGGAAAACGTCATCCTGCTGGAGGTCACACCCGAGAAGCAGAAGACGCTGCCTGACTTCCATGTCCACGAAGACCGTCTCGGCATTCGCGCGGTGGATATCAGCGCAGTGCGGCAGAAGGGCCGGCGGCTCCTGTACGAGCGCGACGGCGTGTGGACGCCGGTCGAACGCATCTACAACCGTGCCATCGCCGACGAGATGATCCGCAAGAACATCGCTCCGGGCTTTGACCTGACCGCTGATCTCGACGTGGAATGGGCCGGGCACCCGAACTGGTATTTCAAGATCAGCAAGTTCTCCCTGCCGTTCCTCAAGCATCCCGCTGTGCCGCCGTCGGTCTTCTTGGATGAGTGGATGCGCGGCGGCGGTCGTGATCGACTGACCGACAACCGCGAGGAATGGATCCTGAAACCACTCTTCTCCTTCGCCGGCAAAGGCATCGAGTTCGCGCCGAGTGATGAGCTGCTACAGTCGATCCCTGCGGCGCAGCGAGGCGAATACCTGCTGCAGCAGCGCATGCACTTCGCCTCCAACGTCGAAACGCCGTTCGGCATGACCCAGGCAGAGGTCCGCATTATGTACCTGTGGCCGGACGGGGGCGACCTCAAGGCCGTCAACACCCTGGTTCGGCTCGGCCGCGGCAGAATGATGGGCGTCGATCACAACCGGGGGCAGCTCTGGGTGGGCGGTTCTGCAGGTTTGATCGTGGGAATCTGACGAGCCGAAAGGCCGTAGTTTGCGTTTAACGCGTGACATGGTAGAAGTGACGGGAGTAACCTCGTTGCGTACTCCCCCGATGCCAACGTCATTCAACAGCCCGAAAGCAGAGATGCCAACCGGCCCCATGCGTACCGCGGTGCGATTTCCCTTGCACCTGCCGGCCCGCGTGGAGACGGAAAGCGGGCCTGTAGACGCCATGACGGAAGATATTTCCGCCACCGGTGTTCTATTCAATATGCCCATTGCCCCTGGCTTGAATTCGCAGTTGCGATGGACGATGCAGATTCCTGGCGCGGATCTGGGCTCACTGGAAGATGTGACAGTGCAGTGTGTGGGGCGAGTGGTTTGGCATGGACCAGCCAAACGAGGCCGGCACGTAGCGGCCGTGATCGATGGTTACCACATGGAGGAGTCTCATGGGTGAACACTCGCTGCCCGAAGCGCCCGAAGAGGAAGTCGTAACCGAAGGCATCCGCGTCATACTTGCCGATTCACAGGCAATCTACCGGGTCGGCCTGCGCAAGATCTTTGCGCTCGAGGATGACGTCCGCGTGGTGGCGCAGGCGGAGACGCTGCAGAACCTGTACGCCGCCCTGCAGCGCTTTCCCGCGGACATCGTGGTGCTCGAAGGCCAACTGATCACGGGCATCGTGGATGCTATTCCAGAGCTGGTGCGCCGCGCTCCAAATGCCAAGCTGATCGTGCAGATGGCCGATGCCGACGAAAGCAGAACGGTCGAACTGTATCGCCGCGGCGTACGCGGTGTCGTGCCGCGCTCCATCGCGCCCGACCTGCTGGTGAAGTGTGTGCGCAAGATTGCAGCGGGCGAAACCTGGATCGACAACCAGTCGGTCAGCTGGGTCATCGAGGCCTACCGCTCGCAGGCGACCGTGCTGGTCAACCCGCGTTCGCGCCCGCACCTGTCGCCGAAAGAAGTGGCGATCATCACCTGCATCACGCGCGGCATGCGGAACAAGGAGATCGCCTACCAGATCGGCACTACCGAGCAGGTCATCAAGAACTACCTGCGCAAGATCTACGACAAGCTCGGCGTCTCCGATCGCCTGGAACTGGCGCTCTATTGCCTGCACCACCAGCTGCTCAAACACTATCCGCAAGAGGCGGTGGGAGAACTGCAGGCCAACTAGGGGCGCGACGCTCGTGCGCACAGCTCCTCTCCAGGACGCGGCTCAGCAGCTGAAGTAGCCACAAGACTGCCAGGTTCGAACCTCGGCGGCTGAAGCCGCGTTGGGTTAGGCCGCGTTGCCATCTCGGCGGTCGAAGCCGCCCCTTTTGACGGCATCTTCTTTGTACCTTTACCACGCGGGCCTTCAGCCCGCTAAGGCGCCGGGTTTGAGCTGGGCCTCTTCACCGGCCGGAGCCGCGTATCTCGCCTGCACCGTTTCTTTCTCGCCGACGAGAGCCGCAACCGCGCGTTGGCCGTCCCAGTCCAGCATCGGCTGCATGGCACGCCCCACCAGCACCAGCAACGGTGCGGGTCCGGGTATGACATCAGCAAAGCGCGCCAGGGTCGCCGCACTCGCATGCTGCTGCGGTGTGGCGGCACAGGAGACAGCTACACATGGCATGTCCTGCGCAATACCGGCGCGGTGCAGGTCCTGCGCGAGTGCACCCAGGTCACGCCCCGGCATGTAGATCGCGAGCGTCGCATCCTCAGGCAAGGTGCCCTGCCAGATGGGCTCGACCGATGCGGCCGACTTGTCCGCGGCATGGTGCCCGGTGACAAGGATGAGCTTCGAAGCAGCGCGGCGGTCGGTCAGCGGCAGCTGCAGTGCGGCTCCCGCGGCGAATACCGCCGACACCCCGGGCACCACTTCCACCGGAACGCCAGCTTCGCGCAGCGCACTCAATTCTTCCGCAGCGCGGCCGAAGACCAGCGGATCGCCCGACTTCAACCGCACCACACTCAGGCCGCGGCACGCAGAGTCGATCATCAGCTCGTGAATGCCGGCCTGCGTAATGCGCGGCTTGCCACAGCGCTTGCCGACGCTGGTCACCAGCGCGTGCGGATTGCACATGGCGACAATGGCATCGGGCACCAGGTCGTCATGCAGAATGACGTCTGCCGTCGCCAGCAGGCGCGCGGCGCGCAATGTCAGCAGATCCGGATCTCCCGGTCCCGCGCCCACAAGGTAAGCCGTGCCCTTTTGAGCCGCCGCACTCATCGCGTGCTCTCCGGCGTGGCTGCTCCATTGCGCTCCGGGTAATGCTCCTGCGCGTGGGCGCGCGCCATGGCGCGGGATGGGCAAGCCTCAGCGCCGCACACATCGCGCTGTGCGAGCTGGTGCAGCAGCAGCTTGCGCGTCTCGCCGAGCGGCTCCATGCCAAGCACCTCGCGTCGCAGGCGTCCGAGCTCCATCAGCCACGGACCAAGATCGCGCGGCAACTGCTCGTTCAGTTCCTTGCGAAGCTGCTGCGCCAGCGCAGGGCTTTCGCCCGCAGTGGAAATCGCGATCTGCAGGTCGCCGCGCTTCACGATCGATGGAAAATAGTAGTCGCAGTAAGGCGGATCGTCGACAGCGTTGACCAGGATGTTGCGCCGCTCGGCACCGGCAAACACGGCGCGATTCACCTCCGGCACATCGGTACCAGCGACCACCAGAAAGTTGCCGTCCAGATCGCTGTCGAGAAACTCGCGCAGATGCAGTTTGACCTCGCCGTTCGCGGCAAACTGCTGCACGAGGGGCGACACGCGCGTGGCGACAACGGTCACGTCGGCCTCGGCATCCAGCAGGCTCTGGATCTTCGACTCCGCGATGCTGCCCGCGCCCACCACCAGGCAGCGGCGCGCCGTGAGCTTCAGAAAAATGGGGAACAGGCTCATGTGTTGTCCTTGGCACCGTCATCACGATGGGAGCCACTCAAATCGTCATCCCGACCGGAGCGAAGCGGAGTGGAGGGACCTGCTTTCCCTCTGCTGCAGTACAACTCCGAAGGAAAAGCAGGTCCTTCGACTACGCGCGTTGCGCTCCGCTCAGGATGACGAGCGAAGATGAAACACCTACATATCCGCAGGCGGACGGCCGCTGGGCTTATCGCGCTCAACGGGAGCCACGATCGCCCCCGCCAGCTGCCCGCGCAGTTCTTCATCGCTATGCCGTGCAAAGTATTGCCGGAGATTTTCCTCAGGCGAGCGCTGCTTCAGATACGTACCCAGCAGACGCTCCATGGCAACGGGAACTTCCGTCGCAGGCACGCGATATCCGACCGCACGCGCAAAGCCGGCATGCTTGCCCAGCGCGCCGCCCAGGCAGAAGTAGTACGCAT
>CAZZVI010000064.1:0-14970 GCA_964657335.1 uncultured Terriglobus sp.
GGACCTGCTTTCTTTCATGCCGTCGTGGCACTTGAAGAAAGCAGGTCCTTCGACTCCGCTGCGCTCCGCTCAGGATGACGAGTTGATGTGTCCCCTTGTTGTCAGTTCAGCGCCACGCCGCAATGACCGAAAGCGCAGCGATCGCCGCAGTCTCAGCCCGGAGAATACGCGGGCCGAGCGTGACCTGCTGCCATCCGGCATCGCGGAACATCCCCATCTCCTCTGCCGTCCATCCACCCTCAGGCCCGATCGCCAGCGCAACACTCGCGCCGGATGAAGCTGCTTGAAGCGCGGTACGCAGCGAGTTCTCTTCTTCGGTTTCCGCGAGCAGCAGTTTTACCTCAGCGTCTACCTGCTGCAGTGCAGATCGCAACGGCGCAGGATCATCCAGCTGCGGCACATCGCTTCGGCGCGACTGCTGCGATGCCTCACGCACAATGCGACGCCAGCGTTCCGCTCGCTTTGCCGCTGCCAACGCCAGGTGCTTTTCCGTGCGCCGCGCCAGCACCGGCGTGATGCGCGCCGCGCCAAGCTCCGTCGCCTTCTCGATGCCCCATTCCAGGTGATCGAATTTGAAGACCGCCATCAGCAGCTGCACCGGCAACGCTGCGTCTGCTTCATGCTCCTCGTGCAGTGTGAAAACAACTTCGTTGTCGCTGACGCTGCTCACCTCCGCGCGATGCAGAAAGCCATCCGCAACCACGTCGAAGATCTGTCCGGGTTGTGCGCGCAGTACGCGTGCGAGATGCGCGGCCTGGTCACCGGTGAGCGAAGCTGTGGTGCGTGCGGCATTCCATGTGTCGGCGATCCATCGGCGGCGCGTCATCAGCACAAGTGTAGCGGCTGCCCTGTGTTCCTCTTCGCGAACGCAAACACGTGGCAGACGCAGCGCGGGGAGCGCTCTCGCGCTCCCCGCTTGTCTTGCATGTGCGTTGCGGCCTTTGCCACCGCTTCGCGTTCTTTGCTGCCGGCCGTCTCCCTGAATGAGACTGCAACGCTTTATCAGCGCTACCGAATGTATAGAAGTGTGTGAGCAGAGTGTCAATAGAAAAGTGTGTGGATCGTTCCTTCGTCGATGCATTTTTTTCACTCACACATTCCAAGTGAAGGCCTGCATCCGTTGATCTGCATCCTCCGCATGCATCAGCACTCGATCACGTTCAGCGCAAGACCCGCGAGCGACGTCTCTTTGTAGCGTGATTGCATGTCGAGCCCGGTGAGATACATCGTCTTGATCACCTGATCGAGAGACACCTTGTGCTCGTCACTCTCATTCATCGCCATGCGCGCGGCGTTCACCGCCTTCACCGCGCCCATCGCGTTGCGCTCGATGCAAGGGATCTGCACAAGGCCTCCGATGGGATCGCACGTCATGCCGAGATTGTGTTCCATGCCGATCTCTGCTGCATGCTCGATCTGCGCATTGCTGCCGTGCAGCGCGGCAACCAGACCGCCCGCGGCCATGCTGCATGCCACGCCCACTTCGCCCTGGCAGCCGACCTCCGCGCCTGAGATGGATGCGTTCTCCTTGTAGAGAATGCCGATGGCCGCAGCCGTCAGGAAGTAGCGCAGCAAGCCGTCTTCGTCGGCTTCGGCAATGAAGTCGCGATAGTAGCGGGCAACAGCGGGCACAAGGCCTGCAGCGCCATTCGTAGGAGCAGTGACAACGCGGCCGCCCGCAGCGTTCTCTTCATTCACGGCCATGGCAAAGACGGTGACCCAGTCCAGAGGCGCCAGCGGGTCAGAAGATCCCCGCGCATCCAGCCGCTCCGCAAGCCGCGGTGCGCGCCGGCGAACCTCAAGGCCGCCGGGCAGAACGCCCGGTGTCGCGATCCCGCGATCGATAGAGCCATTCATCGCAGCCCACAACGCGAGAATGCCGTCTCGCACTTGCGTAACTGCGTCGCTGCGGGACTCAACCTGCGGACGAAGAATCTTCGCATCGTTCAACATGGCCAGTTCATTCGCCAGGACAAGCTCTGCGATGGTGAGTCGATGCTCCTGCGCAAGCCGGAGCAACTCCTTTGCACTGCCAAACGGATACGGCACCGTGCGTGTTGTCGGCGGCGTCGCAGGCCCGCCCATCGCGAAGTGTTCCGCGGTCACAATGAAGCCACCGCCGATGGAAAAGAATGTCTCGCTCGCAACAACGTTTCCGTCTTCGGAGTACGCAAAGAAGCGCATGCCGTTCGGGTGCGTCGGCACGTTCGCATCGGGATACATCTGGTTCTTGTGAAAGAGCAGATCGCGTTCGCGTTCAAACGAGACAACGCGCGTGCCCGCGAGCGAGAGCAAACCCAGCGCGGCGGACGAGACGATGCCGGCAAAGCGATCGGGAGCAACGCGGTCCGGTGCTTCTCCTGACAACCCGGCAAACACCGCAGCATCCGTTCCGTGGCCGATGCCGGTGAGCGCAAGCGATCCGTATAGATCGACCTGCACGCGAGCTACTTCATGCAGCAAGCCGCTTCGCTCGACGCCGCGCACAAAAGACAACGCCGCGCGCATCGGCCCAACCGTGTGCGAGCTGGAAGGTCCGAGGCCGATCTTGAAGAGCTCAAAGAGGCTGGTCACAGCCTCCCATTCTAGGCTTGCGAGGAACGTCGCGTGGCGCCGCGCTTCTTCACCTGCTGCTTGCTCAGCACATTGTTGTAAGACACGCGCAGCGCTCCCTCGATCACTTCCGCAGGCGCATCGAGCCGCACCAGCGTCATGCCCATGCGACCCCATCCACCGGGCGCAGGCTCAAAGTATTGCGGCGCCTCCGCGATCCACTCACCCTGTTGATCGACCGTGAGCTTCAGCGTGGCCAGTCCCTTCGCTGCATAGGCCAGTGTGGCGAAGATGCGACCGTTCAGACGAAAGTCTGCAGCGCCCATGTGGCTGCTCTCAACGGCATCCGGCAGGGCGAGTGCGAGTCGACGAAAGCGCGCGACGGTATCCATGCAAAGTCCCAGGCCTTCTGAAAGGGTACGAGGCAGTGAAGATGTGTTAGCGCTTGCCGTTCTTCGCTGGCAAGTCAGTCACGGTAGAAGCACTGCTTACCCGCAGGAAGGCGGCGCTCGCAGAGAAGCGGACATTCTCCTTGCTGTCGGTCAGCAGCGACTCGATCGCATCCAGCACGTCCTTGCCGTTGAACTTAGCCAGCGCTTCTACCGCCGCCAGGCGTGCTCCTGCGTTCTTTACCTTCGTCGCTTCGATCAGAGCTCTCTTCACCGGCTCACTATGTCCCTTGGCGATCTGTGTAATTGCAATGACCTGCGGCGACTGACCTCCAGGACCTTTAAGATACCCGTACGCACCCATGCCGATGCCAACGGGCGGCACCAGGATCAGCAGGCCTTGCTGCGCGCCAATCTTCGCAAGCGCCGCGGGACTGTGCAGCGTGCGGCTTGCAGTGTGCTTGCTGTCCTTCCAGAAGGAGTACTCCGCCGAACGCTCACCTTCGGCGACTGCGGTCAGGATGTCTTCGCCCGAGGGATCGTTGATCTTCCACAGCGTGCTCGCCGCCGTGAACGCGACCTTGGGATCCGTGTCCTTCAACTGGTCGCGCAGGTCCGCAGGGAAGCTGCTGCGCGGCCCTTGATCTTTCGCCATCTCTCCCGCGGCGACAATTGCAGCAAGCCGCACATCAATGTCAGGATCGTGCATGGTCGCGCGTACCAGCTTCTCCGCACGCGCATCATTGCCAAGCAGCGAAAGACCCGCGATTGCTGCGAGCCGTGTATCCGTGTTCTTCGTGCCGGTGACACCGTTCTCAAGCCGGGTCCATGAAGCCGCGCGCAGTTCCGCCGGGGTCATATCTGTCGCGCCGACAACCTGGGCGTCAGGATTGGCCGCTTGCGCCGGCAGGTCTGAAGGCACAACGGCCCAAAACGAGATAAAGCAGGTAAGCACGATGGTTCCGCGGTACGTCATGAACATCCTTTCGGGCGTGGCCACAGTGTAGATGAGCTACACTTCGCTTCTGCAGCGCAAAGTTTCTACGCCGAGGATTTCGGAAACTCATGCTCTTCAAAGCACGCAGCGCCGCAGTCTACGGCATCGATGCCCACTTGATCGATGTGGAAGTCGACTTCTCCGGCGTGCCGAACCAGGGCGATGCGACCTTCAGCACGGTGGGCCTGCCCGATGCCGCGGTGCGCGAGAGCCGTGACCGTGTGCGTGCTGCCATCAAGAACTCCGGGTTTGACCTGCCGCCCACCCGCATCACCATCAATCTCGCGCCGGCCGACCTGAAGAAGGAAGGCTCGGGCTTCGACCTGCCCATCGCGATCGGCATGCTGGGTGCTTACGGCGCGTTGCACACGAAGGACCTTACAAACTTCCTTCTGGTCGGCGAACTTGGCCTCGACGGCACGCTGCGTCCCGTGCCTGGCGTGCTTCCCATGGCTGTCATGGCGCGGGCAAAGGGCATCCGCAACGTGGTGCTGCCCGCCGCCAACGCGCGCGAGGCAGCCGTGGTCGATGGCGTGGACGTGTATCCCGTTCGCACACTCACCGAGGTGCGCGATCTGCTGAACGCCTTCGCCTTTGATGGGTCGCATGCGCAGCCCCTGCGCGTGCGTGCGGACGAGGTGCTCAACGAGCTGCAGCATTTTCCGCAGGACTTCAAAGACGTGCGCGGCCAGCATACGGCGAAGCGCGCCTTTGAAGTTGCTGCGGCTGGTGGACACAACCTGCTGATGATCGGCCCTCCTGGCAGCGGCAAGACCATGCTGGCCAAGCGGCTGCCTTCCATCCTGGCGCCGTTGCGTTTTGAAGAGGCGCTCGAGACGACGAAAATTCATTCCGTCGCCGGCGTGCTCGATCCCAGCGAAGGCCTGGTCGCGCATCGTCCCTTTCGCGCGCCGCACCATACCATCAGCGACGCGGGCCTGATCGGCGGCGGCATGGTGCCGCGTCCCGGCGAAGTGTCACTGGCGCACAACGGCCTGCTCTTCCTGGACGAGCTGCCGGAGTTCCCGCGCAATGTGCTGGAGGTGCTGCGGCAGCCGCTGGAAGACGGCGTCGTCACCATTTCCCGCGCCGCCATGAGCCTGAGCTTCCCGGCGCAGTTCATGTTGCTTGCAGCGATGAACCCGTGTCCCTGCGGCTACTTCAACGACAAGAGCCGCGACTGCATGTGCACGCCGCCCATGATCCAGCGCTACGTCAGCAAGGTGAGCGGGCCTCTACTCGACCGCATCGACATTCACATTGAAGTACCCGCAGTGCAATACAAGGAGCTTCGGCAGGGTGCAGAGGGTGAAAGCTCCGCAGCCATTCGCGAACGCGTGCTCGCCGCGCGCGAACGGCAGCTGGCGCGCTTCCATCCAGCAGGCAGCGCATCTGCGCCGGGCCGGCGGCAGAAGCCGATCTTCGCCAATGCACAGATGTCATCGCAGCAGATCCGCGTCTTCTGCGAGCTGTCGTCGGACGCGGAGCGCCTGCTGGAACGTGCCATGCAACAACAGGGCCTGAGCGCTCGCGCGCACGACCGCATCCTGAAGGTCTCGCGCACCATCGCAGACCTTGAAGGCGCGCAGGACATCGCCGTAATGCACATCGCCGAGGCCATCCAGTACCGCACGCTCGATCGCAGCTACTGGTCCTGACGGCTCGGAAAGGCTTCTGAATCAGAAAGATGTTGCATTTGGGTTCTCACGCGGGTACAGTACAGGAGGTGTTGGCGGGCAGCAGGGCCGTTCCCAACCCGCCAAGTTCCACTTCGGCACTGCAGTTTGACCGCAAACCGAAAATTCCGGCGATTCCTGAAGTCCAAGAGCACATAACAGGTATGATCTGCTCGAATCGCAGGTTCTTTGCAGCTTTCGGGCGGTCTTCGCCGTCTAAGTTTTAGGGCGATTCCAATCGCCTGCCACCGCAACATTTCTTGCCATTCACGCAATGCCAGCCAGGTCGTAGCGGCGCGGCGAAAAGAAGGAGACACACTCATGCGATCTGACCTGATTTTTGGTGCTTTGACGCACGTTCAGAATCGTTACCAGCTCTGCCAGCTGGCCAGCAAGGCCACGCGCAAGCTGCACAAGCCGAATACCCGCCTGCAGGACACGACCAACGAAGTTCTGGAGCGCTTCCACGAGCAGGCACCCAGCGATCTGAAGACCGGCCCCGAACCCGCGGCCGTACTGGAGACCATCGAAGAGCGTCGCGCGGCCTAACAGCCCGCGCGGCCACGCGCGTCTGCCACCGTTGCGCACCACCGTTGTTGAGAGTGAACCAACTGCACGACTGAAACGCTTTCTTCCTCAGAACCCGCATCAGCCCGCAACACCCTCCGCACTTCCAAGTCCCCTCCCGTAGCACCCATTTCCACACAATCTGAAAAACAAGAGAGACACATGACCATCTCCGAATTAAAAGAGAAGAGTATCGCCGAACTCGGCAAGCTCGCCCGCGGCCTGGACATCCAGGGAACCAGCGCTCTCCGCAAGCAAGACCTCATCTTCAAAATCCTCCAGGCTCAAAGCGAAAAAGAAGGACACATCTTCGCCGAAGGCGTGCTCGAAATCCTGCCGGACGGGTACGGCTTCCTTCGCTCGCCCGACTACAACTACCTGCCCGGCCCCGACGACATCTACGTCTCCCCATCGCAGATCCGCAAGTTCGACCTCAAGACCGGGGATACCATCTCCGGCAACGTGCGTCCGCCGCACGAGGGTGAAAAGTACTTCGCGCTGGTCAAAATCGAGGCGATCAACTTCGAGTCGCCCGAAGAGACGCGCAACAAGATTCTGTTCGACAACCTCACTCCTCTCTACGCCGACGAGCGCGTCAAGATGGAGACCGTCAGAGAGAACATCAGCGGTCGTGTCATGGACCTGCTGACACCCGTGGGCAAGGGCCAGCGCGGACTCATCGTCGCTCCGCCACGCACCGGCAAGACGGTTCTGCTGCAGGCCATCGCGAACTCCATCACGACCAATCATCCAGAGGTCGTGCTGATCGTTCTGCTGATCGACGAGCGCCCGGAAGAAGTCACCGACATGCAGCGCTCGGTCAAGGGCGAGGTCATCTCCTCGACCTTCGACGAGCCCGCCGCACGGCACGTGCAGGTCGCCGAAATGGTCATCGAGAAAGCGAAGCGCCTCGTTGAGCACAAGCGCGACGTGGTGATCCTGCTTGACTCCATCACGCGTCTCGCGCGCGCCTACAACACCATCGTTCCGCCCAGCGGCAAGGTGCTGTCAGGCGGCGTGGACTCCAACGCGCTGCAACGCCCCAAGCGCTTCTTCGGCGCGGCCCGCAACATCGAAGAGGGTGGCTCGCTCACCATCATGGCCACCGCGCTCGTCGATACCGGATCGCGCATGGACGAAGTGATCTTCGAAGAGTTCAAGGGCACCGGCAACATGGAAGTCATCCTCGACCGCAAGCTGGTCGACAAGCGCGTCTTCCCGGCGATCGACATCCAGCGCAGCGGCACGCGTAAGGAAGAGCTGCTGATCCCGAAAGAAGACCTGCAGCGCACATGGATCCTCCGCAAGGTGCTGAACCCTCTTTCGCCCGTCGAAGCCATGGAACTGCTGACCGACAAGCTCGGCAAAACCCGCAACAACCAGGAGTTCCTACACAACATGAGCTCACTCTAGGAGAGCGGCGGGCCAGCAGGTCAGCTCACTTGTCGATGCTTCAAAGAGAAACATAGAAGGCCCGCAAGCTGCTTGCGGGCCTCGTTCCTTGCTTGCCGGGCTTCTTGTTGCATTTGCAGCGGCTTCAGCCGCCGAAATAGACACGATGGTTTCGACGGTAGCGGCCTCAGCCGCTGGGATGAAACTGCCCAATCAAACACCGGAACATCTCACGGTGGTTGAAGCCGCTGACGGCAGCGTGCCCGAAAGGCGCATCAGATGGTGATACATTTGTGCCTGAGGTGACCACCGATGCGCACTACACTGGTACTGGACGACGAACTGATCGAGACGGCTAGTGAGTACACGGGCCTGACGGAAAAGTCGGCACTGGTGCGTGAGGGACTGAAGGCCTTGATCGCCCGTGAAGCAGGACGCAGGCTGGCGCTGCTGGGTGGCAGCGCACCTGAGTTGAAGTTACCACCACGCCGGCGACCGCAACTGTGATTCTGGTCGATACCTCGGTCTGGCTAGATCATCTGAACAAAGGGCTTCCGGCCATGAGCAGGCTCCTTGAACGGAACGAGGTCGCCATGCACCCCTTTGTGGCGGGCGAAATTGCGATGGGCAGATGGAAGCTGCGTGAGATAACACTCAACCAGCTTGGTCAACTGCCGCGTGTTATGAACGCACGACATGACGAGGTGATGCGCTTCGTGGATGAGGAACAACTCTACGGCATAGGCATTGGCTACATTGACGCGCATCTCTTGGTAGCAACGCGCATCACTGCCGGCTGCGCGTTCTGGACGAGCGACAAGCGACTCCACCTTGCCGCCACCCGACTCGGCATAGCCTTGTCAACGGCTTAAGTTGCCTCTCCGCTCTTCTCCAGCACCAGCTTCTTTGCGGGGCGGAGAAGCGGGAAGAGGATCACGTCGCGGATGGAGCGGGAGCCGGTCAGCAGCATGGTGAGCCGGTCGATGCCGATGCCTTCGCCGCCCGTTGGTGGCAGGCCATAGGCCAGCGCGCGGACGTAGTCGGCGTCCATGTCGTTGGCCTCGTCGTCACCCTTGTTCTTCTGCTCCATCTGCGCTTCAAAGCGGCGAAGCTGGTCTTCGGGATCGTTCAGCTCGCTGAAGGCGTTGCCGATCTCAAAGCCGCCGATGTAGAACTCGAAACGCTCGACCCAGTCGGGTTCGTCTGGCTTTACTTTGCTTAGGGGTGAGACTGCGAGTGGGAAGTCGTAGATGATTGTTGGTTGGATGAGGTGCTGCTCTGAGAAGAACTCAAACGCCTCGGATATCCCCTTCCCTAGGTCGGCTCCTTTGTCCAACCGCTCCGCCATGGCACGTAACTCAAGCGCTCGACGCCTAGCAGTTAAGCCGCGAGTGATGGTCTCGTCAACGACAATCATTTCGGACTGCCATTCTTCGCTTTCCGAACTTCCATGTTGACGGACAAACTCGTCGGCCCGCATCTGCGCTTGAACGCCGACTCTGACCGCCGCCTGTTCCTTTTCGTCGAAGTCCGCGGCAGATTGAAGAAGGCGTTCTACGAAGAGTGCTCGGTTTTCGAATAGGTCGTCATCTGATCGGTTCCAGAAGCGCATAATTGCTTCCTTCATCGAAAGCCGCTGCCACTTACCAAGATCAATCTGCACCATCTCACCGGCACGCGGGCCCTTTGGAAGAGGGAAGTCAACCAGCGTCGTCCCATTCACCTCGTTGGCGACGAAGGCGATGAGTTCTTCGGTCAGGTCCATCAGGTCGTGATAGTTGGCGTAGGCCTGGTAGAACTCCAGCATGGTGAATTCGGGGTTGTGCTGGGTGCTGATGCCTTCGTTGCGGAAGTTGCGGTTGATCTCGTAGACGCGGTCCATGCCGCCGACGACGAGCCGCTTCAGGTACAGCTCCGGCGCGATGCGCAGGTAGAGGTCCATGTCCATGGTGTTGTGGTGCGTGACGAAGGGCTTCGCCGCCGCTCCGCCTGCGACCGGTTGCATCATGGGCGTTTCGACTTCGATGTAGCCTCGCGCGTCGAAGAACTTGCGGAGAGCTTTTAGGATCTGCGCTCGCTTCACGAAGACTTCGCGTGCGGGCAGGCGCTTCATGGAGGCGGTGGCGGCTGCTATGGCTTCGGGGTTCGTGGAATCCCACGTCTCAGAATCGAGACGTGGGGCACCCGCTTCTGGGGCGTGCGGAAGAACAGCAGGTTCCTCCACTCCGCTTCGCTCCGGTCGGAATGACAAGTTGGAGGAAGGCTCCGGTCGGGATGACGACGGAGAGGCGAGCGGGTGCCCCACATCTCGCTTCTGAGATGTGGGATCAACGGCGTCCAGTGTTGCGGGTGCTGCGGCGTCTTCGCCGTTATCCATGAACAGGTCGACGTAGCGCTGGCGATAACGCAGTTCGATATCGGTCAGGCCATGGAACTTGTCCGGCAGCGCCAGCATCGCCTTTGACAGGAAGGTAAGTTCGGTCACGTGGACGGTCAGCTCGCCGGTGCGTGTGCGGAAGAGGTAGCCCTTCACGCCGATGTGGTCGCCGAGGTCGAGCAGCTTGTAGATCTCGAAGGCGCGCTCGCCGACTGCGTCCTGCCGCAAGTAAATCTGCAGGCGTGCACCGTTGCCCTGCAGTACCGCGAACCCCGCCTTGCCCTGCCGCCGATGCGCCATCACACGGCCCGCGACGGCCACGTCCACGTGGTTGGATTCGAGCGCTTCGCCGCTGACCGGCTCGTCGCCGTTGTACTCGGATGGAACGGCCGGAATCTCGTGCGTGGTGCGGAAGCTGTTGGGGTAGATGGCTTCGAGCGGCTTCAGCCCGGCGTCCACTCCCAGCTCCTGAATCCTCTTTAACTTCTCTTGCCGCAGCTTGTACTGCTCTTCTTCAAAGTCGGATGCGAACAACTGCGTGCCTCTTTTCTATCGAGGCTCAGTATAAAAGGATTGACGAGGCTGCTCTGAGCACACTGCAAATCACACGGGAGATGCGCTCCGCGCTTGAGGCGAAAGCGCTCTCGATCGGCTTTGACCTCGCAGGCATCGCAGCGGTGCCTGCGGCCGGATCGCCCAAAGAACAGCTTCAGCGCGAGCGCTTTCTGCGCTGGGCAGAGCAGGGCTTCGCGGGCGATATGACCTGGTTGCTGCGCAAGGGCGACGATGGCTTGCTGCTGCGCTCGTCGCTGCACGCCGCTGTGCCGTGGGCTCGGTCGGTCATGCTCTGTGCGTTGAACTACAACGCCGACCGGCCGAACTCGCTTGCGCCCGCGCTGCCGGGCAGCGGATGGATTGCCAGGTACGCGTGGAGTGGCTCGGCTTCGCCTGACGGCACGATCACTCCGACGGATTACCACGACGTATTGCTCCGCAGGCTCCGCGAGATAGAGGCGCACCTCTACACGCTGCTGGCGTCCGGCGACGAAGAAGTCCAGACACGCTGCTATGTCGATACCGGCCCGGTAGTCGAGCGCTGGTTTGCGCAGCTTGCCGGCATTGGTTGGATCGGCAAGAACACCTGCGTGCTGAACCAGCAGCAGGGTTCCTGGCTTCTGCTCGGTGTGATCCTGACATCGCTGCCGCTCGCGAGCGAGGCCGCTTTGCTGCCTGCGCCGGACCGCTGCGGCACCTGCACCCGATGCATCGATGCCTGCCCGACCGATGCGCTGATCGCGCCGCGGCAGATGGATGCGAGCCGCTGCATCGCGTATCTGACCATCGAGAAGAAGGGAAGCATCGCTGAAGATCTGCGGCCGCACATGGGGCGGCAGGTGTTCGGCTGCGACATCTGCCAGGACGTATGCCCGTGGAACCGCCGCGCTCCCATCGGGACGATGCCCGAGATGCAGGCGCGTACCGAGCTGGTGAATCCTGCACTTGAAGAACTCGCAGCGATGGACAACGCCGCGTTCCGTCGCAGCTTCCGAGGTTCTCCGCTGGAGCGGACCGGACGCAAACGCCTGCACCGAAACGTCGCCCTCGCGATGGGCAACAGCGGCGATGCGCGTCACGCGGAACGCCTGCACGAGTGGGCGAAAAGCGAAGATGCCGTGCTTGCCGAGAGCGCGCAGTGGGCGCTCGGACGCCTCGGTGCAAACGCGGCGGACGCTGCTGGAGAAGACGCTCCTCTGCTAGCATCGTTGGAACCGGATCACCCCATTCCGTAGCGCAGCCATGCCCTTTCTCACGCCCGCTCAGGCCGAACCCGATGCCCCACTTCAGGCAACGGACGAGATGGAGAAGGCTCCCGGCGAGCGCGAGCTTTGGCCGGAGCCGGTTGAAGGCGGATCGGCCGCGCAGCTGATGGCGCTGCTGCGCTACCTGACGCAGACCGACGTGCACACCTATGCGTTTTCCGTCGCCGCGAACGTGATCCTGTCGCTGTTCCCGTTCATCGTCCTGCTGCTCACGCTGTCGCAGCGCGTCTTCCACTCTCCCGCGATGTTCGCCCTGGTGGGGCAGTTGATGCACAGCTACCTGCCGACCGGGCAGGATTTCGTGATGCGCAACATGAACCTGCTGGTGCATCCGCACAAGGGCGTGCAGGTCTTTTCGATCGTGATGCTGCTGGTCAGCAGCACGGGCGTCTTCCTGCCGCTCGAGGTTGCGCTGAACAACGTGTGGCGCGCTCCGAAGAACCGCAACTACCTGCACAACCAGCTGATCTCGCTGAGCCTTGCGCTGTCGGCGGGGCTGCTTGCGATGTTCTCCGTTGCGGCGTCGGCGGCGCAGCAGTCGGTGCTTGGCTTCATCTTCTTCGGCCATACGGACAACATCGTGTATGCGCTGCTCTCACGCGGCTTTCTGAGCGTGCTTGCCGGTGCCAGCAGCGTGACGCTGTTCTTCCTCATCTACTGGATCCTGCCGAATCGCCGCATCCCGGCACGCGCTGTGTTTCCCGCGGCACTGGTGACCGGCCTGCTGTGGGAGGCGGCGAAGCACCTGTACATCCTCATGTTGCCGCACCTTGACTTCGGCAGCGTGTACGGACCGTTCCAGATCTCGGTGGGCCTGATGCTTTGGGCGTTTCTTTCCGGTCTGATGCTGCTTGCCGGCGCGCACTTTTCCGCGACCCGCCATGCTATGCGGATCGCCGCGCAGGACGCGGAGCGCTAGCCCCCATGCCGATCATCCTGCGACCGCGCCAGCAGAACACGTCAGACCCGCTATATACCGGCGCCGGTGTGCCGAACGCGGCTGCCTACTCGCGCGTGCCGACATACCTGCGAGTGGTGTGGGCTGTTGTGCTCGCATCGTTCGTGCTGGCGTACCTGCCGGGCCAGGCCGGAGCGTTCAACAGCTACCTGCGATGGATCCTGCTCGCCGCCGGTCTGATCGCGACGCTGCCGTATGCATATCGCGCGGCGAAGCACGGCCTGCTGTGGCGGCTACGCAACAAGCTGATCCTCACCTACCTGCTCATCGGCCTCACGCCCGTGGTGCTCTTCTTTACCCTGGTGTTTCTCTCGGCCTATGTGGCTGCGGGGCAGTTTGCGATCCATCTCGCTGCCTCGCATCTGCAATTGCGGCTCGACAACATCGGCACCAACGACGCGGGGCTGGCATTTGCGCTTGCTCGTCGGCTGGAGGAGGGTGCGGACCCCGCGCGCCTCATGACCCCGGAGCCGCAGGGACGCGGAGGGACTAACCGGACGCCGACACCGGGCGGCGGACGGCAGCTGGCTGTGTATGTGGACGGGCGTCCGCTTGACGTTCCCGGTGTGACCGGAAACGACCGCACGCCGTTGCGCCTGCAGGAATGGCTGGTAAGGCGGCAGCAGTTGCGACAGATGAAAGTCTTCGCGGCCGATGGCGGTGTGCTGTACATGGCGGTAGTCGACCGGGTGGCCGCGGGTCCAGATCACACTGTGACTGTGATTGGCAGTACACCCGTCTCGAGCGAGCTGCTGGACCGTGTCGCGGAACGGCTTGGACAGGTGACACTGCTGCCCGGAGTGGTGTTGCAGCAGGCCCCGCGCGGCAAGCGTTCGGTGGGTGAACTGCGCAGCCGCCGCCTGGTGGGTGGCAGCCGGCCAGAGCGAGCAAACCTGCTCGACGGCGCGGTCGGCTTCTCCTCCACGCTGTCGGTGATCGACTGGGAAACCGGCGAGACCCGGCCCGTGCCGCTGAACGTCTCATCCCGCCCCTCGGTCCTGTTTGAACAGTTGTTTGGCGAAGGTCTGACCGGGCGCATTACCGACACCGTCCGGCTCGCGTTCCTCGCTGTCCTGCTCCTCTTTGCCCTGCTGGAAGTGTTCGCGTTGTACCTTGCCGTTCGCCTGACCCGCAGCATGACCGGCTCCGTTGAAGACCTGTACGCCGCGACGTTGTCGATGGACAGCGGCAACCTCGAGCACCGCATCCAGGTGCAACGCGACGACCAGCTCGCGGACCTTTGCCGTTCCTTCAACCGCATGTCATGGTCGCTCGGCCGGCTGATCGACGAGCAAAAAGAGAAGGAGCGGATGCAGAGCGAACTGACCATTGCGCAGGAGGTGCAGGCGAACCTCTTCCCGCGCTCACATGTGCGCGTGCGCTCGCTCGATCTGCATGGTATCTGCCGTCCCGCGCGCACGGTTTCAGGTGACTACTACGACTTCCTCGTCTTCCACGATGACGCCGAGCACCGCCGCGATGTGACGGGTCTCGGCCTCGCGCTGGGAGACATCAGCGGCAAGGGCATCTCTGCCGCGCTGCTGATGGCGACGCTGCACTCGGCGGTGCGCGCCTACCGCTTCGTCAGTGAAGAGCTGTTCAGCGACAGCGCACGGACCATGACCCACGCAGAATCGCTCGAATGTGGCGAGCTGTTCGAGTCGCCGGCGCGCATCCTCTCCCTGCTGAACCGGCACCTGTACCGAACCACGCAGCCGGAGAAATACGCCACACTCTTCCTGGCGCACTACGACGACCGCTCGGGCCGCCTGACCTACTCCAACGGCGGACAGTTGCCGCCGTTCCTTCTGCGCACCGACGGCAGCGTGCGGCAGCTCGACCGCGGAGGTACGGTCGTCGGCCTCCTCGACGGAGCGGTCTACCAGCAGGAGACCGTGGCGCTCGAAACAGGAGATCTGGTGATTGCCTACTCCGACGGTGTCACCGAGCCCGAAAACGACTTCGGCGAATTTGGCGAAGACCGCCTGCTGGAAGTTGTGCGGCAGTATCGCAACGAGCCGCTCTCGGTCATCTCAGCCGAGGTGATGCGAGCGCTCGACGCATGGATCGGCGGCGGTGAACAGCCGGACGACATCACGCTGGTGCTTGCGCGCAAGGTGTAGAGGCTCTGCGCTTCAACGGTCTCCCGTGTCCTTTTCCATTTTCATCCCGAGGTCGTTCCCCCTCGTCATTCCGTCTCCTTCCCTCTGCCCCCCGTCCTTTCCTCCGCCATCCCGTCTT
>CAZZVI010000065.1:0-14753 GCA_964657335.1 uncultured Terriglobus sp.
GCGATCTGGAAGTAGCGGTCGAAGCCGCCGATCATGAGGATCTGCTTGAAGATCTGCGGCGACTGCGGCAGCGCGTAGAAGTTGCCGGGATGCACGCGGCTGGGGACGAGGTAGTCGCGTGCGCCCTCGGGCGTGGAGCGCGTCATGAACGGCGTCTCGATTTCGAGGAAGCCTTCGCTCGAAAGCTGCGCGCGGACGGCCTGCGCGACTTTGTGACGCATGAGGAAGTTGGCCTGCATCTCGGGCCGGCGCAGGTCGAGGTAGCGGTACTGGAGGCGCAGTTCTTCATTGCCGATGGCGTCTTCCGCGGGCGAGAACGGCGGAGTCTTGGCATCGCTCAGCAGCAGCAGGTTTGCGCATACGACTTCGATGTCGCCCGTCGGCATGTTGGGGTTTTCGAGGCCCGCGAAGCGTCTGCGCACGGTGCCGATGGCGGCGACGACAAACTCCGGCCGTGCGGCCTCGGCTTTGGCGAGCGACTCGCCCGATTCTGACTTGTCGACGACGACCTGGGTGATGCCGCTGCGGTCGCGCAGGTCGAGGAAGATAAGGTCGCCGTGATCGCGGCGGCGGTTGACCCATCCCATCAGGGTGACGGTCTGTCCGGCATGGGCCGCGCGAAGGTCGCCGCACATGTGCGTGCGCTGGTGCTGTCCTAGAAAGTCGAGTGTCACAATCTTTCTATTGTACGAAGATCAAGGGAAAGTGATTCGCAGCGCGAGCGGCTCAACTTCGAGACGGACCTTAGGGGCCTGAAGCCCCACCCAACAGGGACTCGGTTACGGCAAATCTGGCGCTGTGCCCTTCCAAAGTAAACTCTCGAGGCCCTTAATTCTTCTTCAGGTCATCCACCATCTGCAGAAACACCTCGGTGGTTCGTAGGTCGGCGAACTCTTTTTCGTGCAGCAGGCGGTTGCGATCGTGAAAGCCTTCGCTGATGGCCTGGCGCAGGTATTCAAGCGCGAGTTGACGGCTGCCGGCCTGGGCGTAGGTCATGGCCATGTGGTAGTGCATCTCGCCTGCGCTCTGCGCCTTTGTGGAGGCGGTGATGTCGTGTGCGGGATTGTGGTCGAGCGCATGCGGGTCGATGGCAACGGCCTGCTGATAGGCCTTGTCGCCCTTCTTGAATTTGCGCTCCGCGTAGTAGAGCGTGCCCAGATTCTTGAGGGCGCTGGCCGAGTCGGGCTTGAGCTTCAGCGCTTTCTTGTACATCTTCTCTGCCAGCGGCAGGTCGCCCTGGGTGTGCGCCAGGGTACCCATGTTGTTGTACGCCTCGGAGTAGTGCGGGTTGAGCTTGACTGCGGCCTCAAAGCTCGTGCGGGCCTTGTCGAACATCAGCATGTGTTCGCAGGCGACTCCGAGCTTGTTTTCAATGAGCGCGGTCGGCGGCAGAGCTTCGTAGACACGGATGGCTGCAAGGTAGCGTCCGCGTGCGGTCAGCACATCGCCGATGGCTTCACTCGGCGGCCGGGAGAGCAGTGGATCGACTGCCGCCGTGGGCGCAGTGATGGGAGCTGCATTGATTTGTGCAGGCGGTGCGGCCGGCGCGGATGTTTCCTGCGGATGGATGAGGGGCGCGGCCAACAGAACAGCGGTGAAGAGCAGCGAGCGGCATGAGACATGCATCGGGGTACCTCTCCGGCGCGGGAACGGGCCCGGGAGCCGGCGACAGAATAGTGCGCTTTCCCGCCGGCTTTCGCAAGTATCGCGAGGCGCAAACCCTCCGCGATTGATGCAGGACAATCGCGCCGGTTGATGCCCGCGCGAAAGGAATCTCGACGGACCGAAACCAAAGGCCGTGAATCTACGTCTGTAGGATCAAAAGCACGATTCGGCCGGCATCGACCCAGGAGCTTCCTTTTGCGCGGACGCCACACGCTGCACTGTCTTTCGCTCGCCGTCCTGCTGCTGGGAGCGGCGTCGGCACGCGCGCAGACAGCAGCCCCGGATACCCCGCCGGCCGCGGCTCCCGCGGCACAACCTGCCGCGCCGGCTGCGGCCGCGCAGGATGTGCAGGGCGGCATCGTCACCGGCGTGGTGACTGCGGCTACGGCGCCGGACAACAACGGCAAGCGGCCTGCGGGAACTCCGCTGCCCGGCGTGACAGTCACCGCTACCAACACGCTGACCGGCCGCAAATACACCGCGGCAACCGACATCACTGGCAGCTTTCGGATGGCGATCCCGCGCAACGGGCGCTATGTGCTGCGGACGGACTTTGCGGCGTTCGCGCCGGCAACGTCTGAGGTGTTGCTCAACGCGACGCAGCATGACGGCAAAGCAGAGTTCGCGTTGGAACTGGCCTCGCGCGTGGCGGCACGCACGCAGGGGGAGGCCGGCACGACCGCTGCCGTGGCGGCGCTGGTGGGCGGTAATACCCAGGCGCTTACCCGTGGTCTGCAGGCCCTTCGGGCCCGCGGCAACGGCGACACGGATACGGAGGATGCCTCTGCTGGTGGAGGAACCGAAGGCACAGCATTGCCGACTCTCGCGAACCTGGGTGCAGCGGACAGCAGCGGTTCCGATTCGGTGGCCATCAGCGGGCAGGCGGGCACAAGCAACGGTCTTGCGGGCTTCAACGAAGACGAGGTTCGCGATCGCATCCAGAACGCCATCGCCGACGCGCAGCGCCAGGGAGGCGCGCAGGGCGACATCGCCAACGCCGTTGTGGGCCTGATCGGCGGCATGATGGGTGGTCCGGGCGGATTTGGCGGTCCCGGTGGCGGTGGTCCAGGTGGCGGCGGACCGGGCGGTGGAGGGCGTGGTGGCGGCGGCGGTGGTTTTGGCGGCCGCGGCGGCAACTTCCGCAACTTCAACCCGAACCAGATTCACGGCAACATCTTCTACCAGGGCAATAACTCGGCGCTGGACGCGACCCAGTTTTCCGTGACGGGTCTCGCATCCAAGCCGGACTACAGCGGCAACCGCTACGGCGCGTCATTTACCGGATCGCCGTACATTCCGGGGCTCATCAAACCGAGCAACAAGCAGGTTGTCTTTCTGAACCTGACGGGTCAGCGCAACATCAACCCGTTCAACACGCAGGGCACAGTGCCCACGCTGCTGCAGCGCGCCGGCAACTTCAACGGGTTGACCGCACCGGTCAACGGCGCGACCACACCGGTCCTGCTCTACAACCCGGTCACAGGATTGCCATACGGCGATTGTTCCGTGCCCACGAACCCCAGCTGCAATGTGATCCCCGCGGCGCAGATCAGCCCGCAGGCGCAGGCTCTGCTGGCGTATATCCCGCTGCCGAATGTGGGGAGCACGGGCGCCACCGGTACGGAGAACCAATACAACTACCAGCGCATTACAACCGTGGGCAGCAATACGACTTCGTTGTCTGCGCGCTATCAGCGATCCCTGGGTGCAAGCGCCGGTCAGGGCGGCTTCGGTGGGCGCGGAGGCGGCGGTGGTCGTGGCGGTGGTGGCGGCGCAGCGGGCGGCAACCGCCGTCAGCAACAGCAGAAGGTGCTGCGGCAGAATCTCAGCGCCAACTTCAGCTACTCGCACAGCGCCAGCGACACTCGCGGCCTGTTGCCGACGCTGGATGGCAAGACCAGCAGCAACGGTTTCAGCCTGCAGACGGGTTACAACGTCAGCTATGGCCGGCTGAGCAACAACCTGACGCTGGGCTGGAACTACTCGCACGCCCTGACGACGAACTTCTTCACCTATGGTTCGGTCGATCCCGCGACCGCGGCTGGCATCTCCATCCCACGACCGGCTTCGGGTAAGCCTGGACTGTACAACGGCGTCCCGGATCTTTCGTTTACCAACTTTGCCAGCGTGAATGAAACCAATCCGTCGGATGTGCTGGGTTCGACGGTCAGCCTGAGTGATGTGGTGGCGTGGCGGCATGGCAAGCACAACTATCGCTTCGGCCTCGACATTCGCCGGGTACACTCGAATCTGATCGCAGGCACCAACGGCATCGGCGCATTCGTCTTCACGGGTCTGAACACGCAGCGCCCGGGCACCGGCACCAGCACCGACCAGTCCAACACCGGCAACTCCTTCGCGGACTTCCTGCTGGGCGCGCCGCAGAACAGCAGCATTCAGGCAGGCACGAATAAGATTTACCTGCGCGAGTGGGTCTACGACGGCTACGTGCAGGACGACTGGCGTCTGCTCGCCAACCTGACGGTGAACCTGGGACTTCGATACGAATACTTTTCGCCCTACGTGGAAAAGTACAACCGCCTGGTGAACCTGGACCCGGACCCGACGTTTACGAACTACGCGCAGGTGCTGCCGGACGGTACCGGCGCCTACAGCGGCGTGGCCTATCCGCGGTCTCTCGCTCAGCCGGATCGAAGCATGTATTCGCCGCGCATCGGCATTGCGTGGCGGCCGAAGTTTGTGAAGAACACGGTGGTGCGTACGGGGTACGGCATCAACTACAACACCGGACAGTACAGGAATTTCGCGAATTCACTCAGCTACCAGGCGCCCTTTGCCATCACGCAGAACAATGTGAGCTCGACGCAGGGATGCCCCGGCTTCCTGGCGGGCTTCACGCTGACGAACGCGTTCAACTGTCCGTCCACGGGCATTCTCCCGAACACGTTCGCAGTTAATCGCAACTATCGGCTGGGCATCGTGCAGGTGCCGAACGTCGACATTCAGCATCAGTTCCCGCTAGGCATCATCTTCAACATCGGCTACAACGCCGCCTTCGGCGGCAACCTCGACATGCGCCGGTCGCCCAATCGTTCGCTGACGACGGGCACGATCGGCAACACCAACAGCCTGATCTACGAGGATTCCATCGGTGAATCGCGCTTTCACGCGCTCAGCATCAACGCGCGCAAGCGGCTGCAGAAGGGCATCAGCCTGCAGGCGACCTACCAGTACGGCCACTCGATCGACGATGCGAGTTCCGTCAACGGCTCCGGCGGCAACACCGTGCCGCAGAACAACAATCGCCTCGATCTTGAGTTCGGCAACAGCACCTTCGATGTGCGGCATAAGCTGACCGGCAACTTTGTCACAGAGCTACCCTTCGGCCAGGGACGCCTGCTGTTCAAGACGGGACGCATGTCGCATGCGCTGGACGGCATCTTTCTCTCCGGTGACTTCAACTTTGCCACTGGCAGCTATGCCACACCGCAGTACACCAACAGCGTGGCGCAGGCTGCCGCGGGCAACAACTTTACGCTGCGCCCTGACCGCGTCTTCTCGCAGCCAATCGCGGGCCCTGGCAACCTGCGCAACTGGTTCAATAAGGCCGCGTTCGTGGCGCCGGCCATCCCTGCGGGTGCGATCGCTGCTTACGGCACCGCTTCGCGCAACTCGATCGAGCTGCCCGGCACGCTCAGCATGGATCTGTCGCTCTCGAAGAGCATTGCCTTCGGCGAGTTGAAGAACCTGGAGATGCGCGCCACCGCGACGAACCCGTTCAACACCGTGCAGTACAGCGGCGTGAACACGTCATTGAACTCGTCAAACTTCGGGCAGGTCACCGGGGCGGCGGCGCCACGCAAAATGAGCTTCCTGGCGAGGTATCGCTTCTGATGAAAACGCCACGCCAGCTTGAACCGGAACGAGCCCGGAAGGGCGGAACCCTCGCTCGTTTACGCCTGGGGTTTCCGTTCTCGATGCGGTGGTGCGGGCTGAAGGCCCGCGTTGTAAGAGCCTGGGGCGTAGCCCCAGGTCTCCTTGAGTTGACGGAAAGGCGGGCTGAAGGCCCGCGTTATACGAAGCCCGGGCTATGCATAACGCGGACCTTCAGCCCGCATCGCGTGACAGCATGGCCTCCTGGGGCTTCGCCCCAGGCTCTTACAACACGCGCCTTCAGCGCGTTCTTGCCCCAGGCTCTTACGGCGCCCGCCTTCAGCGCAGTTAGGCTGCGTCAGCCTGTCGCTGCGGCATGTCTGGTTTCGATACTCCTTGCCCAGGCATCCACTCTCTCCGCTCAGCAACAGGCACCTGCACCGGCTCAAACAACACCGCCTGTGCAATTGAACCTTCCCGTACAACAGGCGCCGCAACCCGCACCGGGAGCGCCTGCGTCGACCGGCACGACGATTCGGCAGGAGGGCGGCACGACGTCGCAATCGTTCACGCTGCGCGTCGATTCTCAGCTTGTGCTGACCAACGTGGTGGTGCGCGACAAGAAGACCGGCGGCGTGATCCGCGACCTGAAGGCGAGTGACTTCACCGTGCTCGAAAACAACAAGCCGCAGAAGATCAGCTCGTTCGACTTCCAAAGTGTCGATGAAGCGGCCCGGCTGAACGAAGCCACCGTCAGCGGCAAAGCGCCGACCGTCGCGCAGATGCTCGATCGCTCCATGGGCGCGGACGCTGCGCAACTTCGCGATCACCGGCTGATCGTCATGTTCTTCGACCTGACCAGCATGCAGGATGAAGACATCGACCGCGCCGTCGATGCCGCGAAGGACTACATCAACAAGAAGATGGCTCCGGCCGACCTCGTCGCGGTGGCGAGCCTTGGTACGTCGCTGTCGCTCGACCAGGACTTCACGGCGGATAAGACGGCTCTGCTTGCAGCGGTCGGCAAGTACAACGGCAGCAACGAGGCCGGAGGATTTGCTAACGGCACCACCGGCTCGAGCGACGGCACGTCTGACGACGCAGGCACCTTCACCGCCGATGACAGCGAGTACAACAGCCTGAACACAGACCGCGAGCTCTACGCGATCCAGACGATCGCGAAGAGCCTCGAGCGGGTCGATCAGCGCAAGAGCATGCTGTACTTCTCCGGCGGCCTGACGCGCAACGGTGTCGAGAACCAGAGCAGCATCCGCTCGGCCACGAATGAAGCGGTCAAGGCGAACATGGCGATCTACAGCGTGGACTCACGTGGCCTGCAGGCGCTGTCGCCTCTCGGCGATGCCAGCTCCGGCTCGCTGCGCGGCACGGGCGCATACTCGGGCGGAGCGATGCAGGCGCGGCTCGATTCCAACTTCGCGTCACAGGAGACGCTGGGCACGCTCGCCTCCGATACTGGCGGCAAGTTCTTTTCGGACTCGAATGATTTCGCGCCCGCCTTTCAGGCCATCCAGCATGATACGGAGGCATACTACATCCTCGGCTTTCGCTCGACGGACACGCGGCGCGACGGCGCCTTTCGCCACCTGACCGTCAAGCTGAACCGGGGCGACGCCAAGCTGGAATACCGCCCGGGCTACTACGCTCCCGCCGATTTCAAGCACCAGAAGACGGAAGACCGAGAGCTTGCGCTGAACGATCAGCTGCGCAGCGACCTGCCCGCGGTGGACATTTCGATGTATCTCGAAGCGTTCTACTTCCGCCAGAACCCCAACAGCTACTACGTGCCGATGTCGCTGATCGTGCCGGGCTCGCAGATTCCATTTGCGCGCGCGAAAGACCAGGACAAGGCATCGCTCGACATCATCGGGCAGGTGAAGAACTCGCAGGGCATCGCGGTGGGCAACGTGCGCGAGACGCTCAAGCTGGCGGTCGACGGTACGGTTGGAGCGGCGCGGCGCAACATTCAGTACGGCACCGGCTTCAGCCTCGCACCAGGCCACTATCACGTGAAGTTTGTCGCGCGCGAAAACGAAACGGGCAACATGGGCACCTTCGAGACAGACCTCGTCGTGCCCGATCAGCGCAAGCAGACGATCAAGCTGTCGAGCGTCGTGCTGTCATCGCAACGCACGCCCGCATCCGCTCCACGCCGCGCGGCGCCTATGCCGCCGGGCATGACACAGCCCATCGATCCGCTGCAGCAGGACGGCCAGCAGTTCGTGCCCAACGTGCCGCATGTGTTCCGTCAGGACTCGCACCTTTACCTGCTGTATGAGCTCTACGATCCCAGCAAACAGGCAGCCGTGGCTGCCGCGCAAGGCGCAACCGAAACCGCCGCAAAGCAAAGCGGCCTGAAGGCGCGACCGGGGGCGAGTGGCATCCACGTGCTCACGTCGATCGAGTTTCTGCAGAACGGAACGAAGGTCTTGGAGACGCCGATGGTTTCAAGCGACGTGGAGAATCAGCCGGAACGCAACGCCGTCAGCTTCCGCTTCGATGTGCCGCTCGACCAGTTGAAGCCCGGCAACTACATCTGCCAGGTGAATGTCATTGACGATAACGGCGGGAGCTTCAGCTTTCCGCGGCTGGCCATGAAGGTGGTCGCGCCGCCCGCGGCTGTGCCTGCTCCGCAGCCCAGTGCGGTTACAGCACCCGCCGGGGCCGGCATGTAGCGTTTGAAGGTTCCTGACGCACGTTTCCAACAGGTTGAAGCCGCTGCTTTCTCCAAGACACGGGAAGATGCAGCGCAAACCTTCTAGCGAGTGCTCTTGGCTTGTTCGGCGCTTTCGGGGTGTACACCAGCACTGGCCTGCGCTGCGGCAGGATACTCTTCCGCTTCTACCGTCGATTTAACCTGCCAGCAGGCTCGCGTCTCCGAGCCGCATCGTTCCACACCGGCCGCTGCCGCAGGGTCAGCAATCTTCGGAGCTACGCCGCAGCCGGTCAACGCCAGGAGGGCGGCGGCGAGCAATATCTCTGAACCCTTTACAGCCACTCGCATTACAGATCTCCATCACTTCGGGGGCGCTGAGCTGACTGCTGACTGTTGCGTAGCGCAAAGTACCCCTCGTATGACGCTGATATCGCCCACGACATCCATATTGTGCGTGTCGAAAAGCCCTGACGTGAGCATTTTCGGCGCCGAGAGCGCGTCTTTGGCGCAGATTGTCAGGGTGGGTACGGGGGTTGTAGGCGCGGCAGCTCAGCGGTACAGGACGACCGCGATGTTGTAGAGGCCCGAGCCTGAAGGCTGGCAGGCACCAACGGCCGCCCACGACACGCCGCCCTGCGACAGCCGCGCCAGCAACTCGTCAGGCAGGCGGCGCAGGGCATCGGCGGTGTAGCGCATGGTGAACGCGGGGCGCGTGCCCACGAAGCCGCTCGGCATGCCGCACATGGTCCGCGCTTCGGCGGTCGGGATCACGTCGAGCATGCCAGTCGCTTGCACCAGCGCCGCCACTTGCCGCTCCTGGTCGTCCAAGGGGACTCGCGGCAGGCTCATCGCGAAGTCCTCCACCACCCACAGCGACCCGTGCGCGAAGACCACGGCGATGCCGACCGAGTTCACCTTGGGGTCGAGGATGTTTTCGCGGTGGTGCGGAGAGTTCATCAGCGCCCGGTGCAGTTCAGCAGGAGACGGACCGACGCCGACGTTCTCCGCAAGCATGGGATAGCTTGTCCCGGTGAGCGCCACGCGCTGACTTAGCTCCGGCTCGCCGCGAAGCTGGTGCGACATGGTCTTCGCGACGGCCATGCGCCGGGCATGCTGGCGCGCCGCCTCCGCGAGCGGCCCGTTCCACGCCAGCGCGGGCAGGCCGGCAGCTGCGCGCTCTTCATTCACCGAGAGCGCAAAATACTGCTCCGCGACCGTGCGCTGCGCATGTGCCTGCACTGCCGCGAGCAGACCGAGGCAGATGACCCAAGCGAAAGGTGCGGGGTTCCAAAGGCGGGTCATGTCACTTCTTGAGACCCACGCAGAAACAGATTAGTTTCGCTCTGCGCCGAAGCGTGCCGGGCGTAGCCGCCTTGATTACAACACCTATGCTGATCCTTTTCGAGGTTTGTCGTCCGGCCGAGTCGACGGTCCAACGCCGCGTAGTGGAGAAACCTGCTTTCCGTTTGTCGGCCAAACTCTCCGGGCAAACAACAGGTTTCTCCACTTCAGCCGCAAACAGCACGGCTTCCAGTCGAAAAGACCGAGATCGATACGCGGATACGGCCTAGAGGATGTGTCCCAGGATCGACTGCAGCACACTGCCCGACTCTGGCGCGGGTGCGCCCGTCGGTTCGCCCTGAGGCGTCACGTGGCCGTTGGAGACGTAGTGATGAATCAGCACTGGCAGAATCACCGCAAGGCCGAGCTTCACCATCGTCGGCGACATGCCGATGCGATTCGCGACACTCTCGATAAGGTCGGTGCCACCGAGGCCCTGCTCCACCTGGTCGGGTGAAGCGGGCGTTGTCTGGCCGCCGGCCCACTGCTGCACCAGGCCCCCCAGGCCGTTGTTCTGAAACGCTGAGAAGATGCCGCCGACTCCGCCCGGCCTGCTCTCAATCTCCTGCATGACGCCGCCGGCGACCTGCGACTTGTCGCCGCCGCCGATGCCTCCGACGGCCTGCGTGACCATATCCAAGATGCCCATAATGCCCCTTTCCTTAAAGGTTGCGTGACCGGTTGCCGGTGACCAGGCGCAACAGTAGCGTCAGAAGAACCGCTCCGACGACGGCGATGAGGATGGTGTAAATAAAGCCGCCCTGGCCCGCAAAGCCGAGCGCCCGCATGATGAAGCCGCCGACGATGGCGCCGATGATGCCGATGACAATGTCGCCCAGAGCTCCAAAGCCGCTGCCCTTCATGAGCTTGCCCGTGATGAAACCTGCAATCAGACCAACGATGATCCACCAGATGATGAACATGACGCCTCTTTCTTTCCTTTGTTTTTGGTGCCGCTCGCGTTCGTGCGCAAAGCTGGTTGGCGTGGCCTTCGGATCGATACCTGCAGCTCACAGACCGGGGAAGAACTAGATATCGGAAGGGAACAAAGGCCGCCGGGTTGTTTCGCGGCGATGCAAGTTCGGGAAAATGCAGGCCTGTGTTGTTCATCCGACACCGTGCTCCTTCGACGCGCCTATAATCTGGCCGAGAAAGAATCTCCCGTGGAGCGTTCCCCGACATGCTGAACCGAAGAGACTTTGCGCGACTGGCCGCTGCCGCGTCCGTTGCGTCCGCGATGCCGTCGTCGCTGCTGGCGCAGGCCGCCGCGCCGGTCAAGAAGCTGCGCTATGCGCCTGTGGGCCTTGGCTTGATTTCCGTGCAGCACTTTATGCCGGGCACGCGCATGGGGCAGTTCGGCCAGATCACCGGGCTGGTCAGCGGCCATCCTGACAAGGCGGCGAAGCTCGCGGCCGAATACAGCGTGCCGCCCGGCAACATCTACACCTACGAGACCTTCGACAAGATCCGCGATAACCCGAACATCGACGCGGTCTACATCGGCCTGCCCAACAGCATGCACGCGGAGTACACCATCCGCGCGGCCGAGGCGGGCAAACACGTGCTGTGTGAGAAGCCGATGGCCGTGAATGTGAAGGAATGCGAGGCGATGATCGCTGCCTGCAAGAAGGCCAATCGCAAGCTGATGATCGCGTATCGCTGCCACCTGCAGTCATCGCACATGCAGGCGCGCGACCTGGTGCGCAGCGGCGCCATCGGCAAGGTGGAGGCGATTGAAGGCGCGGCCGGCTTCAACATCGCGCACGGCGTGTGGCGCACCCAGCGGCAGTACGCGGGCGGCGGTCCGCTGATGGACATCGGCATCTACGCGCTGAATGCATGCCGCTTCATCCTTGGCGAGGAGCCAGCCGACATCAGCGCGTACAGCACCGTGGTCGATCACGATGATCGCTTTGTTGACATCGAAGAAAACGTGAGCTGGACGATGAAGTTCCCATCCGGCGCCGTCGCCAGCATGACGACGACCTACGGTGCCAGCCAGGAGGGCTTTATCCGTCTGCACGGCAGCACCGGCGTCGTGGAGATCAATGGCTTCGGCTACGACGGCATCAGCATGACGCTGCACAAGACAGGGCAGAGAAGAAACGAAGTCACGACTCAGGTCGATAACGCGAAAGACCCTGCGCATTTTGTATGGGAGTCGGACTACTTCTCACGCGCGGTGATGGATAACACCGCCATTGAACCGTCCGGCGAAGAGGGTTTGAAGGACATGCAGGCAATCGCGCGGATCTATGAGGCGGCCGGACGCAAGGCGTGATCATCAGTGGCCTCCCTCGGGTGCTTTGCCGCCGCGTTTCATTCCCGCGGCGAACAGAACGACAGGGGCTGCCACAAGCGTCATGACCCCCATGATGTGAAAGCAATCCATGAAGGCGAGAAGGCGGGTCTGGGCGTACATCTGGTCGTAGTAGCGTGCGGTCGCTGCAGCCATGCTGTCTGCCTGTGAGAAGCCGTGGGTGTGCAGGTAAGCCGCCGTGCTGTCAATTGCGTTGCGCAGGTTGGGCGAGCTGCTGGTAAGGTTGGCGCTCATGCGGTCCTGGTGCAGGTCCTGCCGGCGTTCGCTCATGGTGGTTACGAAGGCGATCCCGAAAGATCCACCCCAGTTACGGAAGAAGTTCGTCAGCGAAGACGCTTTGTTGTTCTGCTGCGGCGACAGTTGCGAGTAGGCGATGACGGAAAGCGGCACGAAGAAGAACGCATAGCCGAGTCCCTGCAGCGCGCGAGCCAGCGCGTAGTGGCGATAGTCCGTCTGCAGGTTGAAACGGCTGTAATGGAGGAAGGAATAGCCCGCTACAAGTACCGCGCCGAACAGCAAATTCTTGGGCTTGATCAGGCCGCGCTGCAGCAACTGTGCGCCAACAGGTGCAAGGCAGGTGATGACGAAGGCCCCGGGTCCGAGAACAAGGCCGGCGTCGATGGCACGGTAGCCGTAGAGCGACTGCAGGATCTGCGGGATCATCGTCGTCGACGCGAACAACCCCACGCCAAAGATGAAGTAGAAGAAGTTCGCGATGGCGAAGTTGCGGATCTTGAGCAGACGAAAGTCGATGATCGGATCCGGGGTGTGCAGCTCCCACCAGACCGCGGTCGCCAGGCAGCCGATGCCGATGACAAACATCCAGCAGATGAAGGAAGACCCGAACCAGTCATCGATCTGTCCACGGTCAAGCAGCACCTCGAGCGCGCCAGAGCCGACGCCGATCAGCGCAATGCCGATCCCGTCGACATGCAGCCTGCCATTCACGCGGACAGTGGCACGTTCCGCGGCAAACGAAGGCGGGTCGTGTACAAAGCGGCTGGTCAGCAGCAGCGACAGGATGCCGACCGGGATGTTGATGAAGAACACCCAGCGCCAGTTGAAGTTATCGGTGATCCAACCGCCCAGCACAGGTCCAATCGCGGGCGCAGTGACAATCGCGATCGTGTAGAGGGCAAAGGCGCTTGCCCGCTTTGCGGGTGGAAAGGTGTCGACGAGGATCGCCTGCTCGACCGGCGCCAGGCCGCCTCCGCCGATGCCCTGCAGCACGCGCGCCATCAGCATAATGCCGAGCGTGGGCGCCACACCACAAAGCAACGAGGTGACCGTAAAGAGTGCGACGCAGGCCATGTAATAGTTCTTGCGGCCGAAGACGCGCGACAGCCATGCTGACATGGGCAGAACGACCGCATTGGCGACGAGATACGTCGTGAGGATCCACGTTACTTCATCAAACGAGCGCCCCAGGCCGCCCGCGATGTAAGGCAGCGACACGTTGGCGATCGAGGTGTCGAGCAGCTCCATGAACGTAGCCAGCGTCACGGTAAGTGCGACGACCCATGGATTGATAGCCGGCCTTGTTCCGTCCACGCTGTTCGCCTCCTGCAAAAAAGAGACCGGTTGGTTTCTTTCTGCATCTGATGGAGACGAGAGCGTGCGGGGTTCAGATTTCTGCGCGTTTATGCTGGGTTGCTATGAGCAAGGGTGACGAAACAAGGCAGGCGATCATCGAGTGCGCGGCTCCGCTGTTCAATCGCCTCGGCTTTCATGGCTGCTCGATGAGCGACATCATGGAAGCGACGGGACTCGAGAAGGGTGGACTCTATCGTCACTTCAGCAGCAAGGAAGAGATTGCGCAGGCCGCCTTTCGCTACTCGGTCGAAGCGTCCATCCGGCTGCGTACATCGGGTGTCGAGGAGAGCGACAGTCCACTGGAGGCGCTGCGCGCAATGATTGCGCGGTTCGTGCACTCGCCCTCTGCCGTGCCAGGCGGATGCCCGCTGATGAACACAGCCATCGACGCCGACGACGGAAATGAAACGTTGCGCGGGCTGGTGCGCGAAGCCTTTCGTGCCTGGCGCGATCGAATCACCGCCATCATCGAACGTGCGATTGCGGCTGGCGAAATCAGTGTCGAAACGGACGCAGCGTGGCTGGCGAACACTGTGATCACATCCCTGGAGGGGGCGGTCATGTTGAGCCGCCTCGAACGCCGCAAGGAACCGCTTGTGCATGCGCAACGGACGCTGAGCATCGTGCTGGATTCACTCACGATTCGATAAACAGCAAGGCCGCCCATGACGGCGGCCTTCCTGACAATTTGTTGTCTCCCGCTACGGGCTCAGTCTCTGCGGCTGCGGCCGCCCATTAGCTGCATCAGGATCAGGAAGATGTTGATCGCGTCCAGGTAAATTCCGAGCGCAAGCGACACCGCCGACATGCCGTCACCGCCTGCGCGGATGCGTGCAAAGTCCGCCACGGTCAGAAGCGTGAAGATGCCAAGCGCGAGCCAGGAATAGGTCGTCGGCTCGATCAGGTGAGTGAAGAACATGCTGGCGATGCCGACGATGATCAGCGCGATCAGTGCCGCGCCCGCTATGCCGGAGACCCTACGGTAGTTGATGCTGAACAGGTACGCCACGCATCCCATGGCGGTCATGCCGACGCCGGTGGTCAGCGCGGCGTTGAAGACAAGCCCCGGACCAAACGCGCGCAGGTACATGTGAATGATGGGTGAGATCTCCCATCCCATGAAGTAGGCCAGCCCAAGGAACAGGCCGAGCGCCATCGCAGGATTTCCGCTGCGCGCCCGGTTGATGGCGAAGATCAGCACGAACACGGCGATCAGGCCGGGCAGCATGCTCCACACCGGCGCCGTGGCGACGCCGAATGCGGTGAGGAAGAAGCCAAGCGCGGTAATGCCGAGCACCTTCGCCAGCAGCGGCGCGGTGCCTTCGC
>CAZZVI010000066.1:0-14647 GCA_964657335.1 uncultured Terriglobus sp.
GCGCGCATGGTCACCGGCAAGAACAAGATCATCGCGCGCTACCGCAGCTATCACGGCTCGACTTCTGGATCGATCGCGGCCACGGGCGATCCGCGGAGATGGGCCATGGAGCCCGGCGGCAAGCTGCCCGGTGTCATCTTCGCGCCGGAGGCCTTTTGTTATCGCTGTCCGTTGGGGCAGAACCACCCCACGTGCGGCATCGCGTGCGCCAATTACATCGAGCACATGATCGTGAATGAGAGCGATGTTGCCGCTGTGATTGTGGAACCGATTGTGGGCACCAACGGCGTGATCGTTCCGCCGGACGAGTACATGCCGCGGTTGCGCGAGATCTGCACAAAGCACAACGTGCTGCTGATCGCAGATGAAGTCATGTCCGGATGGGGTCGCACCGGTAAGTGGTTTGCAATGGAGCACTGGGGCGTGACACCGGACATTCTCGTCACGGCAAAGGGCATTACCAGCGCCTACGTTCCGCTGGGCTTGTGCGCGACGACTGAGAAGATTGCCGCCTACTTTGACGATCATTACTTTGCGCACGGCCACACGTACGAGGCGCATCCGATCACGCTGCGGCCGGCGATCGCGACCATTCGTGAGATGCAGCGGCTCGGCCTGGTGGAGCGCGCGGCAGAGCTGGCGCCGTACCTCGGCGAGAAGCTGCGCGAGCTGAAGCGGAAGCATGTTTCGATCGGTGACGTGCGCGGCAAGGGTCTGTTCTGGGCGATCGACCTGGTGAAGGACCGCAAGACCAAGGAGCCGTTCGCCACCTATGCCGACAAGGTCAGCGGCAGGCCTCTCCTGGTGGATCAGATTGCTGCGAAATGCGTAGCCGACGGCATGACCGTGCAGGCGTGGGTATCGCACTTCATCATCGCTCCACCGCTGATCGTGACGAAAGAGCAGATCGACTTTGGAATCTCGATCCTGGACAGGCACCTGAGCCTTGCGGATGAGCATTGCAGCGTTTCAGAAATGCCTGAGTCGGTAAGTATCACTTCGGACAGCTAAGTGAAGTACCGGATGCGAACGGGTGGGTCTGTGCTTTTTCCCTTAGACCCTTCCTCTCGAAGCAGTTCATGCACTATTCTGGACCCACACACATTTTGGGGACGGGCTCTGCCGTAAAGCTGTGCCCGACTCTCAGCAGCCGGCAAGTCGCTGGCGGCTGTAAGGTTTCGACGCACCTGTCCGCTTGGGCCAGACACGCGTATTCGCTGCACATAGCCATGGAGGCACTACATGAAACACCGTTCGAAGACTGAGAAGCGCGGCAGAAGGTTCTTCCATCTGACACACGCACACCCGACCGCAAACGGCGCTTTCCTGCGTAACGCTCAGAGAGTCGGTCTGCTGGCTGCGTTCACCGCGGCTCCCATGCTGGCCCAGAACACGACGGCCGATGTGGTGGGAACCGTGACCGACTCAACCGGCGCGGTAGTTCCAGGTGCGACGATCGAGCTGGTCGATGTTAATACGCACGACACGCGCACGGCGCATGCCGGATCCGCGGGCGAGTACACCTTTACGCTGCTGAAGCCCAGCACGTACATGCTGACGGTGACCGCGCCTGGCTTCAAGACGTTCAAGATCGTCTCGTTTAATCTTGCCGCCGGCGATCGCGCCCGTGAGGATTCGCACCTGGATGTCGGTGGTTCGGGCGAAGTGGTGAACGTAGAGGCGACGACGCCCGCGCTGCGCACGGATTCGGCGGCCATGATCAGCACGATCACTGAAAAAGCAACGCAGGAACTGCCGCTCAACGGCCGTAACTTCATCAACCTGGTGCAGGTGACGCCCGGCGCTACGGAGGGTCTGAACAACGGCCTGGCGAGCGGCAATCGCCCGGACGATCGGCGTCAGACCTCGTCTGTCTCCGTCAACGGCCAAGCCGACATGATGAACAACCAGACCATCGACGGCATCGACAACAACGAGCGCGTGATCGGTTCCATCGGTCTGCGCCCTTCGGTCGACGCCATCCAGGAAGTCAGCGTGCAGACAAACGTCTTCACCGCTGAGGTTGGCCGCGCAGCCGGCGCCATCATCAACGTCATTACAAAGTCGGGCAGCAACCAGCTTCATGGCACGGCGTATGAGTTCTTCCGCCACGACAAGCTGAACGCCAACCCGTTCAAGTTCGGCGCGGCGATTCCCAAGCCGAAGTACCGCCAGAACCAGTTTGGCGGCAGCCTCGGCGGTCCTATCGTGAAGGACCACACCTTCTTCTTTGCGGATTACGAAGGCCTGAACATCGTCCGCAATCAGAACCCGACGACGACCACCGTACCCACGTTGTTTGAGCGTCAGAATCCCGGGAACTTCAGCGACAATCCCGCGATCGGCACGGTGATCCCGGCTGCCCAGTTCGACAAGGTCGGCCAGCAGTATTTCAACCTGTTTCCGTTGCCGACGAGCAGTGCGCTTTCCGGCAACTACGTGGGCGCGCGCGCCGATTCACAGTTCAACAAGACGGCGGACGGGCGTGTCGATCACCGCTTCGGCAACGGCGACATTTTTTACCTGCGCTATGGCTACAACGCGGTCGACACGACCATCGGCAGTCTGTTCCCCGCAGTCGCCACTGCCGCCGGCACCATCCTGCCGGGCGGCAATCTCAGCAGCTATCCCGGTCCGGCGGTCACGCGCGCGCACCAGGCGCAGCTGAACTACGTTCACGCCTTCACGCCGAACCTGCTGCTCGAGTTGAAGGCGGGCTACACGCTGCTGAACAACGCGCAATTTCCGCTGAACTTCGGCAACGCGATCAACACCGCCTTCGGCCAGCCGAACATCAACGTCGACGGCCGTACCGCGGAACTATCGGCGGTCACGGTCAACCAGGGAACGGCCCCGACCCTCGGCAACCGGCCCCCCATCATCTATCACGAGAACACGTGGCAGTATGAGGGCGTCGTCAACTACATCCTCTCCAAGCAGAGCATCAAGATTGGCGGCGGTGTCATTCGGCGTCAGGATTCCACCACGCAGACGGATACAGCGAACGGCAGCTGGACCTTCAACACATTCGCCACGCTGTTGACCGGTGATTACCTGAGCGGCGGTCGAAACGAAATTCTGTACACGCCGCACAACCGTACCTGGGAGCCGCACTTGTTCCTCCAGGACGACGTTCACGTGAGCCAGAACCTGACCCTTAACCTTGGTGTCCGCTACGACCTGTTTACGCCTTACACCGAGATCAACAACACTCTGTCGAACTTCGACATCGGCCTTGCGGCGATCCTGGTCGCGGGCCGAAACACGGGTGTGCACGGCGGCATCCAGACCGACTACACCAACCTGGCTCCGCGAATCGGTTTCGCTTACACACCGCTGCCGAAGACGGTCGTTCGTGGCGGCTTTGGCCTGACCTTTGCACCGGAAAATACCACTTCCGGTTCCGCCCTGGTCAACCAGCCCTTCACCGCTACGTTTGGTTCCTACACGCCCGCGCAGGCTGCTGCTGCTGCCGGAAGCAATCAGTACCTGAAGTTCGCCGGTGGTCTGCCCACCCCTGGACCCAACAGCTATACCACTCCCACCGGCAGCATCACGGCGGCACTGGATCCCAACTTCAAATCCAGCTACATCGAGCAGTTCAACCTGACCCTGGAACGCGAGGTCTCCGGGTTCGTCGGCAGCTTGTCGTACGTAGGGGAACTGGGACGCCGCAACGCTTACTACCTGTCGGACTACAACACCGTGCCGCTGTCTAAGACCTCCCAGGTGTTCGTCACGCCGGGCGATACGACGACGAACGCACCCGCGACAAACGCGACCTTCAACACGTTGCGCCGCTTCTCCATCCCGAACACCCCCAATGCGGGCCTCATCAGTATCCCTCTGTATCGCAGCAACGGTTCCAGCAGCTATCACGCTCTGCAGGCGGTGCTCAAGCGCCGCTTCAGCAAGGGTCTGGACATGCAGTTGGCATACACGTTCGCCCGCCTGCTGGATAACGCTGAGTCCATCAGCAACAACGGCGGCAATGGCTTCGGAACGGCTGCCGAGCTCATCAACACGATCGACTACGGTAACGGCAATCTTGACGTTCGTCACCGCGTGACGACCACGTTTAACTACGCTCTTCCCTTCGGTCAAAGCCTGCGCGGCATCAGCGGCGCGCTCGGCAAGGGATGGCAGGCAAACGGCCTGGTGGTCTGGAATACGGGTATGCCCTTTTCCGTCACCAACGTTACGGACCGCAGCGGTACGAGGCCCACGGCTGGCAACGCCGATCGGCCGAACATGCTGAAGAGCGGCAAGGTTGGTCATCCGACCATCAATCAGTGGTTCGACACCACGGCCTTCGCGTTCCAGCCTGCCGGTACCATCGGCTCCGAACATCGCAACCAGCTCTATGGACCGGGCATGCAGCGCGTCGATCTGTCGTTGTTCAAAAACTTTGACATCACGGAGCGCGCCAAGCTCGAGTTCCGCACGGAAGCCTTTAACGTGTTGAACACGGCACAGTTTGTCAACCCGAACGCGTCGCTCTCGCTCTCGGGCGGAGTGCCGGTCTCAACCTACGGCACCATCACCTCAACGGCCAACGCCTACAACCCGCGCCTCGTGCAGTTCGCGCTTCGCCTGAAGTTCTAGGGCAGTGTTCCTGCAGATGTGAGGTGTTTAACGCGGGTCGTCATTCCGAAGCGTAGCGAAGGGATCTGTTTTTCTGGAGGCTTGTGCCGGCTCTGGAAAACAAGCAGATCCCTTCACTTCGTCGTTGGGATGACAGGGGAGAACGTCGCCTCTGCCTGATCGGGGATACCGCGCTTCGCCCTTTTGAACTCTGGCGGCTTGCCTTGTGCACCGTCACACGCCTACGGGCCTGCGCCGTGCCGTTCAGTCCCAGGATGTTCGATGGTCCTCACGCTACGCAGCACCTGCCAGGGGCACGGTGAAGGTGAAGACAGAGCCCTGGCCTAGCTGACTTGTGACGTTCAAGTCGCCATGATGAGCCTCAATGATGGCGCGGCAGATGGCGAGCCCCATGCCCGTGCCCGACGGTCCCTCGGCCTGCGTTCTGGACCGGTAGAGCCGGTCGAAGATCAGGCCTTGTTCCGATGGGTCGATGCCGATGCCGCGGTCCGCCACGCTTGTTGCCAACGCGCCATCCTTCGCTTCCGCGGAGACAAAGATTGGTGACGCCGGCGTGGAGTATTTTGCCGCGTTCTCCAGCAGATTGCAGATCACTTTGCTGAGAAGGTCGCGGTCGCCATTCACCCGCGGCAGCTCCGGGATATCGATGTGCAGCGGGTGCGATGCGGCAACCCATGCGCAGCCCTCCTGCGCTTCCTGCACCAGGACTCGCATGTCGAGCGGCTCCAGGTGCATCTGCACCTCACGGGCTTCAATGCGCGCCATCTCCACAGCCTGGCCTACCAGCCGATTCAGCCGGTCGGCCTCCTCATCCACGATGCTGATCAGTTCGGTGCGGTCGTCCTTGCCCATCTCTGCGTCGGCAAGCAGGGCTCCTGCCGCGCCTTTGATGGAAGTCAGCGGTGTGCGAAGCTCGTGCGTGATGGAATCAAGAATCAGGGTGCGCAGGCGCTCGCTCTGCTTGTTCGCTTCGCTTCGCGTCGCTTCTTCGATGCCCTGAGCGTGATCCAGGGTGATGGAGACAAGTCCTCCGACCGCCTCTAGGCTTTCGATCGACAGGGTGCCTCCTCGAATCGAAAGCAACCCGCGTGGACGGACACCCGATCGCAAAGGAACCAGGACCTCGTTGCCGGACGTGGGCTGCACGGCGGGCAGCGTGAGCGCCATCTGGCGCAGGTGCGGCAACTCCACTCCCGTGATGGGATGCAGGCCCGCCTGGTAGAGCCTGTCGCCCTCCAGCAGGTACAGGATCACCGACTCAGCAAGGGCCGAAGTGTTGATGAGGCGTGGCACGGCCTGCACCGCGGCAGCGACACTCTCGGTCTGCAGCAGTTCGCGGCTCAAAAGGTAGAGCACTTCCAGTTCGCGTTGACGACGGAGTGCTTTCGCGGCTTCACCGCGGGCACGCTGCGACAGCCGGCTGCCGACGATGCTGGTTCCCAGAAAGGCAAACAGGGCGAGCCAGTTCTGCGGGTCGGAGATGGTGAACGTGCCGACCGGCGGAAGGAAGTAGAAATTGTAAGCAGCCGTCGCGGCGATAGATACTGCAATGGCATACCGCAGTTCCCATTGCGCTGCCAGCACCAGCACGAACAGAACGAGTGTCAGCGCCACCGTCGTGGGGTTCACATGTACCCAGTGCCGGTACGCGAATACAATTCCGGCGAGAGCACCGAATGCGATGGCCCAGCGTGTGGTCGAAAGAAACCGGCGCGAGTTCATAGGGGGTAGTCTAAGCCGTGAAGCGAACGAACGAGCAAGTTCAGAAGACTCCCGAAGAATGGCTGCTGAGCGTGGACGAGCCTGCCGAGCAGCGAGCGAGCGGCCGATTCAAGGTGTTCCTAGGCTATGCGCCAGGTGTGGGAAAAACGTTCAGCATGTTGAGCGAAGGTGTCCGCCGCAGGTCGCGTGGCGAGGATGTCGTCATCGGCATCGTCGAAACGCACGGACGCGCTGGTACAGCCGAGATGGCCGCAAAGCTGGAGGAAGTGCCGCGACGTGAAATCGAATACAAAGGCACACTCTTCACGGAACTGGACGTCGACGCGGTCCTGCGGCGTGCACCGAAGGTCGCCCTAGTCGATGAACTTGCACACACGAACGTTGAGGGTAGCCGCTTCGCAAAACGCTATGAGGATGTGCTTGACCTGCTGGCACATGGCATCGATGTGCTCAGCACGGTGAACGTGCAGCATGTGGAGAGTCTGACGCCGCGCGTGCAGGCCCTTACCGGCCTGCCGGTGCGGGAACAGGTGCCGGACTGGGTGCTGGACCGCGCCGATGAAATCGTCCTCAGCGATCTGACACCCGAGGCCCTGGTCACGCGCATGCGGCGAGGCGACATCTATCCTGCGGAGCGCGTGGAGCGGTCGCTTGCCAACTTCTTCCGGCGAGGCAATCTGATCGCGCTGCGGGAGATGGCTCTGCAGCGGGTTACGCGGGCGGTCGACCGGACGCTTGAGGACTACGTGAAGCGCAAGCGGCTCGGCGCGCACTGGTCTATTGCCGAGAGGATCGCGGTCTGCATCAGTTCCAACGCGCAGGCAAGGGACCTGATCGCCCGCGGAGCACGGCTGGCCGAGGCGCTGGGAGCCGAATTGTACGTTCTGCATGTGGAGGGTGGGCATGATGATGAAGGCGAGCGGGCAGCCGCGCTGAATGCCGCGCTGCAACTTGCACGCAACCTGGGAGCGCATGTCGAGATGCTCAAGGGTAAGGACACGGCGCGCACGACCGCGGCGTTCGTGCGTGAGCGTCGCATCACGCAGGCGATCGTCGGCCGCTCGGCAACTCATGGGCTGCGTTCTTACCTGTACTACTTTGCCCTGCAGCGGTTCATGTCAGAGGCCCCGCACGTCGACCTGCACATCGTCACCCAGGAGGCCGATTGAAGCGCGTTCTTGCCGTTGACGATGAAAAGCAGATCACACGCATGCTGAGGGCTTCGCTGCAGAGCAGTGGCTACGCTGTTACCACGGCGAATAACGGCATGGAAGGCTTCACACAGTTTCAATCCACACGGCCTGATCTGATCATCACGGACCTTGCGATGCCGGAGATGAACGGCCTGGAGCTTACCCAGGCTGTTCGCCGTGTGTCCGCCACGCCCATCATCGTGTTGAGCGTCCGCGACACCGACGCGATGAAGGTGACCGCGCTGGATGAGGGTGCCGACGATTACCTGACCAAGCCGTTCAGCATGCCGGAGTTGTTGGCGAGGGTCAGAGCGCTGCTGCGCCGCACGGAAGATCCGGCAGAGCAGCAACAACCGCGGGTGGAACTTGGCCACTTCGTGCTGGATGCAGAAGCGCACACGGTGGCTCTGCAAGGCGAAGCGCTGCACCTGACGCCGAAGGAGTTCGACCTGCTGGCTGTGCTGCTGCGCAACGCCGGCAAGGTGATGACGCACAAGACCCTGCTGCGTGCGGTGTGGGGGCCTGCGGGTGAAGGTCAACCGGAGTACCTGCGTGTGCTGATCGGCCAGCTGCGTAAGAAGCTGGACAAGGGCGGAGCGAACTACATCCAGAGCGAGCCGTGGGTCGGGTATCGCGTACGGCCTGACGGTGACGCAGCCGAGTAGAGCCGGGTCAAATCCTTACGACTTCTTTATGTTTTCTCTACGGTTTTTCTACGGCTTCCGGCTCTGTAATAGCGGTCGAGGCAATGTTGTATGTTCCGGTCGTACGTCTGTATCGCAGTAGTTGCTTTATCCGCACTTTCCGCATCATCTCAGGTCAACCCTGATGTAGCTGCCGCTCCCGAAGCACAGCCCGTCGCACCGGCGCCCGCTGACGGCAACTTTTTTAAGCGTCTGGCTGCTGCGTACATGGGCGACTGGCATCCGGATCCGAATGCGCCCGTGACGCCCGCCCCGAGGCGCCGCGGTTACGACGGTCCGCTGGACTCGCCCCCGTTTCCCAGTTCTGATTACTCCGTCGGCGGTACACCAACGATCGGCGCTCCGGACACCCAGACTTACACGCTGATGCAGGCGCTGAATAACAATCGCAGCCGCATCAAGGTGTATGGCTGGCTGAACGGCGGGTTCAACGTCAGCACCAGTAACAAGGGAGATGGCGCAAACTCGCCCGCGTCGTACTACTACAGCCCGAACCGCGTCACGGCAGACCAGCAGGTGCTCTATATCGAGCGGCTGCCTGACACGGTGCAGACCGATCACGTGGACTGGGGTTTTCGCTTCGCCCAGCTCTATGGTCAGGACTATCGCTACACCACCGCGAAAGGTATCTTGTCGCAGCAATTGCTCGCGCGCAATCATCAGAACGGCTATGACCCCGTCATGGCCTATCTGGATGTGTATTTTCCACACGTTGCCAAGGGCATGAATATACGCATGGGTCGATATATCTCACTGCCGGATATCGAAGCGCAGCTTGCGCCGAATAATTACACCTATTCGCACTCGGTTCTCTACAGCATCGACCCCTACACGCAGACAGGCATCGTTGCGAGCATAAAGCTTTCCGATCACTGGCTCGTGCAAGCCGGCCTGAGCGGCGGCAACGACGTGGCACTTTGGACGCCGGATGCCCAGCCAACCTTTACCGGCTGCGTCGATTACACCTGGCATACAGGCGGCGATGCCTTGTACACCTGCGTTAACTCTCTGAACTCGGGTAAGTACGCTTATAACAACGTGCAGAGCTTCTACGAGACCTGGTACCACAAGTTCAATGCACGCTGGCACATGGACAGCGAAAGCTGGTACATGTACGAACGCCAGGTGCCCAACATCGGCGGGAATGTCGCCAATCCCATCAAGCCTGAAACAGGTGCGAACGGAGCTTTCTGTTCTGCGGGAGAACGCACCTGCTTTGCTCCGGAAGTCGCGGTCGTCAACTACCTGGAACGCGAGATCAACACGCATAACTATGTGTCGTTTCGCAATGAGTTCGTCGACGACATCAAAGGGCAGCGAACCGGCTACACAACAAAGTATTCCGAGCACCTGCTGAGTTACGGACATTGGATTGGTTCAACGGTTCTGTTTCGTCCGGAACTGCGCATAGAACACTCCTACAATCTCGCTGCATATGACCTGGGCACAAAGAAGACCCAGTTCATCGTCGCCGGCGACTTCACCTATCACTTCTGATCTGGAGTTTCACCATGGACGTTGTATCTATCGTCGCCATCGCACTTTTACTTGGTCTCAGCCTCGCTTACACCCGTGCCTGCGAGTTTCTGAAAGGGGACCGCCCGTGATCCTGAACGTCATTCTGCTTCTGCTGTCGGCATTGCTGATGGTTTACCTCGTTTACGCCCTGCTTCGTCCGGAGAAGTTCTAAGCCATGACACTCAACGGTTGGTTACAGATAGCCCTGTTCATTGCTGCCGTGCTCCTGCTGGCGAAGCCCATGGGCACCTACATGACAGCGGTGTTTGAACGCCGTAAGACGTTCCTCGATCCCGTGCTGGTGCCATGCGAACGCATCCTCTACCGAATGACAGGCGTTCAGCCAGAGGAAGAGATGCGTTGGACGCAGTACACCGTCGCAATGCTGGTGTTTAGCGCGGCCACGCTGCTGCTCACGTACGTTGTCGAACGCCTGCAGGCGTGGTTGCCGCTGAACCCGCAGCACCTTGCAAACGTCGAGCCGGCGCTTGCGCTGAACACGGCCATCTCATTCACCACGAATACGAACTGGCAGAGCTACGTGCCCGAGTCGACGGTGAGCTATCTCACGCAGATGCTCGGCCTGGCGACGCACAACTTCTGGTCGGCCGCCACGGGCCTGGCACTTGCGATCGCGTTTGTCCGCGGGATCGCGCGGCGCGAGGCCAAGACGCTCGGCAACTTCTGGGTGGATCTCACGCGCGGCATGCTGTGGGTGCTGCTGCCCATCTGCATCGTGTTCGCGTTGGCGCTTGTGTCTCAGGGCGTGGTGCAGAACCTGAAGCCCTATGACACAGCCAGGCTGGTGGAAGCACAAAAAGTCACGGGCACTGATGGAAAGACAAACACTGTTACGACCCAGACCATCGCGCAGGGGCCGGTTGCTTCGCAGGAAGCGATCAAGATGCTGGGGACGAATGGTGGTGGATTCTTCAATGCGAATAGTGCTCACCCGTTTGAAAATCCCACGCCGCTCTCCAACTTCCTGGAGATGCTCTCCATCTTCCTGATCCCCGCCGGTCTTTGCATCACCTTGGGCCAGATGGTCCGCTCGCCGAAGCACGGGTGGGCGGTTCTGGCCGCCATGGTGGTCCTGTGGTTTGCCGGAACGCTGACCAGCTACTCGGCAGAGTCGCATGCGCCGCCTGCGCTTCACAGCGTGGACGCGCGCGCCTCGCTGACGCAAAGCGGCGGCAACATGGAAGGCAAGGAAGTTCGCTTCGGCGTTGCAAACTCTGCGCTCTTCGCGACTGTCACCACCGATGCGAGCTGCGGCGCGGTCAACAGCATGCACGACAGCTTTACTCCGCTCGGCGGCATGATTCCCATGGTCAACATACTGCTTGGCGAGGTGGTGTTTGGCGGCGTTGGCGCCGGGCTCTACGGGATGTTGGTCTTCGTTATCATGTCCGTCTTTATCGCGGGGTTGATGGTCGGCCGAACGCCGGAGTACCTGGGTAAGAAGGTGCAGGCGTTCGATGTGCAGATGGCGATGCTGTATCTGCTCATCTTTCCGTTGCTGATCCTCGGCTTCTCTGCGGTCAGCGTGCTGATGCCGAACCTCGGCTTGTCGAGCCTTGCGAACCATGGGCCACATGGTCTCAGCGAGATCCTGTATGCCTATACCTCGGCAACGGGGAATAACGGATCGGCCTTCGCTGGGCTGAACGCCAACACGCACTGGTACAACTACTCGCTTTCGGTCGCGATGTTCTTCGGCCGTTTCATGATGATCATCCCCATGATGGCAATTGCCGGCAGCCTCGCAGCGAAGAAGAGTGTACCCGCTACCTCAGGCACGTTTCCCGTCACCACGCCGTTGTTCACAGTCCTGCTTACGGGCGTGATCCTGATCGTTGGAGCGCTGACCTTCTTTCCTGCGATGGCGCTCGGGCCCGTGCTCGAACACCTGTTGATGCGTGCAGGCCACAGCTTCTAACACGCTCTTTACGGAGAAACACCCCATGTCTACCAATGCAAAGCGCCGCTCGCTGTTCGACGGCAAGATCGTTCGCCGGGCCGGTGTGGATGCACTCGCAAAGCTGAACCCTCGCATGATGATGAAGAACCCGGTCATGTTCGTTGTCGAACTCGGCAGCGTTTTGACGACCGTTCTGCTGTTCTTCCATGCGACCCGCGGCGGCCACTTCAAGTTCGATGTGCAGATCACCCTGTGGCTCTGGTTCACGGTGCTGTTCGCCAACTTCGCCGAAGCCATGGCAGAGGGTCGTGGCAAGGCGCAGGCAGATGCGCTGCGCCTCGCAAAGTCGGAGACGACTGCCTATCGCCTGAACAAGGCAGGCGCCGTGGAAGAGGTTCCATCGTCACAGCTTCGCGTGGGCGACACCGTTCAGGTGAAGGCAGGGCAGATGATTCCTGGCGACGGCGAGGTGATCGAAGGCGTCGCTTCGGTCGATGAATCCGCCATCACGGGAGAATCAGCGCCCGTGATCCGCGAGGCCGGTGGCGACCGTTCCGCTGTGACCGGCGGTACGCGCGTGCTGTCTGACGTGATCACGCTGCGCATCACCTCCAATCCCGGCGAGACGTTTCTCGACCGCATGATTGCATTGGTGGAAGGCGCGGAACGGCAGAAGACGCCGAACGAGATCGCACTCAACATCCTGCTCGCGGGTCTTACCATCATCTTCCTGCTTGCGGTCGTTACGTTACAGCCGTTCGCGCTGTACTCCGGCGCACCGCAGACCGTGTTTGTGCTGATCTCACTGCTCGTTTGCCTGATTCCCACGACCATCGGCGGCCTGCTTTCTGCGATCGGCATCGCCGGCATGGACCGCCTGGTGCAGCACAACGTGCTGGCCACCTCAGGCCGCGCTGTTGAGGCGGCAGGCGACGTGAACACGCTGCTGCTCGACAAGACCGGTACGATCACCATCGGCAATCGGCAGGCCGCTGAGTTTCTGCCGGCGCCGGGCGTCCCCGCCAACCAGCTTGCGGATGCAGCCCAGCTCTCTTCACTCTCCGACGAGACACCGGAGGGCCGGTCGATCGTTGTGCTCGCGAAGGAACAGTACAACCTGCGCGGTCGTGAACTGGGCGCGCTGAACGCGGAGTTCATCCCTTTTTCTGCGACGACCCGCATGAGCGGCATCGAAGTGGACGGGCGCAGCATCCGCAAAGGTGCAGTCGATGCGATCGCCAACTACCTGCAGGAGCATGGATCGCCCATGCCGCAGGAGGTGCGCGGATCGGTCGAGGAGATCGCACGCAAGGGTGGAACCCCGCTGGTCGTCGCGGAGAACGGCCGCGCGCTCGGGGTCATTTACCTGAAAGACGTGGTGAAGGGCGGCATGAAGGAGCGCTTCGACCAGTTGCGTGCCATGGGCATTCGCACCGTGATGATCACGGGTGATAACCCGCTGACAGCAGCAGCCATCGCCCGCGAAGCCGGTGTGGACGATTTCCTCGCCGAGGCCAAGCCGAAAGACAAGATGGACCTGATCAAGCGCGAGCAGGCCGACGGTAAGCTGGTGGCCATGACCGGCGACGGCACGAATGACGCTCCGGCTCTTGCGCAGGCAGACGTGGGTGTTGCCATGAACTCCGGCACACAGGCAGCCAAGGAAGCCGGCAACATGGTGGATCTGGACTCGAATCCGACCAAGCTGATCGAGATCGTCGCGATCGGCAAGCAGCTGCTCATGACTCGCGGAGCGCTTACGACGTTCAGCATCTCGAATGACGTGGCGAAGTACTTCGCCATCATTCCCGCTATGTTCGCAGGCGTGTTCCCGGTGCTGAACGCGCTGAACGTCATGCACCTGCACAATGCGGAGTCGGCCGTGCTCTCCGCCGTGATCTTCAACGCGCTGGTCATCGTCGGGCTGATCCCGCTGGCATTGCGAGGCGTGACCTACAGGCCCATGTCAGCCGCGGCCCTGCTGCAGCGCAACCTGCTGGTGTATGGGCTGGGCGGCATCATTGTTCCGTTTGTCGGCATCAAGGCAATCGACATTGCCATCACAGCTCTGCATCTTGCTTAGCGACTCGTAAGGCAAAGGAAGCGAAATGAAGAAGCACATCATCACTGCACTGCTCTACACCGCCGTCACCGCTGTGTTGCTCGGCATCGTCTATCCGCTGCTCATCACCGGCATCGCCCACCTTGCCATGCGGTCCAGGGCTGACGGGCAACTCATACGCAAGGACGGGAATGTCATCGGTTCGTCTCTTATCGGCCAGGCGTTCACCGGCCCGGGCTACTTTCACAGTCGCCCGTCGGCTGCAGGCACGGGGTATGACGCGTCTGCCTCCTCCGGCTCAAACCTCGGGCCTACGAGCAAGGCGCTTGCGGACCGTGTGGACAGCAGCCTCAAAACGGAATCGAATGGAGCGGCAGTTCCGGTGGACCTTGTCACCGCGTCTGCGTCAGGGCTGGATCCGGACATCTCCCCTGCGGCGGCCCTGTACCAGGTCTCGCGTGTTGCGGCAGAGCGTCACATGGACGGAGCCCGGCTTCAGCGCCTGGTCATGCAGAGCACTACGCCTCGGCAGTTCGGTCTGCTGGGAGAGCCTCGAGTGAACGTGCTGAATCTGAACCTTGCGCTGGATCAACTGCAGGCTGCACGTCGGTAGGCAAGCTATGCGGCTTGCATTAGTCTGTAGAAGCCTTGCGGCGTTCAGCTTGTAAGTCATCGCACACCGCCGGCCGACATCTTGATGACGATGAAGGACGACGCTGGTTCGTCCGAAGCAATTTTCCCATCCTTCCATGTCTGACTGTTGACGTGCTTTGCCTGACGGTAAAGCCGCAACGCCCGTGTGCCGATAGGCCAGTCAACCGGGCGCGCAGTTGCGCGCCACTCGCAGGAATTTGCTTGTCTCTCCACTTTCCACGGAACTCCCAGAGACCGTCAGCCGTCAAAGAGTTGACAACCGGGAAGC
>CAZZVI010000067.1:0-14614 GCA_964657335.1 uncultured Terriglobus sp.
ACGAAGACCTGTGCATCTGCTTCAACTATCGCAGCGACCGCGTGCGGCAGATCACCCGCGTGCTGGCACGCAACGTCGAGGGCGGCATGACGAAGGCGGATGCGCGCGACCTGCCCAAGGCCGAAGAACTGGACCTCGAAATACCACGCATCAGCGTGCCGAAAAACCTGCGCTACATCACCATGACGCAGTACGATCCGAAGTTCGCGCTGCCCATGGTTATCCTGCCGGAGAGCATGGACAACCTGCTGGCAAACGTGATGGCCAACAACGAACTGCGCAACCTGCGCGTCGCCGAAACGGAGAAGTATGCGCACGTCACCTACTTCTTTAACGGCGGCATCGAAAAGCCCTTCCGCGGTGAAGAGCGCGAAGTGGTGCAGTCACAGAAGGTCGCAACCTATGATCTCGCACCCGAGATGAGCGCGGGCGGCATCTGCGACGTGGTGCTGAAGTCCATCGAAGACACCGCGTTCGACGTCGTCGTGGTGAACTTCGCCAACGCCGACATGGTCGGTCACAGCGGTAAAATGGAACCGACCATCAAAGGTGTCGAAACCGTCGATGCCTGCCTCGGCGAGATCTACGCCTCGCTCAAGCGCAACGGCGGCTCATGGCTCATCACCGCCGACCACGGCAACGCCGAGATGCTGATCGACCCGGTCACCGGCGGCCCGCATACCGCGCACACCACAAACCCTGTCCCTCTGATCGCAGTCACCGAAGCAGGCAAACAGTTCCGCCTGCGCGAAGGCGGCTCATTGCGCGATCTCTCACCCACGATGCTCGCGATGCTTGGGCTCGACCTGCCGAAGGAGATGACGGGTGGCGATCTGCGGGTGTTCCCGACCGCCTAGTCGTAGTGGGGATACTGCAAGTAAGCCAGGGAGACCTTGGTGATCACTGCGCTTGGTTAATTGAACGCGTCTTCCATCCCACGACGGAAGTCTACGTCGATCGTAGTGCTTTCGCAGCTGCGTAGCTTGTACTGCGTGGTGGTGAACAACTGTAATCCGCCGTCGGCTGTCCAGTCGTGATCGAGGATTGAGCGTGTTTGGCCCGGCTTGATGGCTTGCACGATGCCAATGATCTTTTGCTATTTCACGGCGGAAGTCGTCGGATTGCCCCTGCAATGCGACGGTTGTTGCGAGAGTCGCCGCACTGCCCAGGATCAATTTGCGTCGCTCCATCACCACCTCGCATGAGTCGCTCTGACGACTCTGCGCCTCGGAACTCACTAGCCCTCGAAGAGCAGTTTTGCAATCTCTTTGTCTTGCAAGAGACGCTGGCGACAGGCAATCAGAAGCCGGTCGCGGGTTGCAAGCGGAAATCTCTTTACCCGCGCTATAAAGGCGTCCGCAAGCATTTCACCCACAGCTTCAGCCTGCCCATCGCGTCCAACGTTCTCGGCTTCGGGATTTTCCATAACTCGAAGATAAAGCGCGAGCACGTAACCGGAAGGATTAAATTACGGCTGATAACTGAGTGCAACCACCACTCAGATTTCTCGCCGACCTTCCATCGCGCGGCTCATCGTAACCTCATCCGCATACTCAATATCGCTGCCGGCAGGAACGCCTGTAGCAATGCGGGTGATGCGAAGCGGATGGTCGGCACTGGCGCGGTGCAGTTCGCCGGCGAGCCAGTGGGCGGTAGCTTCGCCTTCGACAGTCGGGCTCATCGCAAGGATGATCTCCTCGACCTCGCCCAACCGGCTGAACAGGTTTGCCGTGCGGAGCTGCTCCGGGCCGATGCCGTTGAGTGGACTTAGCGTGCCGTGCAGCACGTGGTAAATGCCGTTGTAGCCGCGCGTCTTTTCGATTGAGGCGATGCTGGTTGGCTCCTCCACCACGCAGACCGTGGCGTGCGTGCGTGCCGGGCTGCTGCAGTAAATGCAAGGATCCACGTCCGTCACGTTGTTGCACACGGAGCAGAGGCGGAGTTGCGCCTTTAATGCGCGGATCGCAGTGGAAAGCGCCTCGGCATCGGCATCCGGTGAACGAAGGATATAGAAGGCAAGCCGCTGCGCGGACTTGGTGCCGACGCCAGGCAGCTTGCGCAGTTCTTCGATCAGGCGGGCCATCGGCTGTGCGAAACGTTCCATCGCTACTTCGATGCCCCATCGCGGAGTCCGAGTCCCGGCACCAGCGACTTGCCGTCGATCCCAGCAGGCGACCATGCCTCGACAATCGCCTCTGCTATGGAGGCGATCGCGCGTTCCCCCTCGTTGTCCGCAGTCCAGCTCTTATCAGCGTTGTCGTAGGTGTAGACCGCGAGCACGATGGGGCCGCTCTTGCCGGCGACGATTGCCACATCAGAACGTGTCGCGTCCAGCGACCCGGTCTTGCTGGCGATGCCGCTGCCCTGTTCGCTGTTGTCGAGTGTCTCGAGGTAGCGCGGAATGGTGCCGCGATAGAACTGGTTGCGCAGCATCTCGATGGCGGCCTTGCAGGCTGCGTCTGCCTTTGCCTGATCGACCGCAGGCTGTTGTGGCAGGTTCAGGTCGCAGCGGCCGATGCGCTCCATCAGGAGCGTGATCTGGCGAGGCGTGGTCTTGCCCAGTCCGAACTTCGGCTGGTCGGCAGGCATGGGTCCGACTGCGGGTTTGAAGACTTTCTTGTACAAGAAGGTCTGGTCATAGCCCAGCGCGGTCATGTTGTCATCGACCTGCTTTGTAGGAAAGCGGTCTATCATCAAGTTCGTCGCGGTGTTGTCGCTGACGATGACCATCATGGTCGCGACGTCTTTCAGTGTCAGCGTCACCGGCGTGTCGAGAAAGTGGAGAATGCCAGAACCTGCGACACCTTCGCCGGGCTGTAGCGTGATCTTCTCATCCCATGCGGCGTGGCCTAACGCGATCTCGCGCAGTGCGGTCCACAGCATAGCCAGCTTGATGGTGCTGGCAGTCTGCACTGCTTTGTCGGCATCCACCGCGAGTGTCTTGCCAGTATTCAACTGCTCGGCATACAGCGCGATCTTGCCATGATGCGCGGCGACGAGCGCGTCGACCCTCGCCTGCAGTGCAGGGTCAGTCTGCGGCTTGGCAGCGGTCTGCGCGTGCAGCATGCCGGCTGCAGCCATCACGAAGGCAAAGATGAGCGTTCGCATCAGCCGAGCAGCTTTCCAATGTCCATGCCGCCGAGCATGCCGCTGGTGGCTGCCTGCATCTGTTCATCCACCTTGCGCCCCGCTTCGTTGATGGCGGCGGTGATCAGGTCTTCCAGCATTTCCACATCGCCATCGCTCGCTGACATCGCGGTCGGATCGATCTTCAGGCGCAACAGTTCTTTTCGGCCGTTGACGCGCGCCGTCACCAGGCCGCCGCCAGAGCTTGCCTCCGCGGTTGTGGTGGCCAGCTTCTGCTCCATCTGCGCCTGCATATGCTGGGCCTGGCCCATCATCTCCTGCAGCTTGCTCATGTCCATCTTTGGTTCCTCACAAATTCAGAATAGCGGCTTGCGATAGCGAACCGCGCGCTCGACTTCTCGAAAACCTGCGGCCTCGTGCGCTGCATGCGCGTTCGTGTTTTCCAGCAATGAATCAGAGGCAAGTTCCGTCAAACCCCTGCTGCGCGCCCACGTTTCCACCGCCTGCACCAGCTCTCTACCGAAACCCTGGCACCGGTACTCCGGCTCGACGTACCAGCCTTCAAGAAAGGCAACCGGGCTTGTGTCGCTACCGTCCGCGTAGGGCCTTTCGCCTGCTTCGGCGAACCCAATAAGTTGACCGCCTGAGGAGCCGGACGGTTGCGCCACGATGGTGATCGCGTCAGCCCTCGCCACCCATGCGTCAGCACCAGCGGGATCCGCAGCATCCGAGTCGGGCCACAGGGCGGCACGCATTGCGAGCCACGCTGGACGGTCTTCGTCTTCAAGCGGTCGCACGGCCATACGGCTATTCCTTGCGAAGATCGAAGACGCTGGTGATCTCGGCATTGAAGAGCTTTTGCGCGGCCTGCACGGTGGGGTGCTCGAGTGCCTTGGCCTGCGCGGAGCCGGTACGGGGCTTCTTCGGGACCTTTGGCCTTTCGTCGAGCGCAGCGGGCACAAAGACCAGCCTTACGCCCGCCAGCCCACGTTGGCGCAGGGCCGCTTTCATGATCGTTTCTACCTCAGGCCGAAAGATGGTTCCCATCAGTTGCTTCGAGAGAGTCGTTGCGATCTGGAGTTCGCCGTTTGTGAGCGTCCAGGTAGACTCTTCAAGCTGCTCGGCAGCGGAGTTGTGCTTCTTCGTGTCAAACAGCGCTTCGACCGCAGCTGCCTGCAATTGGCTGATGTCAGAGAGCGGAGCATCTTCGCTCGGCTCCGTTGCCTCGACATCTGCGGGTGTAACCGATGCATCCGGCTGCGGCATGGGCGTGAAGATCGTCTGCGGAATGGGCGCTTCCGGCAGCGAAACCTTCGACGGCTCAAGCTGCGCAGCGAACCCTGCTGTGGGCTCTTGAGCGACTTCGGCGTTCGGCCTCGTCAGCGGGGAGACATTCGCCGGTACTGTCTCAGCCGCAAGCGCCAGCGAGCCCTCCGTCCGCATCGGCACTTGCGCCGCAGCGCTACCCACGGGCCGCTGAGCTGGCGTTTGCGAGAAGCGGGATGTGCCATGCGTAGCACTGCGCGGAGCGGGCCCCGCCGAGGCGATTGGAGCGCGCGGCGCGGGTATAGCGCGGGGTGCGCTCGCGGCCGGCTTCGGGAGCTGGCTAAGGAACTCTTCCACCGGCAGCAATCGTTGCAGATGCACCAGTTTCACCAGGCCGAGTTCCAAGTGCAGACGCTGCTCCTGCCGAAAGCCGAGGTCATCGAAGGTGCGCAGCATGACCTGCAGAAAGCGCGTGAGCTCTTCCTCGGTAAACAGCATGGCCGTGCGCACGGCGCGGCGGCGCTCGTCCGGCGAAATCTGCAGCAGGTCGCTGGTGTTGTGTTCTTCGGTGAGCGACGCGATCTTTGCGACGATGCAGTTGCGCAGGTAACGCACAAACTGCCGCGCAATCTGCGAAGAGGAATTACCCGCATCCAGCAGCCGCCCTGCTGTGCCGAGGACCGCGGCGGAATCGTTGCGAGCGACGGACTCGAGAATCTCTTCGAAGACCGTGTTGGGCACCGTGCCCATCAGCTCGCGGATTTCTGCCGCGGAGAGTTCGGCCTTGCCATCGACCGTAGGTGCCGACGCAATCGCCTGGTCCATGATGGAGAGCGCATCGCGCATGGAGCCATCGCCCGCCTCCGCCAGCAGAGCGAGCGCGGCTTCGTCCGCCAGTACGCCCTCGTGTGCGGCAATGCCGCGCAGTTCGTTCAGGATGTCGTCGAGCTTGACCGCGTGAAAGCTGAAGTGCTGGCATCGCGACCGGATGGTCTGCGGAATGTTCTCCGGCTCGGTGGTCGCCATCATGAAGACGATGTGGTCAGGCGGCTCCTCCAGCGTCTTAAGCAGCGCGTTAAAAGCGGCATCCGTAATCTGGTGCGCTTCGTCAAGGATGTAAATCTTAAAGCGGTCGCGTGCGGGCCGATATCGCGCGGCATCGCGCAGCTCGCGAATCTCGTCGATGCCGCGGTTCGTCGCAGCATCAATCTCGATCACATCGACCGCGTTTCCCGCGCGAATCTCAAGGCACGAGTCACAGATGCCGCAGGGCTCCGGCGTGGGCCGCTCGACCGAGCCGATGGTGTTGCGGCAGTTAAGCGCGGACGCAAGAATGCGCGCGATCGTCGTCTTCCCAATGCCACGATGCCCGCTGAAGATGTAGCCGTGCGCAATGCGGTTCTGCTCCAGCGCGTTCTGCAGCGTGCGTGTGACGTGGTCCTGCCCGGCCACATCGGCGAAGCGTTGCGGACGATACTTGCGGGCAAGGACCTGGTAAGCCATCCCGCACAGTTTACCGTTTCGCCTTGAGGATTAGATGGCCGCGTCAACGCTGCCGGAAGGCATGCACACGCGCGGGATGAATCTTTCGTGCAAAGACCGGGACAGGGGTAGCCGCCTGAGCCGCTAAGGTCTATCCTCTTGGTCACGTCGCAGCGTTGCACGGAAGCGACTTTCAGATCCCCTCGCCATGGAGCAACCGTGCCCACCCATTCAAATCTCTACACCTCAGGCCGATATCTCAACACGCGCGCCGGCTCGAAGCTCATCCTCCGCGGCATCAATCTGCCGCTGCTGGACGACTGGAGCTTTCCGCCTTCTAACTATCTCGCCGAGATCGCCAAGACCAACGCGAATGCGGTGCGTTTCCAGTGGTATGTAGACTACGGCCAGGCAGCACGGCCAACATACTCCATCAACGACCTGGACCCGCTGCTGCTGAGCTGTGCAAAGTCGGAGATGGTGCCGATCGTCATGCTGGCAGACCTGACCTGCGCGGGCGACACATCGCAGCTCAACGACCTGGTGGAACGATTTCTGGCTCAGCCTGACGTGGTCACGGTGCTGAAGAAGCACGCCGCATATCTGATCTTCAACATCGCCAACGAAGTGGGGCAATACCACTGGGCGGGCGACTCTCAGACGGTCCTGGACCAGTACGTGAGCGACTACACCGCGGCCATCGTGAAGTTTCGCGCGGCAGGGCTGAACTTCCCCCTGATGATTGACGCCCCTGATTGTGGCGAGGCGCTGGATGTTTTCCTGCTGGTGGGCGAAAAGCTCATCGCCGCCGACCCGCAACACAATGTGCTGCTAAGCGCGCACGCCTACTGGGCCGGATACGACGGCATGCAATACCTGCAGAAGTGCGTAAATGCGTCGTTGCCCATCGTCTTCGGTGAGATTTCAAACAGGCAGGATGACAATCCGCCCACGACCTACTACTCGCTCGATGGCAGCGGAGCGCCCGTTGTTCCTTCGAATGGTTTCACTTACCAGGCCCTTCTTGGTCAGGCGTTTCACCATGAGATCGGTTGGCTGGCGTGGTCGTGGGGTCCAGACGACTGCACCGATCGCAAGCTGAGCACCGACGGAACCTTTGCGTCGCTGTCCGCATTTGGAAAAGACTTCATAAGCAATCTGAACTATGGCCTGGCAAAGCACAGCACCCGCCACAAGTTGATGTAGCGTCGGCTCTTGTCAGCGACTCTCGTGATGCATGGCACTACGCAGACCTTCCATGGAGGCGGTCTACCTCTTGGCGGCTTTTCCGTTGCGCGGTCGCTTACGCAACGTCAGCGGCAATCCAAGCTTCTTTCGCCGCTTCACTTCCTTCGTGCTGAACATGGTGCCGCGGCAGCTTTCCGTGCCACAGTAGCAGGGCTGGTCGTCGTCGTCGGAGTCGTAGAGGTGGTACTCGTAGGTGAGTTCTTCACCCGCGGCGATGTTGCGCAACGCCAGGACGTAGATGTGGCCGTCGTTTTCTTCCGTCTGGCAGTTCGGCTCGCAGCAGTGATTGATGAACATGGCTGCACCGAAGCCGTCGATGACCGTGTCGCGGTCTGTGACGCCGAACAGATACGTCAGATCGCGATTCTGGTAGCGCTCGTCGGCTTCGGCCTTTGCCATGCGCGGGCCGTCGTACTCGGCCACGCGCGCACCGCTGCGGATAGGGTCAAGTGTGTAGCAGCCGCAGCCATTGATGGGCGACGAGCGAAGCAGAAGCCTGGGAAGCATTGTTGCGCGAGTATAAGTCAAATTGTCAGGCAAGCGGAAAGAACTCGCGTCTCTCCGTCTCCTCTACCCAGTCTTGTGCGTCTAAAAAGCCGTGAGAGCTTTGGTGGAGAAACTTCGACGCGGAGCCGGGAAGCGAGCAGCACTGCGCCTCGCAGGCTCGCTGGTGCTCGCGCTGGGATGCGGCGCGGCTTCCCTGTCCGCGCAGAGCGCAAGGCCGGCCGATCCGAAGTGCAAGACCGGATCGAAGGACCCGTCGTGCGTGAAGAGCGGTTCCAGTACGACAACCGATTCGAGTGGCACACCGGCAATCTCGCCCGCCAGCGACAATCCTTTCCCGGTTGAGGATTCTCTGCACGGCAGCAGCGGTGCGCCTTCCACGAGCGTCAAGCCGGCGCCTTCGTCTGCCGCCGGCGACAACCCCTTCCCGGCGGAAGGCTCCAGGCACGGCGGCAACGTGCCAGGCAACAGCTTTCCGGACATGCCAACGAGCGGCGTACCCGATCCGCCTGCGTCGTCGGAGAAGCCCATGAAGCTGCCGCCGGGCGGCTACAGCAGCAGTTCCGGAGGCGATGAAGCGACGGGCACAAGTTCCAGCCGGAGCTCAGACGATGACGATGTTGCCCCGACGACAGCTTCTCCGAATGCGCCGGTGAAGGCGTCGGCCTTGAAGGACTTCGGCAGCCACGGCGACACGTCGGTTGCCCGCGCAAAGCTCGAGCAGACTCGCATCCAGGATGACCTTAAGGTCGGCTCGTTCTACATGAAAGACGGCAACGCGCAGGGAGCCTACCTGCGCTTCAAAGACGCCGTGGACCACGCACCGGATGACCCGGACGCCCGATACAATCTTGCCGAAGCGGCAAGCAAACTGAATAAGCGTGACGAGGCGATCCTGAACTATCGCGAGTGCCTGAAGCTTGACCCCGCGGGCGACCATGACAAGGCGTCGCGAAAGGCGCTGCAGCGGCTGGGAGCAACGCTGCAGTAGCGGCTGCTGCAGAAGCCGTCAGCCGATTACTTTCCTTCCTTCTTCGCGGTCTTGTGGCGCTTCGGAGCCTCTTCTCGCACCATCAATTCATCGTCATAGTTCTCGCTGACATCCTCTGCCTTGCCGGCGCTGCCGGCGGCCACGTCATCGATCACCTCCTGCACAATGAGGTACCGGCGGATGTAGCGGAGCGGTTCAGCTGCCTCAGCCATCTCGCGCAGGTGAAACCGCCACACATCCTCGCGGCTTGATCGCCGCATGTGCGCCTTGCGTTCAATGGTGCGTGTGCCTTCTCGCGTGACTCGCTGGAAGGTCTGTGGTGGCACAAGGAACGTGACGCGCTCGCCGCTGCGCCAGAAGTGCCGTGCAAAGCCGTGCGAGAACAGAAGCAGCGATGCGCGATCGCCCCGGCTCAGCCATGCAATCGCATCGTCCGGGGTGGTCCAGGGAGCGGCCACGGTCGTCGTGAACCACTTGCGAAAAAGAAAGCCGCTTTCACGTGCCTGCTGCACCAGGAGTTGAAGAAGCTGCACCCGCGTCATCCCATAAACCTCTCAAAATTCCTCCACAGCCCACGCCGGGCCGGGAACCAACCGTTGGATGCGCATCCCATCCTGCGCGCCGCGCGTCTACACCTGTGTGGTCAATGGCTGGAAGATTAGGCTCACGACAATTGCGGGGCTGCTTGGGTTCGCTCTGGCGCTGTGCCCGTTATACGCACAGAACACGTATCCGCTGAACCTTGATGCAGACGTGCGCCAGGGCTTCGAGCGCTTCTACATCCTGGATTATGACGGCGCCATGCAGCGCTTCGAGGAAGTGCTGAAGGCGCATTCTCAGGACCCGATGGCGGTCAGCTATGTGCTGATGGACACCATCTTTCGTGAGCTCTACCGGCAGGATTTGCTGGACACCACCTACTACGCGCACGAACACTTTCTTAGTTCGGGTCACAAGTCGGACGTATCGCCCGCGATCCGTCAGCAGATCGAGCAGCTCACGGACAGGGCCGTGAGCCTGGCGGACGCGCGCATCAAGGCCAATCCCAACGACAAGGATGCGTACTTCGCGCGGGGCTATGCCAAAGGGATGCACGCCGCGTGGATGACACTGGTCGACCACAGCTTTACCGGCGCGGCGCGGCAGGGGCTGAGCTCTCGCAATGACAGCGAGCAGGTGCTGAAGCTCGATCCGAACTACGCTGACGCCAAAATGGCTGTCGGCATCCAGCAGTTTGCGGTCGCCAGCCTGCCCCGCTTTGTGCGCATGCTGGTGGGCATCGCCGGCGTCGGCGGTAACAAAGAGCAAGGACTTGCCCTGCTGCGCGATGCCGCCGCTCACGGCACGGCAACCCGCGTCGAATCGCAGACTGCCATGTCGCTCTTCCTGCGGCACGACCACCGTTACAACGAGGCCTATGCCGTCGCGCAGGGACTCGCAAAGCAGTATCCGCATGACTTCCTGTTTCGTCTGGAAGAAGCGAACCTGATGAAGGATTCTGGGCGTGGACCGGACGCAATTGCCATCTACAAGGCCGTGCTTGCCGATGCCGCCAAGCCGGGTTACTTCATTGACCCGAGGCTGCAGCTAGCCTGGTTCGGCCTGGGTGAGACACAGCGCGGGCAAGGCGACGTGGTTGGCGCGGGCGAGAGCTACCTGAAAGCAAGCCAGCAGCCGAACTGCAGCGACTGGATGCGCAAACGCGCACAACTGAACGCCGGCATGATGCTTGATCTGCAACATCGCCGCGATGATGCGCTGGCGCAGTACCGTCTTGCGGCAGCCGCGGGCGGCGACCAGACGCAGGCGCCGGACGCCCGCAAGTACATGAAATCGCCCTACACCGGAACCTGAGCGATCTCCACGACGTAATCTCCTTTGAAGGCCGCGCCGTGTGCAAGAATGGCTCTGGTTGCGGCAAGGAGGATTTCCAATGGCAGGACCACTTCTTCGTCCACGGTACGACCGAAAGATTGCCGGGGTCTGCGCGGCGTTCGCCCGCGCCTATGGCTGGGATCTGAACCTGGTGCGGCTGGTGCTTGTGCTGCTGGTGCTCTTCGGCGGCGGCGGCGTACTGGCGTACGTCATCTGCTGGGTCGTCATTCCGGAAGAGCCGGCCGGCGTTCCCTATCCCGCGGCGACAACCTACGGCGGCGTGCCGACGCAATATCCGCCTCCACCCTATACGAGCACGCCGCAGCCACCGCCCTATCCGCCCACGGACCAGCCGCCCACTGCATGAGCGGTGGCCGTCCATTTGTCTTTCGCGAAGGTGTTCTCTGCTGCGGCGACGTGCCGCTGAACGAATTAGCGAAAACGTTCGGCACGCCGCTGTATGTCTACTCTGGCGACCAGATCTCCGAGCGCGCTCGGTTGTTTCAGGATGCCTTTCCAGCTACGCCGCACACTGTCTGCTATGCGGTCAAGGCGAACTCGTCGCTCGCCATTCTCAAGCTGCTCGCGGGGCTTGGCTGCGGGTTTGACATCGTCTCCGGCGGCGAGCTGGCGCGCGTGACCGCCGCTGCTGGACCCGAAGTCGCAAAGCGCGTCGTCTTCTCCGGAGTTGGTAAGACCGCGCCAGAGATGGATGCGGCGCTGGCAGCGGGCATTCTGCTGTTCAACGTGGAAAGCGAGCCCGAGCTGGACCTGCTCGCCGCGCGTGCTGCGGCCGCAGGCAAGCGCGCCCGCATCGCGCTGCGTGTGAACCCCGACGTTTCGGCGGAGACACACCCCTACATCTCCACCGGCCTGAGCGCGCACAAGTTCGGCATCGGCATCGCGCTGGCACGTGCGGTGTACGCCCGCGCGGCGACCATGCCGTCCATCGAGACAGCCGGCGTCAGCGTCCACATCGGCTCACAGATCCGGCAGGTAGAGCCGTTCGCCGAAGCGCTCGGCAAGACACTTGCGTTGGTGCGCGATCTACGAGCCGACGGTCACAACATCCGCTACGTCGATGCGGGCGGTGGCCTCGGTATCGAATATGGTGAAGGCGAATTTGACGCTGCTTCGCAGGTGGCCCATTACTCGGAAGCACTGCACGGCGCGCTGCGCCAGGGCAGCGTAGACGACCTCCACCTGCTGCTGGAGCCGGGCCGCTTTCTCGTGGGCCAGGCAGGTGCTCTGCTGACGCGCGTGCTCTATCGCAAACAGAACGGCGACAAGCGCTTCGTCATCGTCGATGCGGCGATGAACGACCTCATCCGTCCCGCGCTGTATCAGGCACACCACGAGATCGTACCGGGCGTGCAGCGAAAGGGCGTGCCGGAAGAGACCGCAGACATCGTAGGTCCGGTGTGCGAAAGCGGCGACTTCTTCGCTCGCGCACGCACACTGCCTGAGAGCGAAGAAGGCGATCTGCTTGCCATCCTCGATGCTGGCGCCTACGGCCTCTCGCTCAGCTCGAACTACAACACGCGCCTGCGCCCTGCGGAAGTGCTGATCGAAAGTGGACAGCCTCGGCTCATCCGCCGCCGCGAGACGTATGAGGAGCTATTCGCGCCGGAAATCGCTTAGCACCGGGTGCTCCATGTCTCGCTTCTGAGACATGGGTTCAGTGGCGCCACACGTCCCATGTCTCTAGAGCGAGACATGGGGCACCCACCTTAACGTGGACAGTCGAGCCCGCCTAGTATCGCCCAGGCATCACCTTCGGCGTCACCGTCAAGTCGCAGCAGTCCTCACGCTTCATCGCGTGCAGAGCGACGTACCCTTCGCCCGCGTCAAAGTGGTCGCCCGCATTGTTGTAGACAAGGTGGTGCCGCTGTGCGCTCCCCGCGGGACATGGTGCTCCGGCTTGCGTCGGCGCGGAAACGCGGCTGATAACCACATCGATTGCGACGTCCTGTCTGCCATCGGAGCCCGCGGGCAACACCTCGACTTTCTCGATCTTCGCAAGCTGCATCAAGTGCGGCTTCGCATGAGAGCCGCAGTTGGAACTCTCATCTGTGACTGCAAGGAATAACGAGTTTGCGAAGTCAGCGGTGGCCGGTTTGTCCGCGTCGAACTGCAGCAGTTGCACCGCGTCCGACGCGATGCCCGCGTGCGTGTCTGTCACCTCGCACACCAGCGCGTCTCGGCCCCCATCCAGGGTCAGTTTCTGGCACTTGTCGTTCGCCGTCCCTCCGCCTGCGTAGCGGAGGGCCGACCATTGTCCACGGATGCGCCGCATCAGGAAGTTACCGCCATCGTGCTTCGCGTGCGACTCGCACCCGCTGGCATGCAGCAGCGCTTCGTCCGTACCACTCGCCGAGAAACTGCCGGCGACGGCACCATCCACCGTCCATCCGGCGCCGCTCCCAGGCAACGCTGCCGTCCCCGCAAAGTCCGATCCGGCTGGACACCCGGAACAGAAAATCTCCTTCTTGCCGTTGATGCTCACCTGCCCACTACCGCAGGCCGCGTGCGCCATGGCAAGCTGCTCGGGGAAGGCGAAGTGGGTCGCGGCCGCCTCCCGGATCTCATCGTTGACATGCCGCACCGTAGCCCGGCGATGCACGGCAAAGAACACGATCGCGGCGATGATAACCAGCACGGGCAGCACGATAGCGAGCTTTTTCAACGGCGACTCCTCCAAAGCCATTTGGCAATCAAGAATCAGATGTCCTGTGTACCGGTAGAGTAGCGGATGACGTTGCATCTTGCGCTGCGCAGAAACATCAGAATCGCCATGAGTGAGTCGATTGGCAGCGGTGTTCGCATCGGCCATGTGCATCTGCGTGTCGCCGATCTGGAGCGGGCAATCGGCTTCTACAACGGCGTGCTTGGCTTCGAGGTCACGATGCGCTATGGCACCTCGGCGGCGTTTCTTTCGGCAGGCGGCTATCACCACCACATCGGCCTGAACGCCTGGGAGAGCCTCGGCGGCCAGCCTTCCGCACCAGGCACTACGGGCCTTTACCATCTCGCCATCCTGTACCCGACACGGGCCGAACTGGCCGACGCGGTGAAGCGGCTGATCGCGGCGGGCGTGCCCCTGCAGGGCGCGTCGGACCATGGCGTCAGCGAGGCGATCTACCTGGCCGACCCGGACGGCAACGGCGTAGAGCTCTACTGGGACCGTCCGAAGAAAGAGTGGCCGCTGGACGCGGCCGGCAACCTGAGCATGGTGACAGAACCGTTGAACCTGCGCGCCCTGCTGGAGGCAGCGGCGTAACACCGCCACTTGCTATACTGCCGTCTGTTGCGGGCGCTCGCCGGCCTGCTGAGTCACAAGGGAAAGCGCAGGGTTGAAACGATGTCAGGCCATTCGAAATGGGCAACCATCAAGCACAAAAAGGGCGCGGCCGACGCCAAGCGCGGCAAGGTATTTACGCGCCTGATCAAGGAGATTACCGTCGCGGCCAAGCAGGGCGGCGGCGACCCGGACGGTAATCCGCGCCTGAGAACCGCGATCCTCGCCGCGAAGGCTGAGAACATGCCTGCCGACAACATCAAGCGGGCCATTCAGCGCGGCACGGGCGAACTCGAAGGCCTGAGCTACGAAGAGATCACCTACGAGGGTTACGGCCCCGGCGGCGTCGCGGTCATCATCGAGGTTCTGACGGACAACCGCAACCGCGCCGTGAGCGAGATTCGGCACGCCTTCACCAAGAACGGCGGCAACCTGGGGGAATCCGGTTCGGTCGGCTACATCTTCGCGAAGAAAGGCGTCATCGTCGTGCCGAAAGAAGGCGTTAATGAAGACAAGCTGACAGAAACGGTGCTCGAAGCAGGAGCGGACGACCTGAGTGAAGAGGGTGAGAGCTGGGAGATCCTTACCGCTCCCAAGGAGTTTGAGCCTGTGCGCGAGGCGGTCACCAAGGCCGGCTTCAAGCCGGAGCACGCCGAGATCACCATGATCCCGAGCACCTACCAGAAGCTCGAAGGCTCGCAGGCGAACGCGATGATGCGGCTGCTGGAAGTGCTGGAGGACCTGGACGATACCCAGAACGTTTACTCGAACTTCGACATGGACGAGGAACACGTTCCGGCGTAGGCAAGAGACAAGGAAGAACAGCGGGCCGCCGGTACCGGCGGCTTTGCTTTGCGAGGGAT
>CAZZVI010000068.1:0-14443 GCA_964657335.1 uncultured Terriglobus sp.
CGAGAGAACAGCGTCTTCAGTGATCCGGTCGAAGCGTCCACGATTGTCTTCTCTCACGGCGCCTCAGCGCCTGTCGTTCCTACGCTGCTAAATGCGGCCGAACTGCTTGACCGCCTCCACGATGGAATGAAACTTTTCGATGTACGGAAGCATGCTGTGCTCGCTGTTATCCAGTGCCTGCGCCTTGATGAGCACCTCCGCGGCACGTGCGCGCGGGACCACGACAACGCCGTCCTGGTCGGCCACAATGATGTCGTTTGCAGCGACTTGCGTGCCGCCGACTTCAAGCGTCGCGTTCATGCCACCAAAGCGATAGTGGCCAACGGAGGTCGAGGGCACGGCACCGGTGGAATACACGGGGAAACCGATGCGCTTCAACTGCGGCAGGTCGCGCACGCCACCGTCGACCACCGCGCCCGTGAAGCCGCGCGCAAACATCGCAGTGCCCATCAGGCCGCCCATGCCGGCAATGTCCGCGCCATCTTCGACCTTCATTACATAGACCGAGCCTGGACCACCGCTGTCGATGGCAGACAGCATGCCGCTCAGCGCATTCGGATCAGTGTTCTCTTCTTTTTTGAGCAGCACCGTAAGCGCGGTGCCGGCAAACTTGGTGGGAAAGATCGGCTGCATGGCGTGCGACATGTAGTGCTTCGCATGCAGCACCTGCTCTTCGGCATCGGAGACAGAAGCAGCCTCAACATGCCGGTAAGCCTCAAGCATCATGCCGGGGTTCTTCTCATACTCCGCCTGCGTCAGCGGCGTGTCCGCGCGCACCTGCACAACCGCCACGCCGCCAACCGCCAGCAGTGCGGCGGCAACACAAATCACGCCCAGACGGGCGCGGGAGCGAGAACGAGAGAACACGGAACTTACCTCAGGTTGCGTAGAAGCATCGTAGCGCGACCGGTTGTGGCGACCCTGGTTAAAAGTTGATCTTGCCGGCGAGTTGCAGAATTCGCGGATCGCCAAACCCACCGCTCTGCGTCGAAGTGACCTGGCCGAAGGTGGAACCCGTGAAGTTGAACACACCGGCTGCGGAGGCCGTCGGCAAGGTCACGTTGCCGGGATTGGCGAGGTTTCCATGGTTAAAGACGTTGAAGGCTTCAGCGCGGAACTGCAGCTTGACGTTCTCATAGACGCCAAAGTCCTTGAAGACGGAAAGGTTGGTGTTGGCCGCGCCGGGTCCACGCTGGTCGTTGCGGTGGGTGTTGCCGAAGGTGTACAGCGCCGGCAGCGAGTAAGCGGTGGTGTCGATGCAGCTTGCCTTGGCGAAATACTGCGTCTTGCCGCAGGTGAAGATCGGCGCATGCACGTAGTTGGGACGCTGCGTGCCGATGCCGCCAACATTTGCCTGGTCGTTGGTGATGCCGATGTTAAACGGCTGGCCACCCTGGATGAAGACGATGGTGTTCACATGCCAGCCGCCTGCCAGCGTATCCGTCAGGTGCCCGAACCGCGCCAGCGTCGGCATCGTGTAGGTCACGGTACCCACGAAGCGGTTGCGAATGTCCCAATTGGCGTTGCCGTAGTCCGCTTTCAGGTTGTACTGGATCATCGGTGTGCCGCCGCCGTTTGCGTCGTTCGAGGTATCCAGCGTATGTGACCAGGTGTAGCCCAGGTTCATGTCGAGGCCGTGAAAGGTGCGCTGCCGGAAGACCACCGTGAGGCCGTGGTAGGTCTCGAGACCGTCGTTTTGAATTTGCCGAATCTGTCCGAAAAGCTGATAGGGACGGCGCGGGTTGACCGATCCGGCACCAGGCAGCGGCTGGTTGGGATAAAGCGAATGATCGAGATAGATGGAGTGCGAGCCGAGATACTGAAACTCAAGTGCGCTGCCGTGGGCAAGCTCGACGCCCGTGTCCAGATTCCATTGGTAGAGCCGGGGTGTGGGCAGGTAGTGATTGTCGGTGAACGCTGTCTGATACGTGCCCGGGGTGCCCGCAGGCAGAGAGACGCTGCCGCTGCCGCCACCAGAGGGATTGGTAAAGCTCTGCGTTGCAATTCCGCTGGTGGGTCCACTGTAGGTGGTGGACGCGGCAAACGGGTAGTTGCTGGTCGAGAGCGTGAAGGCGTTCAGGTGGTTCGGGTTGTAGTAGATGCCGCCGCCACCGCGCACCACGATCTTGTCCGTTGCGCGATAGGCGAGGCCCAATCGCGGCGACACCAGATCATGATTCGGATCGTGGAACTTGAATCCGGGTACCGGGACGTACGCAGCGCCGGTCGTGGCCGTGCTGGTGGGAATCAGCGCCGTGTAGGTGCTGTTCAGAATACGGCCGATGCCGTTCAGGCTGTAGGGCACCAGCGGCAGTTCATAGCGGACGCCGTACAGCACCGTCAGCTTCTGCGTCGCCTGCCAGTTGTCCTGGACGAAGAAGCCGTTGCGCCACTCGCCGATCGCACCCTTCACTTGAAAGAGCGGAGTGACGACCGTCTGCGAGTAGCCGGTGAGGAAGTCCGCGGCAGCGTTCCCGGAATAATTCCCGGTGAAGCTGAACTGGCCGCGATTCTGGTTGGTGGCAGCGCGCCCGATGGTCATGCGCCGGATGTCCACGCCCGCCATAAAGTCATGCTTGCCGCGCGAGTAACTGATCTGATCGTATGCGTGCAGGGTGCGGTCGTCCTGGTACCAGTTGGTGCCTTCCGCGCCAAGCCCCTGGTAGCCGCCGCTGAGAACAATCGTCGGAATACCCGGATTGTTGTTCGTAGTATCTGCAGTAAACCCCGGAATGCCCAGCGCCGTGCCTGCATTCGCCGGTCCGTTCACCGCGAAGTAGTTCAACTGGTTGGATGTGAACTTGTTGTAGCCCAGGCGAAGATCGTTGATGATCTTCGGCGTGATGATGTGCGTATAACCGATCACGCCATTGGAGTCGACCGTAGGCGAGTAGCTCTGAGACGTCTGCACGATCGAGCCGTTTACGGCATTGCTCTTCTCGTAAGTGTAACGGGCGAACAGCCGAACCTTCTCGCCGATGTTGTAATCGATCCGGTCGAGCGTTGCGTTCTTGTTGAAGACGCTGGCGATCAAGCCGTTGAAGTTTGTGCCAATACCGGCCTGATTCGGATGCGGATAATACGCCAGCAATGCCGTTGCAATCGGAGAGATGTTCGTTACCTGGTTGTTCAGGTAGTTCGCTCCGTTTGCTGGATTCTTCAACTGAATACCTGCGCCAGTGTTGCAGATGCCGGCGGTGTAAGCAGTGCAAAGCGCGGAAAAGTCCCCTGTCCGGTTGGCATCCGTAATCAACTGCCCGGTAGAGTTCGCCTGCGAGATACGGCGGACGCCTTCATACGATCCCATGAAGAACGCCTTATCGCGTCCGTTGTAAAGAAACGGCACGACGATTGGACCGCCTATCTCACCCCCGAACTGGTTGAAGCGGAGCACGGGTGTGCGGGAGTTGCTGAGCGCGGTGAACGGCTTCGCATTGAAAAAGTCGTTCTGCACATAGTCATACGCCGTCCCGTGCAGGCTGTTGGTGCCGGACTTGGTGTCCACGTTGATGTGGACACCCATGTAAGCGCCGTACTGCGCGGTGTAGTTGCCGGTCTGCGTCTGTACGGCGGCAACGGCATCGGGATTCGGCGTAACTGGAGAATTTGAGATCAGCGAATTCATGATGGTGATGCCGTCAAGCGTCAGCGAGTTCGTGACTTCGCGGGTGCCTGCTCCAATGAAATTTGCCCCCGGCGGCACACCGGTGTACGACGTCTTCGGCCCGACGATGATGTTGGAAGCTGTCGCCGCCAGTTCCAGCACGCGACGCGAGTTCATGGGCAGGTTCTCCACCTGCTTGGCCGTGATGGTCTCGCCGATGACGGCATCATCCGTAGAGAGCGCCGGTGTCGCAGCCGAGACCGTGACCGCTTCGCTTGCCGAACCTACCGTCAACACCACATCGGTACGGACAGCCAGGTTCAGCGTGACCACAACGCCCGTGGAGGTCACCTTCTTGAAGCCGGTGGCTTCCACCGCAATGTCGTAGTTGCCCGGAATGACAAACGGAATGGCGTAGTAGCCTTCCGCGTTTGTCTTGCCAGGATATTCCACCTTGGTGTCACGGTTGATGGCGGTGACCTGTGCCCCTGCAAGCACAGCACCCGACGCATCGGTGACCGTTCCGACCAAAGACGTGTTGTTTGCGACCTGTCCGTGCGCTGCCATCGCGCACACCGTAACTGCCGTTGAAACCAGAACCCTTCTGAACATGGAGCCTCCGTGAGTACAACGCCGCTCTGTTGCGGCTTGTGCAGCAAATGGAACTGGCTCACCTGGTGGGGAGCGCAAAGTGAGGTTTTCCTGTGGTGAAAACTATTTAAACATGTCGCGGCCCATCCGCCGAGGGACGGATGCCGCAGAGTTGGCTAGGCTAAATGACTTAGGCTTGCGCTACCCTCGTGCCGGCGCGTTCAATCGAGGTGCACCAAGCCGCGCTGTAACGCGTAGATCGTCGCCTGGGTGCGGTCGCGCACGCCCATCTTTTCCAGCATCGATGAGACGTGAATGCGCACCGTCTTCTCCGCAATGCCAAGCTGCTCTGCGATCTCGCGATTGGACCGCCCCTGGGTGATGCACAGCAGCACTTCGCGCTCGCGCGGCGTCAGTTCCACCGCGGGCATCCGCTCCGCCAGGCGGTCCAGCGCCACGCGCGGCAGGTAACGCAGATAGCGATAGACGCTCTGAATGGCATTAATCACCTCTTCACCGCTCGCATCCTTGGTCAGGTAGGCCATGGCGCCAGCCTGCAGTGCACGGTAGATGTCCTCAGAACCCTGGTAATTCGACAGCACCACGATGCGGCCCGGCTGCCGCTCCTTGCGCAGCGCCGTGATCACGTCGAAGCCGCTGACGCGCGGCAGGCGCAGATCCAGCACCACGACATCCGGCAGCAGTTGCCGGTATGCCATGATGCCCTGCTCGCCGTCGGCTGCTTCGCCCACCACGCTGATCTGCGGATGTGCTCCAAGCACCGAGTGCAAGGCCATGCGCGCGAGGAAGTGGTCCTCGATCAGGAGGACCTTGATCTGCTTCATTCGGGCCGCTCCTGGCCTTTGAGAGACACTCGCCGTATCCATGTCACACACCGATCCATGGCACGATGTGGTGTTGCTGTGTGGTCGGTTGATGGATCCTGTGGAAGCTCACCGTCACGGTGACTTCCGTGCCGCTGCCCGCTGCGCTGGCCAGGTTCAGCACCCCTCCGAGCTTGCGCGCGCGTTCCTCCATCACGGGAATGCCAAAGTGGCCCGTGTGTGCTGAGCGGTCGGAGAGATGAAATCCCCGCCCATCATCGCGAACGGTCAGGCGCAGCAACTCATCTTCATAGGCAAGCTCCATCCGAATGCTTGAGGGCTCCGCATGGCGGATGGCGTTGGTCACAGCCTCCTGCCCGATGCAGACGAGGTGATGGACCGCGCCGGGCGATATGGGGATCTCCCTGCCCCGGACATCCAGCGTGGTCACCGGAGTTTCGCGCTCACGATACGTGCTGGTTGCGTTCGAGAGTGCCAGCGACAGGCTGTTCGTGATCTCGTCCGAGTCGCGGAGGTCCCAGATGATGCGGCGGGCCTCTGCCTGACAGTGTGCCACCATGCTGCGCGCCAGCTCGCACGATTGTGCCGCGGGGTGATCGTTTACGGCGCCATCCTGAAACAACTTTGCCGTCGCCTCGAGCTGCCACGAGATGGCCGCGAAGCCGGCCATCAGCGTGTCGTGGCATTCGCTTGCGATGCGGTTGCGCTCCTGCAACACCATGCCCATCTGGCCCTTCAGCAACTGGTCGCGCTGCTGCAACACCTGCACCGAAAGCGCCAGCAGAATGATGCCGACCAGCACGTACGCATACCAGGTCTGGTAGAAGAACGGCTGCTGCTGAATGCGAAGCTCCGCCTGTGCATCCGGCCAAGGCTGGCCGGCGGTGTGTGCCTGCACCCGGAAGCGATAGTCTCCAGGCGGCAGATGCCGGTAGTGCGCAACGTGCTCGCGCGTCACTGTCCAGTCGTTGTCATAGGTGTCCAGCCGATAGCGAAACTCGGTCTGGCTGTTGTCGGTGTTCGAAGTCGGTTCGAAGAAAAGAATGATCTCAGGATGGCCGGGGTCGAGCGACACCCGGCTCCCGCGCGAGAGCTTCGACTGGTTCAGCTCATTGCCCAGAGACCATCCCAGGAGGCGAACTCCGGGCGAGCCGCCGACCGGCAGCGTAGCGGCTGGCTGCGGGCGGTCCTGCGTGCCCAGCGTTGCAGAAGAATCGTTGACCGGCGCCACCTGTCCCCGGACGGCAGGCATGCCGGCCGTGCCAAGCAGCACAAGCAGCAGCCAACAGGTCCTGAACGAGAGTGGCATTCCTCTCTAAGGCACCACACTTTGCGCCTCCGGGGCAAGTCGGGGCAGCGGACTTGCCTGTAGCCCATCGTCTTCCAATGCGTGTTCCGGATGCACCACCAGCCAGCAAAGCGCTCCCACTACGGCCATCGCGGCCGCCACGGCAAATGAGGCCGTCCACCCGTAGCGTTGCGCGATCCAGGGTGTCAGCGAGGCTGTCAATGCGCCCCCAATCTGTCCGCCCATGTTGACCATCGACGAAAAGACGCCCGAGCTGCGGCCGGCGATATCCACCGACACCGACCAGAAGGTGCTCTGAGAGACATACAGCGCGCCCGCCCCACCCGCGAGGATGAACCCCGCCAACGTGGGGCTGCTGACCTGCGATCCAAGCACCAGAAACACTGCCGTAGCGGCTAGCGAAACCGACGCCAGATAGCACCGGCCAACACGCAGACCGTAACGCTTGGTCAACAGGTCAGACAGCCATCCACCCACCAGGCTGAAGACAGTCATGCAAAGAAACGGCAGCATGGCGAAGCGCGCGCTTGCCTTCATGTTGAAACCTCGGACCTGCGCCATGTACAGAAAAAACCAGCTGAAGAAGACCCACGCAATGTAGCCGAAGCTGAAGTATCCCGCCATCAACGCCGCAAGATCCCTGCGCGAAAAGATGGCGCGCCACGAGATCGGATCAGTTTTGACGCTGCGTCCAACCAAGTTCGCGCGAAGGGCGTAAGGAACGCCGTCGTGGATCTCCTTCAACTCCGCCTTCGACACGCCGGGATGGTCTTCCGGCACATCGCGCGCGAACACCCACCAGACCGCTCCGGCAATCAGGCCGACCGCCGTGCTGAACCAGAAGGCAGAACGCCATCCATGCGCGACGATCAACCATGTCAGCAGCGGCGGCGTCAGGCCGCTGCCCGCGCCCACACCGGCAAAGATCAAGCCGTTGACAAAGCCGCGCTCCCCTTGTGGAATCCAACGCGCGACAAACTGATTAGCGGCGGGATAAATGACCGCTTCACCGGCTCCAAGCAGGAAGCGGATGCCGATCAGGAGCGCCACGGCATGCATCATCGTGGAGGGCAACATGGCAGTGAGCGCTGTGGCCACGCCCCACCAGATCACTCCCAGCGACAGCACGCGGCGCGGCCCAAAGCGTGCAGCCAACACACCTGCGGGCAGCTGAAAGCCCGCATACCCGATCAGGAACGCGGAGAAAATCCATCCCAGCCGCTGATTGCTCAGGCCATACTCCCCGGCAATCTGCAGCCCTGCGATGGAAATGTTGGTTCGATCCAGGAACGCGACGCCGCTGATGACAAAAAGCCAGAAGGCCAGGAAGAACCGGACACGGCTATTACGATCGACGGGCATCCTCGTCTCCTGCACGCGGCCGAAGCCGAAGGTTAGAGTGGCACTGAGAACTGTAACTGAGCCTGCCACTGCCGTGCACTCCCTCGCTAGGCCATTTGCAATAGAGGGGTCACTCCCGCCGAATGTTCGTCAGTGGACATACGTCTCCCTCGCAGTAAAGTAAGCGGTGTTGCACCTTGAGGACCATGATGATCTCTCGCCGTAAATTCTCCCTGTCCTTGCCGGCAGCGCTGCCGTTAGCTCACACAGCGATGCTGGCTGCGCAGACTGCTGCGACACCCGCCCGCGTTTACATCGGTACGGCGAACCGCGGCGCCGGCCAAGGCATCATGACGGCAAGCTGGAACGCGCAAACGGGCGAGATCGGCGGGATCACGCTGGCAGCAGAGGCGATCAGTCCAACGTTTCTCGCGACCTTCCGCAAGCCAGGCGGCGAGACGCTGCTGTACTGCGTAAGCGAAGTGTCCGGCGCCGATGCGAAGGTGAGCGCCTACACCACGCAGCGAGGGACCGGCGCGCTGAAGCTGCTGAACCGGGTGTCGACGGGCGGCAACGGGCCGACGCACCTCTCCGTTTCACCGGACGGACGCACCGTGCTGGTGGCGAACTACGGCGGCGGTAGTGTGAGTTCGTTTCTCGTGCAGCCGGACGGCTCCCTCTCTGAGGCGGTGTCTCACTTCCAGTTCACGGGCTCGGGACCATACAAGGGCAGGCAGGAAGGCCCGCATACCCACTCCGCGGTCACATCGCCGGATGGACGCTTCGCCCTCGTTAACGACCTCGGCCTGGACCGGATCATGATCTTTCACCTGAACTCGGCCACAGCGGAAATGGCGCCGAACGATCCGCCCTTCTGGTCGGCAAAGCCGGGCACTGGTCCTCGACACATGGCATGGAACCCGAACGGGCGCTTCGTCTACTGCTCCAACGAACTGGACTCGACAGTCGACACACTGACATGGAGTGAGAAGCCCGCGGAACTGAAGTCACTGCAGCACGTCTCGAGCCTGCCGGCCGGCTTCCCTCCGGATAAGGCGTTTGTCGGCGAGATCGTCGCGTCTGCGGATGGTCGCAATGTGTATGCGGGTAATCGAGTGGCGGACGACACGATCGCCGTTTTCGACGTGGATCGCCGCACCGGCCTGCTGACGCAGGCGCAACTCGCACCCAGCGGAGGCAAGAACAGCCGGCACATCGCGCTGGACCCATCCGGACGATGGATGGTCATCTCGCATCAGAACAGCAACGACCTGGCCGTCCTCGCGCGCGATGGCGGCACCGGCAGACTGTCCGAACCGAAGCACACCTATCCGCTCAACAAACCAATGTGTGTTGTCTTCGTCTAGTCAACACGGCCGGGAACAGGTCATTTGTCCGATGGCAGCGCCCGGCCTCACGGAACAATAATCATTCATAGACCTTTTGATGAACGTCTATCCTTAATGAAACTCAGGCAGACTTCACATCTCTGCTTGAGCCGCACAGTACCTCTTCCGAGTTTGGACGGACATGATCAAGACGGTCAATCGAGACGACTCCAACTATGCGGCTCTTCGCCGGGGCCGTAATGCGCGCTTTCCGCAAGCGGATACGGACGCCGTCGCGCGCATCGAGATCTGCGAAACGGCTGACGATGTTGCCGATGCGCTGCAGCGGGCCGTCAGCTCGGGCATGCGCCCTACCATCCGCTCCGGTGGGCACTGCTACGAAGACTTTTTCGTCAACAATCCCGGCGGCGTTCTAATCGATGTCGGCAAGCTGAACAAAATCGGCCCCGCGCTGGCCGGCGGCTACCAGGTGGGGCCCGGCGCCGTGCTGGGCGAGATCTACACAGCGCTCTTTCAGCAGGCGCAGGTGAACCTGCCGCTGGGCAGCTGCTACACGGTCGGCGCGGGCGGGCATGTCTCTGGGGGCGGCTACGGGCTGCTGACCCGCCAGCAGGGACTGACTGTTGACCTGCTCACGGGCGTCGACATTCTGACCGTCCAACACAACGGCAAGGTCTCGCCCGTGCATGCGGACGCTCATCACAACGCCGATCTCTTTCGCGCGCTGCGCGGTGGCGGCGGCGCTAACTTTGGCGTGATCACGAACTTCTACTTCGATAAGGTGCCTGCTGCTCCGAAGCAGATCAGCAGCGCGGGTGTGTCCTTTCCGTGGGACAGCATGACGGAAGAGCAATTCATCCACATTGCGCAGACCTACGGCAACTACTTCGCGACGCGCGGGCGTGAGCCCGATACCTGGCCCATGTTCAACATGATGGGCCTGAGTCATCGTGTACCCAATGGCCGCATCAACGTGTCTGCCACCTGGCATGACATGGATGGCAAGAACGACCTCAGTGTGCCGACGGAGTTTCTCGATCGATTTATGAAGTGCGGTGAGGTCGCGGAGTTGAAGGATCCGCAGACCAGCGCGCATGCTCCCTCGGGCGGACGTTTTCAAATGTCCCCATGCGTGGAGGGCAAGCACCGTTTCAACACAAAGCCGTGGCTGGAGGCTACGGTCGATAGCCGTGCCGGAGCCAATGGAAGTTACGGCAACACTCGCGGCAAGTACAAGTCCTGCTACATGAAGCAGAATTTCACCACGGAAGAGCTCAAGCGCATGTACGCTTGGCTGACGCGGGACATTCCGAATGTAAATACCGGCTGCGTCATTGCTGTTGATTCTTACGGGGGAGCCGCCAACAAGCCGCATCTCGCGCTTGAAACGGCGGTCTCGCAGCGAGACTCCGTGATGAAGCTTCAGTACCAGATGTACTGGCAAGATCCGTCTGAGGACCAGGTGCGGCTGAAGTATTTTGACGATATGTACACGGATATCTACTCGGCCAACGTACACGGCAAGTACGCCGGAACACCATTCCAGGGACAATTTTACGAGGGATGTTACATCAATTATCCCGACGAGAATATGACCCGTTACGATTTCTGGCCGGAGCTGTATTACGGCACGGGAGACTTATATCCCTTCCTTAAGAAGGTTAAGAAAAAGTACGACCCGAATAACATCTTCCATAACAGCATGGCCGTTCGCACTTAGTGGCAGGCGAAAAGGAATACAGCATGAACGGATCAGAAAAGTGGACACGCCGCCAGTTCTCGCAGGCACTTGCCGTCACCGCCGCTTCGTCGTTGCTGGTGCGCAAGTCGCGGGCTTTAGCTTTGCCTCCGTGGTCGAGCTTCGCTTTCGCCGGGTTTCCCGGAAGCGAACCTGCCCAAGGCACCGTGCGGGTGTTTCGCACCTGCTTGCCCGGGTGGCGTGAAGTGGAGGCGGTGCAAGCCGCTTCGCCCGCGAGCCTGGTCATGCACCCTGCCGCGTCCATGCTGTACATCGTGCACGACGTTGCGGAGTGGGAGCACCGACCGCGAGGCGCGGTCAGCGCTTACCGCTTCCACCCTGGGAGCGGACTGCTCCGTCACGCAGGCACGCAGCCGCTCTCGCTCTCCGCAACGAATCCACGCCAGGCCATCCTGGTCGCCGGAGGCGCCGCTCTCTTCGTCGCCGCTGAGACGGGAGGCATTTATAACGTGCTTCCCATAGCCGCCGACGGTACCCTGCAGCCAGTCTCCGCTATCCGTAAGGAGTTCGGCATGGAAGACGGCCCGACCCGGAAGACCTCCGCGCCGCGGCACCTAACCTCGCTTCCCGGCGGAGACGTATATGCCAGTGATCCTGGTAAGGAGACCATCTCCCGATTTACCGTCAGCCGCGATGCCATCACGCTGCGAGACCGCAGCCGCATGTACATGGGTGCTTCACCACTCCTTAGCAACTTCGTCCCGAGATCCCTCGGTGAAGAGGACGGGCTCCGTTCGTCCGGGCATGCCCTGGTCAACGGTGCGAGCAGCCTCCTGATCCATCTCGTCTAACGCAAGCAGCATTGCCAACTGTGGAGGCTGGATGTTGACGTTGCAACGAGCCCTGCGACAACTCTGCGTGGCTTCGCCCCTGCTGCTTGCGGCACACACGGCATGGCCGCAGGATGCTCCTGCGACAGCATCGAAGACCTGTGACGATCTGCCGCACGCCGATCACCCGAAGGCTCGCATCGGCAATGGTGCCATGCAGGCGGTCGTCTTTCTGCCGGATACGCAGAATGGCTACTATCGCGGACCCCGCTTCGATTGGGCCGGGGTAGTCGGCTGCGCTTCCCTGAACGGCCACACCTTCTTCGGAGAATGGTTCAATCGCTACGACCCGACTGGCAATGACGCGATCACCGGGCCCGCGGAGGAGTTTCGTCATCCCACCAGCGAACTCGGCTATGACGATGCGGCCCCGGGCGGCTCCTTCGTGAAGATTGGCGTCGGTGTGCTGCAGCGGATCGACACGAAGCCGTACACCTTCGGCGGCGCGTATCCCATCGTCGATCACGGCACGTGGACGGTGAAGGCGGGCAAGCGGTCGATCACTTTCCGCCAGGTGCTGCGGTCGCAGATCGGCTACAGCTACGTCTACGAGAAGACGCTCTCGTTCGACAAGCACGGCAACGTGCTGACGCTCTCGCATCGCCTGCGCAACACCGGCACCAAGCCGCTGGAAACAGCCGTGTACAACCACGACTTCTTCATGGTCGACCGCCAGCCCATTAGCCCCGGCACCGAGGTGCGGCTCCCCTTTGTGCCTGCGATGGACCATCCGCTGCCCGCCAGCGCAACGCTCGACGGCAAGACCGTTCGCGTGGTCGCGCCGATGGAACCACGCCGCGGCATCGGCGCATACGTTACAGGCTTCTCTTCGTCACCGTCAGACTTCGACTTCACCTTTGAAGACACCAAGCTCGGCGCTGGTATCGAAGAGACCTCTGACTCGCCCCTGGTGAAGATGTACCTGTGGGGAACGCCAAAGACCCTGTGCCCCGAGGGCTACATCGGCATCAGCGTTGCGCCAGGGCAAAGCCAGTACTGGACTCTGCACTACCGCTTCTTTACAAAGTAAGTTCTATCGCGCTTCAAACAGAATCCTGAAACGACAAAGGCCCGGCGATCGCCGGGCCTTTGATGTTTGGTTAGGCATCAGCTAGAACACGTACTTCGCCGAAAGCTGCAGCTGACGAGCCTGCGAGCGTGATCCGGTGATCTGCCCCAGGGTGGTGATTGTCTGCGCAGGAGTGGTTGCGGTCGCAGCGATGGAGGTAGTTCCCTGCGTGCTGTTGCTTGGGTTGCCGAGTGAGGTGATGTTGAAGACGTTCGCGGCATCGGCACGGAAGCTGATGTGCTGGCCTTCCGTGATGGCGAAGTCCTTGTACACCGAGGCATCAGCGGATTGATAACCAGGAGCGCGCTCCGAGTCCACACGAGCTGTACCAAAGGTGCCGTTCAGCGGCTGACCGTAGGCGCACAACCCATTGTCATAGCCATGCGCTGTGGCAGGAGAGTTGTCCGGCCTGCAAGGAATCGCCGATGGATCAGTACCAAACCAGAACTGCGCCGTACGGTTGGTGTGGATCATGGGACGGTAGTAATTCGCGCGCTCGGAGTTGTTCTTTGTGAAACTGTTGTTGGTTGCGCTCATGTTCACGGGGAAGCCGGTGTAGACGATTGCGGACATAGCCACGTGCCAGCCACCGACGGCCTCGTCCAGAGCGCGATTCATGTGTCCACCGAACATCTGGCCGCGACCGACAGGCAGACCGTAGTTCAGGTGCCCGTTCAAGGCATGACGGACGTCCTGTGCCGCGGGGCCGTACTCCGAGTGGTTGTCATAGTAGTTCTGAGCATAGGCAGACTGACCGTTGACGCCCTGTGCGCCAAAGAAGCCGGTGCTGTTCGTCATCGCCCTGCCGTACGTATAGTTCGCTGTGAGTTCCAGCCCCTTGCTCAGGCGCTGGCGGTACGTGCTCTGGAAGGCGTTGTAGTTCTCCATGGCATTCGAGTTGGTGAAAACCACGCGACCGGTCTGGCTTACCAGGTTGACATACGGCGCAGGGCAGACCGTCGCCAGGGCCGTGTTGTTGGGATCGGTTGGCACGCCGTTCACAAGGCACGGCGCTGTGAGCGCGTTGCCGGCGCCGGCAGTCACCAAGTGCTGGCCGGTCTCACCGACGTAACCGATCTGCAGCGACGCGGTATGGCTCAGCTGGTATTCGGCCGTCAGGCTGAACTCCTGCAGGAACATGGGCTTGATGTGCATGTCCCAGGCGTTGATCGCAGTCGTGCATGGCGTCGTGCTGGTGGTGATGTCGCAGCTTGTGTTGCCTGCTCCGAAGCCTGAGGCAACGTTAGCAGGCGTTCCGCCGCTGTTGGCGCTCGGTACGGCAGAAGGTGCCGAGAAGCCGTTCTGAAAGGGGTAATTGAAGTTCAGGCGAAGGTTGGCGCCCGTTCCTTCAAAGTAAGTGGTGATCCCGTAGCCGCCGCGAATGACCGTCTTTGGAGACACGTTCCAGGCGAAACCGAGGCGCGGCATAAAGTTGGTCCACACGCCGTTAAAAAGCGCACGGCTGTTGCCATTCTTGCCGGCCAGCACCACCGTTTTGGTCGCCACGTTGACGTTGGCCTGCTTGTTGTTGACCTCGTAGATGGGCTCGTCATACTCCCACCGCAAGCCGAAGTTGAGGGTCAACGCCGGCGTCGCCTTGTAATCGTCCTGGACGAAGGCCGAGTTGCGGTATTGACGCTGTCCGGCCAGACCCGTCACGCCGCCGATCGCACGGTTTGCGATCAGGCCCAGGTTGAAGTCGGCCAGCGAATAGCCGCCGTTATTGCCGAACTGCGCGGTGTACGC
>CAZZVI010000069.1:0-14437 GCA_964657335.1 uncultured Terriglobus sp.
CACCACTCCGCTTCTCCGGTCGAAATGATAGGTTTGTGGCGCTGCTCCGGGACGAAATGACAGGTCTGTGGCGGTGCTCGTCGTACCGACGCCTCAAAGCATCTGCACAAAGAACAGGCGCTCTTCGGGTTCGTCTCCGAGCTGGATGGCTACCTGGCCGCGTGCCCGCGCGACGATCGATGGAAACTTCTCGCCCCACTCCACCAGCACCAGCGCGTCCGGGTCGCTTTCCATCTCTTCGATGCCGAGCGTGAGCAATTCCTCTTCGCGCTCGAGCCGGTAAAGATCCAGGTGGTAGAGCTTGCGGCGCGTGCCCCCGTACTCATGCACCAGGGTGAAGGTGGGGCTGGTGACCTCGTCGGCACTTGCGCCGAGGGCTTGCGCGATGCCTTTGACCAGCGTTGTCTTTCCCGCGCCAAGATCGCCGCGCAGGATGACGAGCCGCGGCGTGGGCAGCATCAGTTCCATGATGGTCTGGCCGAGGGCGAGTGTGCCGGCGACGCTGCGTGTCTTCAACCGCTTCTCGATCACTGCGACTCCAGACAAGATGATAAGCGAGGGAATGACGTGCAAACAGAAGCGCCGCCCGGTGAGGCGGCGCTTCAGCTTGCTTGCGACGCGGCTACACCTTGGGTTCAAATCCCTTGGCGTATTCGGCGCGTCGGGTCATTGCCTCTGCTTCTTTGTCGCCGACGATCTTGCCGTTGCTGTCGATGTTGAGCGACCGCTTGGTGAAGTACGCGATGTTGGCGAAGTGCAGCGACGTCACAGAGATGTTGCCTTGCGCTACCGGCTGGTGCAGCGGGTCTCCGTTGCGGATGGCGCCGATGAAGTTGCCGAAGTGCTGATCGGTGTGGATGTCGATGCCGGCGCGATCCGACGATGGCGCCGCGGCGGCCTTCGGTGCCTTCACCGATGCTTCGAGGATGTGGTCCTTCTCGTCGTAGACCTCCCAGTCGCCGATGTCGATGACCATGGTTCCGTTGGTGCCGTGGATGGCCACGCCGCGGTCGCGGCCGTAGGTCTTCTTGCCGCTGATGCACGACCCCTTCCACGTGATCATGGCGTCTGGGTATTCGAAGGCGACGTCGAGGTTGTCGTAGAACTGCCAGTCGTCCTTTGCCTGGTAGCGGCCGCCGAGGGCGGTCACGCGCTGCGGCAGACCGACCTGCATCGCCCAGACCGCCACGTCCACCTCGTGCGTGCCGTTGTTCAGCGTTTCGCCCGTGCCCCACTGGCGGAACCAGTGCCAGTTGTACGGATGCACGTTGTCGGTGTAGGCGCGGCGAGGAGCGGGCCCCTGGAACAGGTCCCAGTCGAGCGTCGCGGGCACCGGGATGGGCTTGCCGATGCCGATGGGCTTGCGGGCCGTGGCGTACCAGGTCTCAGCCCAGTAGGGCTTGCCGATCACGCCGGAGCGCAGCTTTTCAATCGCCTCCATCACCGGCTTGGACGAGCGGCGCTGCGAGCCCATCTGGCAGAGCTTGCCGGTCTTCTTCTGCGCTTCGACCAGCCAGATGCCTTCCTGCGGGTTGTAGGCGCAGGGCTTTTCAACGTACACGTGCTTGCCGGCCTGCATGCCGAGGATGCCCATGGGCGCATGCCAGTGGTCGGGCGTTGCGATGCTGATGGCGTCGACATCCTTGTTCGCGAGTACATTGCGGAAGTCCTTCTCGGCCTTCGGCGCGGTGCCCATTTTGGCGGTTGCGTCCGCGCAGAATTTGTCGAGGAAGCGGCTGTCCACATCGGCAATCGCGACGATCTGCGCGTTGTCTTTGTTGGCGTAGAGCGCGGCCAGGTGCGCATAGCCGCGGCTGTGTACGCCGATGACCGCGAAGTTCACGCGGCCATTCGCGCCCACGATGCGCGCATAGCTCTTTGCTGAGGTGGAGGCGAATGCTGCGGTGGTCGCCGCCGCTGCTCCTAGGAATTCCCGTCGATTGACCATTGGATTGCTCCTGAGTTGCTTGTGCTGCGGAAGTGAACAGCCGGTGACTCAGGGGAATCACCGGCTGGAGTGTCGAACCCGACTTTACGGTTAGAACTTGAAGACGGCCGCAAGCTGCAGCGAGCGTCCTCCACCGGTGCCGTTTACGCCAGAGCCCGAGCCAGTGGTGCCCGTAACACGACCGAAGGTTGAGCTGGTGATGGAGGTGGATGGGTTGGAGAACTGCGGTGAATTCGTGAGCTGAAAGACGTCCATACGCACATCCAAGGTTCTTGCTTCGCCAATGAGAGCGAAGGTCTTGAAGATGGAGAGGTTGTTCTGGAAGTACCCCGGGCCGGTGAACGGATTGCGCCCAAGATTGCCCACCGTGGTGCCATTGATGATGGGGCAGGTGACCGCCGTCGGCGTCGCGGTGGCGTAACCCGTGCAGCCGTTGGGCTGCGCGAACGAAGTGGGATCGAACCACTGGGCGGTATTGATTCCCTTCAGCGTCTTGTATGGAGCTACCAGGTTTGCATTCTGGGTCCAGCCACCGGTGTTGATGGTGCCACCGTTCGCCGTCACGTTGAACGGTGTGCCCGTGTCCAGCAGGACGATGCCCGAAAGCTTCCATCCGCCAATCGTATCGGCCAGAAGGCCCGTGCTCAGGAACTTCTTGCCCTTGCCGAACGGCAGTTCGTACGTGATCGACTGCGAAAAGCTGTCGGTACGGTCGAAGTCGTTACGGGCGTAGTTGCGGCGGAGGTCTTGGAAGAACAGCAGACCGCCATCGTCACCCGACTGATACCCAAGCCCCCTGGCCCACGTGAACGACGAAGAGGAGGAGAGTCCGTTGGTGAAGCGGCGCGTGAGCGAGGTCTGCAGCGAGTTGTAGTTGCTGGAGAAGCCAATAAACTGTTGCGTGACGCCCGCAGAGTGCTGGAACTTGATCTGCAGCGGCTCGCAATTGGTGCCGCAGTTCAGGCGGTCGGGCAGGTTGATGTTGTTTGCAGTGCCGATGCGGACACCGTGGTTGCCCACGTACGCGATGGAAAGCGAAAACTTGGCCGGGAGCGCCTGCTGCACGGCAAGGTTGTAGGAGTAAATGTAAGGGTTATGGTAGTTCAGCGGGATGTAGATGTAGCTCTGATTGTTCAGCAGGGCGTTGGTCGGATCGATCTGGTACGTACCCGAGGCGGGAACAGCAACCGGAACTGGCGCCGGAAAACCGCTCTGGAAGGTGACGGGCTGCTGATAGACGTTGCCATTTGAGCAGCTGTACTGCGTCGCCAGATAGCTGCCTCCGGAGCCGCAGGTGCCATATGCATTGTTTGCGCGTACCGGATAGTTATAAAGCCAGGTGTTGTCCTCATACGGCGTGTACGACATGCCGACGCCGCCGCGCAGAACCGTACCATCGTTTACACGATAGGCAAAGCCCGTCCGCGGCGCCCAGTAGTTGTACTGCGCCTTGAAGCCCAGGTTCATAGGGTTGGCGCCCACACCAGCAATGTGAAGCTGGTTGGTGTTCGGATCGTACGCAGAGAATCCGCCCGCCGCCTTCGGGGTCGCCGGCTGATAGAACTCCCAACGAACGCCCAGGTCAAGCGTCAGCTTCTGGGTGACCTGCCACTTATCGCCGATAAAGCCGAAGTACCAGGATTGGCGGTATGCCGGAAAGTAGGTGAACAGGTCGCGTCCCACGCCGCTTGGAACATCCAGCAGCATCGAGGCGATGTCGTTCGCGGCGCCCGTTTTGCCGCCGGGAATGCTTGTCTGGTTCTCGCCAAACGTAGTCACCCCGCGAGGGCTGTACGTTTGGCCCTGCAGCAGTTCGTCGCGAACGCGGCGGATATCTGCGCCGAAACGGAAGGTGTGGTTTCCTACGATTTTCGTCCAGTTATTGACGAAATCGATGTTGGCCTCTGCGCGAATCCAGGGCATGGAGGGCGAGTAACCGATAAACGGGCCTGAAGAGAAGGTGCCGATGTTGATGCCGAGCTGGCCGCTGGTCAAGGAGTCAACATTTACGCCTGGCGCGCCGGCCGTCGTCGCGTCGGCGGATCCGCTATCCGCAGTCTGTGAGGTATTCCGATAGTGCGCAACACCTACCCGGACTTCTGTGAGTAGCGTGGAGGAAAATGCATGATCAAAATTCAGGCCGGTGGAATATGCATTCTGATGGCCTGTTCCCGCGAAGCCACCGTTGTTGCCCGGACCGCCGAGGAAGTTCGAAAATGACGGCGCCTGGAAGATGCTATAGATCTGCTGACTGTAGCGGCCGCTCAGGTGATCCTTCGGTGAGACCTGGTAGTCGATCTTGCCGTCGTAGGTATTGGCGTCCTTGAAAAAAGGCGAGTTTACAAAAAAGTTGTTGCTGGGAGCGGACACTGTCGTCAGGTTCTGGTTAGGCTTTGGTAGCTTCTGCAGAAGTCCAAGGGCGACGGTGTTGACGCGGCTGATGGGGATGAGATTGCCCGCAAACGGAGTACGTCCGACGCCTGTGGTTGGGTCGCCCGTCGCCGGATCGTACACCTGCGTCGGTAGCACGCTCAGATCGATGAAGCCATTGCTATTGGGCGTATAGTACTGCGGAAACGGTATGGTCAGGGTGTTTGCGGTGCGCTCGTGGTCGCTCGTGCGGAAATAGTCACCGTAGAAGAACAGCTTGTCCTTGAAGATCGGTCCGCTGAGATTGCCGCCGAAATAGTTGTAGGTCACCTTGCCGGGAGCCGCGGCGAAGTAGGAACGCGCGTTGAAGAAGCTGTTCTGCAAGTACTCTGAAGCACTGCCGTGGAACTTGTTGGTACCGGACTTAAGCGTCACGTTCGTGACGGCGCCGACCGCGCGGCCAAGCTCCACCTGAAAGTTGTTGGTAGAGACTTCGACGGACCCGATCGCGTCGGCTGGCGGAATCAGGATCTGCAATAGGCCTGTGCGTTCGTCGTCGTCGATGCCTTCGATCTGGTACTCGTTGCCCATGCGGGGCGTGCCGTTTGCCTCAGTCTGCAGGGTCGATCCGGCATTAAAGAACTGGGAGTGCTGAAAGGTGGCCGGGGTGGTGCCGGGAACCAGGTTCAGCAGGCTTTGGAAGTTGCGATTCACGCCCATGGGCAGCGACTCGATGCTCTGCGTCTCGATCTTGGTCGAAACGTCGGCGCGGTCGGTCTGCAGCAGGGGAATGCTGTCGCGCACCTCAATCGTCTCGGAGACATTGCCGGGGTTCAGGCCAAAGTCCGAGCGGCTGGTATTGTTCACCAGCACGTCGATACTCGGGCGCAGTTCCCGCTGGAAACCCTGCATCTCCACTGCGATGGAATAGCTGCCGGGCGATAGATTCTCAAAGCTGTAATTGCCGCTGCTATTCGTTGTCGCACTATGGGAGATGTTTGTGCTCGTCTCCGTAATCGTGACCTTGGCATTTGGAATTGCAGCGCCCGTCTTATCGGTGACCGTCCCGAGCAGTGATCCATTGACTGCTTGTGCCAGTCCCGCCACGGGTATCGTGACACATGCCGCGGCGAGGCATGTCGCCCGGAAGAAATCCATTCTCATACTGCCTCCACAAAATGGTGCAAACGGGCGCATTCTCGCCCAGAGCAAGATAGGCGCGACGGAAGTCCACTGTCAATGCGGTCAGCGATGCAAGTGTGATCCAGCGTGTGTTCTGTTTTGCCTTGCTACAGTGAGACTTCCGGGATCGCCACCGCCGACTCTGTGTGCACCGACAGCGGTGTCGTTCCGAGTGTGCTGTCCGCGTCGTCTTCCTTGTCGTTGAAGAAGATGAGGAACAGCACCAGCACAACCGCCGAGCAAGCCGAGGCGACGAGCCAGATGCCTCGCCAGTTGTGCGTCGCCGAGCCGTCTGCCAGCACGGTAGAGTACCTGTCCACCACCACGCCGGACAGCCATGATCCCAGCAGCATGCCCGCGCCGTAGGTGATCAGCGTGATGAGACCCTGAGCCGCGGAGCGATAGAAGACAGGCGCTTTGCGGTCCGTGTAGATCTGGCCCGTTACAAAGAAGAAGTCGTAGCAGATGCCGTGCAGCAGGATGCCGAGCCACAGCATCCACACGCCGGGGCCGGGATTGCCGTACGCAAAGAAGATGTACCGCAGCACCCAGGCTGCCATGCCCGCAACCAGCATCCACTTGACGCCAAGCCGGCGAAAGAAGATCGGGATCAGCAGCATGCAGCCAAGCTCGGACATCTGTCCGCCCGTCATCTTGCCGGCGGCGTTGGAGACGTGCTCCTGGTTCAGGAACAGGTTGGTAAAGGCGTAATAGAACTGCAGCGGAACGCAGATGAGAAACGATGCGATGGCAAAGGTAAGAAAGCTGCGGTCGCGGAGCATGCGCCGTACTTCCACCGGCAACACGGTGCTCAGCGAGAATGGTTCCTTTGCTTCGGGCGGCGTGTTCGGCAGCAGCAGAGAGTAGACCGCCATGACGACCGAAGCGCCGGCAGCAAGGCGCAGCGGCCATGCGGTCGCGTCCTTTTCCAGATGACCCACGATCAAGCCGGCGCAGATCCAGCCGATGGTGCCGAGAACGCGGATGGGAGCGAACTCCGTCTTGGCGTTCTTGATCTGGCGAAAGGCGACCACGTTCGCGAGTCCGAGTGTGGGCATGTAGACCGCGGAATACAGCAGCACCAGAACGTACAGCGCGCCGAAGTGTGTCTGCGTCGAGGTGTAGTACAGCAGGCCCGCGCCCACCAGGTGCAGGATCGAGAGCATGTACTGCGCCGGCATCAGGTTGTCGGCGATCCATCCCGCGGCAAAGGGCGAGATGATGGCTCCGATCGCGTTAGTGCCGATGATCAGCCCGATCTGCGCGCCGCTGAAGTGCAGCGTCTGTCCCAGCCAGGTGCCGATGGTGACGTACCACGCGCCCCAGATGAAGAACTCCAGGAACATCATGGCGGATAGCTTTACTTTGATCATCAAGTCCTCAGGCACGGCGAAAGGTGTGGCGACTGCCGGAAATCAGATTACAGAGAATGTGTGACTCTGCGCCAGCAGGACGTTTCACACGTTCTATTGCAGGAGACCGGCGGCAGGAAGCATCGCCATCCCGTTTTGTCGCAACGCACGCGCCCATCCCATCCGCGTACTGCTGCATCCCACACCTTCGTAAAGCACAGTGAAGCGAGGACAGCGACGCAATGAGCCGCACAGTTCTACCTGGAAAACCGTACCCGTTAGGCGCAACGCCCTCATCAAAGGGCACGAACTTTGCCATCTACTCCGAGAATGCCACCGGCGTGGAGGTGTGTTTCTTCAACGAAGACGGCACCGAAGATACGGAAGCTGGCCGTGCCGTTCTGAAAGAGACAACGGCCCACGTGTGGCACGGCCTGGTGCGGGGTATCAAGGCCGGGCAGCGCTATGGCTACTACGTGGATGGGCCGTGGGAACCGGAAAAGGGCCAGCGTTTTAACAAGAACAAGCTGCTTGTCGATCCCTATGCCAAAGCCGTCGCGGGCGAGGTGGATTGGAAGGCGCCGATCTTCCCGTATGACGCCACGAGCGGAGACGATCTCAAGTTCGACGACCAGCCGTCCGCTGCGGGCGTGCCGAAGAGTGTAGTGGTTCCGGCCGGCCGCACGTATGACTGGGAAGGTGTATGCAAGCCGGAGACGGCACTTGCCGACTCCATCATTTATGAAGTGAGCGTGCGCGGCTTCACGGAGAGCAACACGGCCGTTCCGGAGCACCTTCGCGGCACCTACGCCGGTCTCGCTTCGGAGCCGAGCATCAGCTATCTCAAGACGCTTGGTGTTACGGCAGTTGAACTGCTGCCGGTGCATCACTTCATCGACGAAGGCCAACTGGTGGATCGTGGCCTGCGTGATTACTGGGGCTACAACACGCTCAGCTACTTCGCTCCCATGTCCCGCTACAGCGCGTCCGGCGATGCGGGCGAGCAGGTGCGCGAGTTCAAAGACATGGTCAAGACGCTGCATCGCAACGGAATCGAAGTGATTCTGGATGTGGTCTACAACCACACCTGCGAAGGGAACGAAAAGGGTCCGATCCTGTCGATGAAGGGTGCGGACAATCTGACGTACTACCGCCAGGTTTCAGACGATCCTCGCTATTACATGGATTTCACAGGCACGGGCAACACCCTGAATCTTGTGCATCCGCAGGTGCTGATGCTGGTGATGGATTCGCTGCGCTACTGGGCGACCGAGATGCAGGTCGACGGCTTCCGCTTCGATCTTGCGAGCACGCTGGCGCGTGAGGAATCAGCGGTTTCGAAGCTGTCAGGCTTCTTCGATGTCATTCACCAGGATCCGGTTCTGCAGGACGTGAAGCTGATCGCCGAGCCATGGGATGTGGGCGAGGGCGGCTACCAGGTGGGCGGGTTTCCCGTGCTTTGGGCCGAGTGGAACGGCAAGTATCGCGACACCGTGCGCCGCTTCTGGAAGGGTGATGAAGGCCTGCTGTCAGACTTTGCATATCGCGTAACCGGTTCGAGCGATCTGTACCAGGACGATGGACGCAAGCCGTACGCCTCGATCAACTTCATCACGGCACACGACGGCTTCACGCTGACCGACCTCGTCAGCTACGACGGCAAGCACAATGAAGCGAACGGCGACGACAACACGGACGGTGCCGACAACAACGATTCCTGGAACATGGGCGCCGAGGGGCCGACGGACGACCCGGCAATCAACGAGCTGCGCGAGCGGCAGACGCGCAACTTTTTGACCACACTGATCCTGTCGCAGGGCGTCCCCATGCTGTGCGGCGGCGATGAGCTGGGCCGGTCGCAGCGGGGCAACAACAACGGCTACTGCCAGGACAACGAGATCACCTGGTATGACTGGCAGCTTGACGCGCCGCGGCAACGACTGATGGAGTTTACCCGGCAGCTGATCGAGCTGCGCCGGACGCACCCGAATCTTCGCCGGCGAAAGTTCTTCCAGGGCAGCAACATCCGCTCGAATATTCAGTGGTTCGGAACGGATGGCAAAGAGTTCCCCGAGGAGGATTGGGGCGCGGACTGGAAGCGCTCGCTTGCTTACCTGCTGAACGGCCAGAATCTCGACGAAACCGACGAAGAGGGCAAGCCGATCAAGGACGATAGCTTCCTGATCATGGTGAACGCCGCGCCCGAAGGTGTCGAATTCACGCTTCCATCGTCTCCGACGAAGCACCCTTGGCGACAGGTGCTCGACACGCAGAACATTGACGATCCGTTCGCGAGCAGCGATATCGGCGACAAAGTAATCCTGGGCGGACGTTCTATGCGCGTCTTCTGCGAGGGGAAGGCGTAAAGGAGCAAATCCAGAGACGCGCGGTTTGACCTCTGAACATGGGTGTGAGAATGTCATAGCGCTGCGTCTGATCAGTCGCCGAGGTCCTTCAATGCTGTGCTCTTGTGCCATCGCCAAACGTGTTTCCGTCAGTCTCGCATCCACGGCCGTTGTGCTCGGCCTTGCCTTCAGCGCAGTTGCCCAGCAGGTGGCCGCGCCATCCCCGACCTGGAACGACGAGTTGAAGGCCAAGACCGTGCCCAGCCCGGGCCGGCCGCAGAGCATCAAGGACGGCGTACAGATACAGAAGCCGCAGCTCGAAGATTACGTCGCGATGCTCGACAGCCTGCCGCTGACGGCGCCGGCAAAGCCGAAGAAGCCGCGCCGGGTGCTTGTGTTCGCGCACGCCGCGGGCTTCGTTCACTCATCGATTCCGCTGGCAGCGGAGACCGTAAAGGCAATGGGCGAGAAGACGGGCGCGTACACGGCCGATATCACCTTTGACCCTGCCCAGATTACCGCTGCAAACCTAGCGCAGTACGACGCGATCTTCCTCGACAGCACCACGCTCGGCTTCCTTGACGATCCGAACGATGCCGCGGCGACCGAGGCGCGCAAGAAGGCGCTGCTGGACTTTGTGCGCGGTGGCAAGGGACTCGCCGGCATCCACGCGGCAGGCGATTCGTATCACACGTCGCCTGCGCGCGGATCGAGCGATGCGCCCACCGGCACGTGGCCAGACTTCGACATCATGATCGGTGGTTTCTTTAAGTTTCACTGGGTTTACCCGCAGGCCATTGTGGTGAAGATCGACGATCCGAAGAGCCCGCTGACCGCCATGTTCCACGGAAAAGAGTTCAGCATCCACGACGAGATCTACACCTATGCGCAGGATTCGTTCTCGCGCAAGCGCGTGCATGTGTTGACGAGCGTGGACTATGCGAAGATGAGCGATGCCGACAAGGCAAAGGAGCCCGCCGCCACCAAGCGCACAGACGGTGACTACGGCCTGAGCTGGATTCGGCACGAGGGCAAGGGCCGCGTCTTCTATGAGGCGCTCGGGCACAGCGAACATGTCTACGCGATGACGCCGGTCATGGAGCACGTGCTGGCTGGGATTCAGTATGCGCTTGGCGATCTGCCGGCAGACGACAGTCCCAGCGTGAAGTAGCCCCAAGGATTCGTCATCCCGACCGGAGCGAAGCGAAGTGGAGGGACCCGCTTTCCTCTTGGCGAGCCCTGACAGCACGAAGGAAAGCAGGTCCCCTTCGGCAGGCTCAGGGCAGGCTTTCAACTACGCTGCGCTTCGCTCAGGATGACGATTCTTCTGATGACGAGCACTACAGCTTCGCCAGGTAGCCCGTGATCTCCGGGTTCGTCCATTGCTGCGAGCTGACGAACTTCCTTCGCACCACACCCTGACGATCGATGACAAACGTCTCAGGCACCTTCACCGATCCGTACTTCAGGTTCGCGCCCTGGCTGCCGTCCCGCACACTCAGCAGGTTGATGTCGTATTGCTTCAGAAACGCCTTGTAAGCATCCGGATCGTCATCGATCGAGATTGCCAGAACCTGGATGTCCGGCCGCTGCTTCTGCAGTTCCTGCAGGCTGGGCAGCTCGTCGATGCACGGCGCGCACCAGGTGGCCCAGAAGTTCAGAAGGACGATCTTGCCGCGGAACTGGCTCAGGCGGATGGTCTGCGAACCGTTGTGCACGGTGAAGTCGGGGGCGGTCTCCGTGATCTGTCCGGGGTGGTCGCCGCGATTGCAGCCGGCGAGCGCCGCAAACAGCAGCAGGGAAGCGAAGGTGCGGGTGCGTCTCACGCTTCCTATAATACGAAGGCGCATGCCCGAGCCGAATCATCCCGAAGAATTGCCCACAGACACTTCGCTTGCAGAGCCTGAGCCGGAGTTCACGCTTCGGCTCGACGGTACGGCACCAGCCGGAGCGGCGCGCAAGAAAACGCTGCCTGCGGTCCGGCTCGAAAGTGAGGACGAGCCGTCGACGCATGCGCTCACCGTGCTGATCCCAGCGCGCGATGAGGAGCATAACCTGCCCGGCTGCCTGGACTCGCTGGTGCAGCAGTCGCAGCCCGGCTTCGTGCTGGGCGAGCACTGGCACGTTCTTGTGATCGATGATGGATCGACCGATGGCACCGGTTCCATCGCCGAAGCGTATGCATCGCAGCATCAGGGCATTTACTCACTGCGCGCGAAGGAGCTCACCCCGCGCCGTAACGGATTTACCGGCAAAAACGCCGCGCTGTGGTTCGGCGCATCGCATTCTCTGGCGCAGACCGCCAAATGGCTGCTGTTCACCGACGCCGACACGCTGCACGAACCCGAATCGACGCATCGCGCGGTTGTGGAGGCGGAGCGGCATGACGTCGCTCTGCTGTCCTACTCGCCGCGACAGATTGTAAGCAACATAGTGCAGCGCGCCCTGCTGCCGCTGGTCTTTTCGGAGCTGGCGAGCACGTATCCGCCCAAGAAGGTGTCCGATCCGTCCAGCCCCGTCGCGGCAGCGAACGGCCAGTTCCTGCTGGTGCGGCGGCAGGCGTACTTCGATGTGGGCGGCCATCAGGCAGTCGCAAGCGCCGTGCTTGAGGATGTGGCGCTCGCGCGCTTGCTGAAGCGCCGCAACGCCATCCGCCTGCGCTACGCGCCGGAAGCAGTCCGCACGCGCATGTACTCCGGCGTCGGCGACATGGTGGAGGGTTGGACGAAGAACCTCGCACTGCTCTTCGGCAATCCGCTGTTCATGGCCGCTGGAACGCTGCTCAATTTCCTCCTGCTGATCGGACTGCCGCTGCTGCCCTGGCTGATTCCATCGCTGCAGTTCTGGCAGATGCTGGCCATCGGCCTGCTTTGGCTACGGGTGCTGCTGCGCTACTTCAGCCGCGTCGGCCGCTCGCATGCGCCGTTCCTCGACCGCATCCTTTCCGTGTTCGCACTGCCGCTGTTCGCGTTTCTGCTCGTGCGCTCGTGGCAGAAGGTTACGATTGCGAAGTCGGTGACGTGGAAGGGTCGAGAGTACACCACCTAGACCCCTCCCTCCCCCGACCTTAAATTATTCTAAACAGGGAACTTAGAGTTTTCTTCCACTAAAATACTCACTCTATAGAAGTTAACCGCAAAATAGTCCAAATGAAGGACTTCGCATTCCCGCCGCTGAGCTAACGAAGCGGAACGGAGAAAGCAGAGCCCTTCAGGGCTCTGAAACATTCGAGTTTGAGCGTCGGGGTTTTAGCCCCGGCGAAGTTTTGGCACACTGCCAGCCCTGAAGGGCTGACTCCAGATCGCCTTTGTCAGCGGGCTGAAAGCCCGCTGCTTGCTCCAAGCGTTACCGCCCGTTCGCCAGACACACCGAATGCCCGGGATTTGTGCTGTACTTCTATTCTACCAAGATCAAAGAAATACCATGCCAACTCTATATCGTTCAGAATGTATGGTTTAGGTGCTTAAGGGGCTTGACAGAAACCGTAGCTAATTGGAAACCTGGAGTCCCGTCCCGAAGGAATCAATAAGGTATTAAGGCGCATCGTCAAGCGTCGCGGAAGAAGGCACATGATGGTTCTCCAAGATTTCCAGTTGCCTCACATCGCTGCGCACAAGCATTCCAGCCGGCATCGAGCCGAACTCGAGGCGAGTACGATCTGCGGATGCTTTTATTGCCTTCGCACCTTTCCGCAGACGGAAATTGCAGATTGGATTGACGACGAACAGACGGCGATCTGCCCCCATTGCCCCGTAGATTCGGTGATCGGCTCAGCGTCGGGCTATCCCATCACCGCCAACTTCCTGGAGCGTATGAACAAATACTGGTTCTCGGAGCATCCAAACGAGCGATGATCTTTCTCACCCGCAAAGCCGAGTTTTCTTCCGCACACTTCTATCGCAACGCCGCATGGAGCGACGCGAAGAATGCCGAGGTGTTCGGCAAGTGCGCCAACACGAACGGGCATGGCCACAACTACACCCTTGAAGTGACGGTCGCGGGCGAGGTGGACCCTGTGACCGGCTTCGTCGTCGATCTGAAGCTGCTGAAAGACATCCTTGAACGCGAGGTGGTCAGCGTTTACGACCATCGCCACCTGAACCACGAAGTGCCGGAGTTCGTGCACACCAATCCCACGACCGAGAACATCGCTGTGGCGATCTGGCGGCGGCTCGATGGCAAGATTCCGAACGCAAAGCTGCACCGTGTACGCGTGTACGAGATGAGCGATCTGTTTGCGGATTTTTATGGCGAAGACCTCGAAGGCGCAACCGCCCTGGCCGAGCCGGAACTGGTGGCCTGATGACTTCTTCTCAAACCACCGCGCCGGTCGCGCACTTCACACGCCGCTACCGGCTGTCCGCATCGCACCGGCTGCACGCACTGTCGCTAACAGACGAGCAGAACCGCGATACCTATGGCAAATGCAACAATCCCTTCGGCCACGGCCACAACTACTTTGTCGAGATCACGGTAGCCGGGCCGATCGACGCTGAGACCGGCTTTGTCGTGGACCTGCCGAAACTGGATGCGCTTGCCCAGCGCGAGCTGCTGGATCGCTTCGATGGCACGCACCTGAACGCTGACGGCACGTTCGCGACGGACTTCGTGCCCTCCACGGAAAATCTCTCGGTCGAGGTGGAGCGTGTCTTCCGCGATGCGGTTCCACTACTGGATAGCTCGGGCCATCTGCGGCTGCACAGCATCCGCATCGAGGAGACCGGCAACAACAGCTTCGATCTGCCGTCGCGGGAGAGTGGAAGGGCACTGCTTTAGCAGTGCCGAGAGTGGCGTGGTGATTTGTTTCCCTCAGCATCAACCATGGCGATGCTAAGGGGAACACGATGGAAGTACGAGCGGGCTGAATGGCACAGCTGAAGCTGTGCCATTCCGAACCGAAGTGCTAAGAATGGCGCGTCGATTCGGCTTAAGGAGCGTCAAGAGAAGAGTGATGAAAGACAGTCGATTGAACTCCCACGTAGCGCTGGAAGACAAGCCGCTCGAATTGCACGCCGCCCCGACCGAGGAACTGTACCGCGAACTGCTGCGCCGCGTGGGTGAAGATCCCGGCCGCGACGGCCTGCTGAAGACGCCGGAGCGCATGGAGAAGTCGCTCGCCTATCTGACCCGCGGCTACGAGCAGAGCCCGACGGACCTGCTGCGCGGCGCGCTGTTCGACGTGGATTACGACGAGATGGTGATCGTCCGCGACATCGAGTTCTACTCGCTGTGCGAGCACC
>CAZZVI010000070.1:0-11789 GCA_964657335.1 uncultured Terriglobus sp.
CTGGAAGCGCTTGCGAGCGCCCTTCTGACCGTACTTCTTACGCTCCTTGATGCGGGCGTCGCGGGTCAGCAGGCCGTCAGCCTTCAGGGTCTTGCGCAGCTCGACGTTGAACTCAAGCAGGGCGCGTGCAATGCCAAGCTTTACGGCATCGGCCTGCGCCGTGACGCCGCCACCCTTGACGGTAGTGATGACGTCGAACTGGCCGACGACACTGGCCGTGTTCAGCGTGCGGCGCGCGGCAAAGCGCTGCTGCTCCGTCACGAAGTACACGTCCATGTCCTTGCCGTTGACCTTGAAGCCGCCGTTGCCGGGGCGAAGAAACACACGCGCAATCGCCGACTTGCGGCGGCCCGTTCCGTAGTATTGAACCAGATCTGCCATATCCCTATTCTTCCTTGAAACCGGTTACGCCGTGACTTCGAGCGGCTGGGGCTGCTGTGCTTCGTGGGGGTGCTTGTCGCCCTTGTAGACCTTCAGCTTGGTCGCCATCTGGCGGCCCATCTTGGTCTTGGGCAGCATGCCCTTGATGGCCTGCTCCACGATCGCTTCGGGGCGGCGGGCCAGCAGCTTGAGGAACTCTTCTTCACGCAGGCCGCCGGGGAAGCCGGTGTAGCGGCGATAGAGCTTCTGCTGCGCCTTCATCCCGGTAAGCACGATCTTCTCGCAGTTGATCACCACAACGTGATCGCCGGTATCAATATATGGGGTGTACTGCGTGCTGTTCTTGCCGCTGAGCACGCGTGCCGCACCGCTGGCGAGACGGCCCAGGGTCTTGCCACTGGCGTCCACCACAAACCACTTGCGGTTTAAGTCTTTCGAACTGGGTACAAATGTCGACATCGAGTCTTCCTTCTGACTACAAAATCTGAACTTCTAATTCCAACTCAACCAATGTCGTGCACACACAAAGAACCCCTCTTCAGGGCTAATCCGCTGATTGCGAGTGGATGCTGTGAGAGATTGTTCCCGGCTACCATTCAGGCGGAACGCCCAAACAGTTGCCGCAAGAACCGGGCCGAACTCCTGAGAGTACTAGCCAATCCCGCAATACCACCGCGTCGCCGCCTCCACACTCCCGCAACCCATGGGGCACAGGTGTGCAGACGCGAGTCTGCGCGAGTTCTTAGGATAACGGAGCACCGGAGCGGAGTCAATACTGGATTGGTTCGGACACTTGTTCGTACGCGGTTGGCAGAGCGCGGGCGCCGGACCGCTGGCGCTTCGGCTTTATGCCGTCCTTCGCGTCCAGTCGATAGACGATCATGACGTTGCGGTCAGGATCGTCCATGGCAGGAAACTGGGCGACGCGAGTCAGCCGGTAGAACCTGCTGAGCGCCTGCATCTTGTCATCTTCGACATAGTTCCAGGTCACGAACCAGCCGGGCTTGTAGGCCGCGATGCGGTCCTCCAATTGCATGGTGCCGAAATCGTCGCAGATCGACGGCAGCCCTGTCATGAGCGACAGGTTGCTGCCCGAGATGGAGAGGACGGTGTGGCTGTGCGCAGGATCCGACTCGACCACCTGCTCAATGTGTTCGGCCGCCGCCTGGAAGGTGTACTCGGGGCGGCGAACGTAGTGGATGGTGTGCCGAAGCTCGCCAAGCAGCACAATCGCGAACAGCGGAACAGCAGCGTACAGGGAGAGCCGGTTCCATTGCGCCAGATGCAACGCTCCCCGCATCATCAGCAGCATCATCGGCACTGCGACTACCAGGTAGTAACGAGGCTGCAGGTTTGCGTGGTACGCCATGAATGCCATGTACCCGACCGCCCACAGCACGAGCGAAGTAAACACCGGATCGCGCCATACACGCGGCCGAAACAGCGCCGCCAGCAGGACCAGCAGCGACAAGGGATAGATCAGCGAGCCGATCCAAAAGCCGTCCTGCAGGGTCGCCTTCACAACTTCGACAAAGTTGCTGCGCGTGATGGATGTGTAGCCATTCGCGGCGAAGAGATAGACAAAGTCGCTCTGCAGCCCCGCATGAACGAGCACGGCAAAGTAGACGCTGCAAAGAAGAGCAAGCGTCCCTGACACGATTGCGGTCACCTGCGCCATGCGCCGAAGCTTCCATTGCGCGGAACTCCACAACATGAAGCAGACCGCCGGCAGCAGAAATAGCGCCGTCGTCTTTGTGCCGATCATCAACACAATGAGAACGCCCACCGTGATCGAGTACTTCACGAGAGCAAGCCTTGTCTCCGCGCGGCGCACGGCATAGGCGGCGCAGAGTGCAAGCAAAACCCAAAGGATCAGCAGCGGCTCAAGAATTGCAATCCGTGTGAAGGCATATACGAACGAACTGACCGTCAACAGCAGCACGGCTGCAGCAGCAAAGGCTCGTCGCATGCGCTCATCGTGCTGCTCCAGCGCACAAAGCGAAAGCAGAAGATATGCAACCACAAGGATCCCGGCAAGCACCACCACGGTGAGAGCGCGCGCCGCGACGATTCCGACGCCCGTGAAGCGAAATACAAGCGCCTCAATAAAAGGCCAAACGGGAAGCGCTACCGCAGGATTGAAGTCGCCCGGCAGACGCCATGTGCCTCGAAGATAATGACGGATAGCTCCGTCGCCATACCAGCCCTCGTCGGTGTATTTCGCCCAGTCGACCCAGGGCGAGTGGTTAGGAAAGTCAGCGCGCAGATGGAGGAAATGCAGCAGCAGGAGCGCCGCTGCGCACAGCAGCAGAGCGAGTGGCAGCACGTTCCGGCGTAATCCGTCAGCGATGCAAAGCATAGTTGTCCGCTACAACACGAGATGCACAGGCGTGTTGCCATGGTAGCGCCGCATCAAAACCCGCGCTGAGCTAGTCGTAAGAGAGCGCTTCGATCGGATCTTTGCTTGCTGCCTTCAGTGCCGGGTAGAGCGCGCCGAGGGTTGCACCAACCAGCGCGATCAAAACGGACGACGCGACCCAGGAGGGCGTTACGGCGAACTCGAGCTGCGGAAATCTGACGTGCAAAATGCCGCGCAGCAGGTAGGTGAACAGAACTCCAGCGATGATCCCAGCCGCCGCCAGCATGCCTGACTCGCGAAGCACGATGCCGACGATGTAAGTCTTCGACGCACCTAGCGACTTCAGGATGCCGATTTCGCGCGTGCGTTCCATCACGGCCGTGTACATGGATTGAAAGATCACGATGAAGCCGATGATCACGGCGATGCCGATCACCACGCGCAGACCGATATTGAAGCCGGGAAACTTCTCGGGCGTGAGCATGGACAGGAACTCATCCAGCGTCTGCACGTCCCATTGCTGCAGGCCGTCGGTTGCATGAATCTCATCGCGCACAGTGTTCTGCCAACGTGGCTGATCTTCTGTCTTGACATAGAACAGGCTGCAGCGATTCTCTGTGCCGTTGATCGCGTTCATGGTCTCCAACGGCAGAAACTTACGGCCGCCCTTGCCGTGCTCCACGATGCCGGAGATACGGAAGTTGCGGCCAAGCACCTTCATGGTGTCGCCGACGTGAAAGCCCTTGCCGCTCGCGGCTGCCACGTCGTCGATGATGATGTCGTCAGGCCCGGTGAATGGGCCGCCGTCAACGAACACAAACGGCCGCAACGCGTTGAAGCTTTGATAATCGATGCCCCAAATATTCTCCAGGCTTGCGCTGGCTACCAACTGGACGTAAACGGGAGCGGCGACCTGCACATGTGGCAGCTTCTCGAGCACGCCTTGGATCTTGGTCGAAGCCGGTGCGCCGCTGACGCCCATCAAGTTCGAGGTAGTGCCGGGCCGTGCGATGACATCGGCGCCAATGCCCGTGGTGCGTACTTTCTGCCCGTTCAGCATGCCCAGCATGATGGCCGCGATCGACAGAATCATGATGACTTCGATGGCTACAGCGACAGCCGAAATCAGCGAGCGCAACGGGCGGTGCACAAGGTTTCCAACAACCAGGCTATTCATATCTACGCTCGATTGTAGCTCCGGGGCCGACGCTGCTTACGGCGGTCGGTGCCCATTGGGTGTACATCTTTCTGCGTCCCGGGCGGATCGTCATGGCGCCAAGAATGGGCCCCATCCTGGTGGTCGCAGTCTGCGCGAGGACCACTGCAAAGGTGAAGGTTCCGGCCCCGTAGACAAGCGCGTTCATCAAGCCCTCCGCACCTTGGTGAGCAAACCACACAAAGTAAAGCAGCGACCAGCGAGTCTGCCGAATGGTGCCTACAAGCGAATCCGCAACAAAAAACAACATGAAGAAAAGACACGGAAGGATGATGGCGACACCTTCCCAACGATCGACGTGATATGCGTCGGCATAGGCACTGAATGAGACGCCGGTAGAAGTGTCCTCCGCGGCCAGCGCTCCAATTTCGTGACCATAGAGGTTGCCTACAAGAAAGGTCGGCTTGCCGGGGTACAGGTATCGCGGAATCAGGTTCGTAAAGTAACTCTCAAGGATTTCCATCGATCCGGGCTGGCCGTGGTCCGTCACATAGATGAGCACATCATCGACCGGCACAACCGTCAGGCGATCTAGCAAGCCTTCCGGAGAGTCGAACCAGTGAGCGGCGCCACCACCCTGTACGATTCCCTGCGATGTCACGTCTTCGTAGAGCGCCCTGGTTTCTACGGGATGAAGAAGCATATTGATCGCGATGCCGACGACGTTCTCTTCCTCGCGGTACACACGGCCGAGCTGCGAAAACGGCGTCAGGAAGACCGCGGCGGTGAAGGCAGTGAAGCCGAGTATGATTCCCTTTTTCAAAGACACCCTGTAGCCGCCGGCGACCGCCGCGATGGCCCACGCAGCGCTGGGCGCAAACATCCCTTCTTTCGAAAAGACGAAGATGCCGAAACGAACCGTGATGTACAGCCAGACAGAGAACGAGATCCAGTTGAACGTACGGCGGCCGTCTGTATCTCGCGCCAGCTGGTGGACGGGCAACATGATCGCCAGGAACTGAAAGTAGTCGAACTGGTTATAGGTCCCGGCCCACTGTGGCGGCAGAATGTAAATGGGCAACACATATAGCAGCAAACATCCAACCGCAATCGAATTGATCTGCGTGCTGTTCAGCCGGTCTGAGAGAAGAGGCTTTTTGCGGCGGAAGCGCCTGTTCAGCAGCACGGCAGCCAGCATGGCGCACATGCCTACGAGATAGACCGAGAGGGTATGCTGCGCGCCGATCAGGTTCGTCTGCAAAGCTTCCCCCAGCAAAGCTTTCGCGATCATGCCGACAACGCACGAGAACATGGCATTGAAGAAGACATAAGCGCCGCTGGGGAATTGCAGACCGCCGGTCAGATTGAAGGCTAACGATGCCACTACGATGAAGGCACACCCAGTAAAGCTCAATGCCACTGGGGTCCCTTCCGCCAGTTGCACGCAGGCCAGTACCAGCACAAAGGAGACGACCCACGTCATGGGGACGCGCGAGGGTAAGGAGACCTTCATGCAAGCCCAAGTCTAGCAAAGCACCTGGCCTGCGCGGCCATCCATCTGAGTTGGAAGGAACTGGCAGGTTACTTAGCCTGCGCCACGATCGCATTCACAGGCAGCGAAGGTGCAGCAGCAGGAGCCGCATCGAACCTCGGCGGCAGCGGCACGCGAACGCCGTGTTCGTCGATCTCGTTTGACTCTACATAGAAGTGGGTCAGATTGGCCGTGCCGAACGACGTGGTGATGGCCACATCCGCGGCATCGCGTCCTGTGGCCATTAACAAGCGCCCGATCCGCGGGTCGTTGTGCCGCGCGTCCATGTCCCACCATTGATTGCCAAGCCACACCTGGTACCAGGCAGAAAAATCGCCCGATCCCGAGAAGGGGTGACGGATATCGCCGAGGTGTCCAGTGACATACCGCGCTGGAATATTCATGGCGCGGCTCAACGTGATCGCCAGATGCTGAAAGTCCCGGCAGACTCCCTCGCGCTCCGTGTAGACATCCATCGCTGTCTTGGTCGGCCGAGCTTTGGTGTAGTCGAACCGTACCTTCCAATGCACCCAGTCACGGATCGCCATGGCGCGTTCACCGCCCGGCGGCAGGTTGCTGAAGAGGTCGTAGGCGATCGCGCTGAAGCGGTCTACCTCGCAGTAGCGGCTTGCCAGCAGAAACTGCAGGATCTCGGCAGGCAGATCATCCACGGGATGCTGCACCGCTCCGAAGGGCTGCGGGTCCGGATCGCCGGAGACTTCGACGGTGTTCTTGCCGCTAAGCCGCAGCGCGCCCGGAGGCGCATGGAAACGTGCGCAGCGATTGCCAAAGCTATCAACATAGCTCTCCGGCAAAATGGTGGTGTTGCTGCTGGCATTGATGTGCTCCACCTTAAGTTCGTCACTGGTACGCAGCGCCGCGTCCAGCGAGGGATGCAGGTGAAGCAGAGCCACCATCGGCGTTTCACCGGGCAGATGAAATTGGATATCAAATTCGCTTTGAATCAACATAAACGTACCGTCTTTGTTCAGACGCTGAAAAGCAGATCGTCGTTGTTAGTAGAACACCATCTGCAGATCCTGTTGCCGCGCGGGCGCAAGTCACTGCAAAGGAAAGGGGGCACGGCAATGCCGCGCCCCACTCCCGGACTTCCCTGAGTTGCTAGTACCGATAAGTCTCGGCCTTGTAAGGACCCTCGACCGGCACGCCGATGTAGTCGGCCTGCCGCGGTGAGAGCGTCGTGAGCTTTACCCCGATCTTCTCCAGGTGCAACCGCGCGACTTCCTCATCCAGCTTCTTCGGCAACACATAGACGCCGATTGGATAGGTGTCCTTATTGGCCCACAGATCGAGTTGCGCAAGTGTCTGGTTGCTGAAGCTGTTCGACATTACAAAGCTCGGATGACCAGTAGCACAGCCAAGATTCACCAGGCGCCCCTCGGCCAGCACAAAGATCTGGTTGCCATTGGGAAAGGTGTACTTGTGTACCTGCGGCTTGATCTCAAGCTTCTCGACTTCCTTCGCACCGTTCAGCAGGTCCATCTGGATTTCGTTGTCGAAATGTCCGATGTTGCAGATGATGGCCTGGTCCTTCATCTGCTGCATATGCTCATAGGTGATGATGTCCACGTTGCCCGTTGCGGTGACGTAAATATCGCCGCGGCCGAGTGTCTCTTCGATGGTCGTGACCTCAAATCCTTCCATCGCGGCCTGCAGCGCATTGATCGGATCAATCTCCGTGATCACGACGCGGGCACCCATGCCACGCAGGCTGTGGGCTGAGCCTTTGCCCACATCGCCATAGCCGCAGACCACCGCAACCTTGCCGCCCATCATCACGTCAGTCGCGCGCTTGATGCCGTCCGCCAGCGACTCACGGCAACCATAGAGGTTGTCGAACTTACTCTTTGTCACCGAGTCGTTCACGTTGATGGCAGGCACCAGCAGCTTGCCCTTTTTCATCATGTCGTAAAGGCGATGCACGCCGGTGGTTGTCTCTTCCGAGACGCCGCGCCATTCCTTCGCCAGCTTGTGCCAGTGCTGCGGATCCTCTTCCAGTACCTTCACCAAGAGCTTCTGAATGACTGCTTCTTCCTCGCTGCCCGCTTTGCCGTCGACGAAGCTGCGATCGCCGCCTTCCAGCTCGACACCCTTGTGGATCAGCAGTGTCACGTCACCGCCATCATCGACAACGAGTTGCGGTCCAAGATCACCCGGGAAGCTGAGCGCCTGGTACGTGCACCACCAGTACTCCTCTAGCGTTTCGCCCTTCCACGCGAAGACCGGAGTGCCGGTCTCGGCGATGGCCGCTGCCGCGTGGTCTTGGGTGGAGAAGATGTTGCAGCTCGCCCAGCGAACATCTGCGCCCAGGTCCTTTAACGTCTCGATCAGCACCGCTGTCTGGATGGTCATGTGCAACGACCCGGTCACGCGCACGCCATCCAGCGGTTTGCCTGCAGCGTATTTTGCACGGATGCTCATCAGGCCGGGCATCTCCTGCTCGGCAATATCGATTTCCTTGCGACCCCAATCGGCCAGGGAGATATCTGCAACCTTGTAAGGCAAAACGGTTTGGGGAGTGAGAACGGCAGTGGCCATATGCGGATAAAACCTCGTGACTTATAGTCTCCTGTCAAGGTTAGCACCGGGCCTTGGCAGATGCTGTTGTGATCTGCTCAAGAGAATCGCTCGGCAATACGCAGCATGCAGTGAAAGTCGGCGCAGCTTGGCATGGCAGCCCGGATCGCCCCAATCCGCATCTTGCGGATAGTAGAAGCGTCGCGCAGCCGTGACGCGGGCTGCTCAATCGCCGATGTAATGTATACAAGTCGGTACCTCGGCGATGCACCATGTGATTTCCAGTCCGGTGCTGCGTGACGACGATACGATAGCCTTGCACGACTACAAAGCAGAGGCCGAAGCGTACTTGATTCTCCCAATTGAGCGAAACGGGTAGAAGAACGCATGCAGTTTGGTGAGGGGTTGAGGCAGGAGCGCGAGCGCCGGGGAATTTCCCTGGATCACATTGCTGCCTCCACACGGATCTCCCTGCGGCATCTGAATGCGCTCGAGTCCGATCACTTCCGCGAACTGCCTGGCGGTGTTTTCAACCGCGGCATCGTACGCTCGTACGCTCAGGTGTGCGGCCTGGACGCGGATGGCACCCTGCAGAAATTTCTCTCCGCGCTGCAAGCCAGCGGCATGGCAGAGACACAGCGCGATGACGACTGGATTGAATTTGCCGAAGCCGTTCGCCGCAACCGCAATGCGGTCAAGCACCCGCGCAACTTCGGGTGGTTGGGCGTGGTATTGATGATGCTGGTTGTCCTTGGCATCGCTGCGGCCGTCTTCATTCTGCTGCTGCACCGCGGCGTCGTTCACCTGCCCGCGCATCTGCACCCGCCCGGCTCGCGGTGAAGCAGCGCTTGCTCAACGGAACTACGCGAACCTTTGCCGCGTACAGCGCAACATGCAAGTGATTCCTGCTGCGATCGTCGGTGCGGCTTGCCTCTTGCCTGCCCACGCTTTCACCCAAAGTGAGCTATCGCTGACAGCTGCGGAGATCATGGCTCGTGTCGCCGCGAACACGGACCGCGCAGAGGCCGAACGCACGCATTACATCTACGTGCAGCACGCGCGGGTCGCTTCACGCAAAGGCAAGACGGTGCAGTGCGAAGAGATGACCGACATGCGCGTCGCGCCTGAAGCGCAGGGTTCGCATCGCGAGTTACTCAAGCTTGACGGTCGCGTCCTGCGCAAGAAGACTTACGAGACCTACTCCAACCGGCCCGAGCCCAATCACGATCCAGCCAGAGACAAGATGGAAGGCGACACCGACCGGGACCTGGTCGAAAACCTTCGCAAGAACCTCACGGACGAAAAGTCGAAGGACGGCCTGAACGCGGGCCTTTTTCCCCTGAGTACAAAGGCGCAGGCAAGCTACGTGTTCACTTTGAAAGGCCGCGAACGGCGGAACGCTCACGATGCCTTTCACATCGCGTTCACGCCGCGCGACAAAGACGATTTCGGCTGGCGCGGCGACGCGTGGATCGATACAGCAGACTTTCAGCCGATCGCCGTGCAGACGGCGCTGGGCCGCAACATACCCTTTGCAGTACGCACGTTGCTCGGCACCAGCGTGCCCAATCTTGGCTTCTCTGCGACCTACGCTCCTCAACCGGGCGGCGTGTGGTTTCCAGTCAGCTTTGGCAGTGAGTTCAAGATCAACGTCCTGTTCTTCTTTCACCGGACCATCACGATGCAGATTGACAACCGGAACTTCGAGCGGACGCATACTTCCGCCCGCATCATCGACGATCCGCCAGCTGCCACCGACACTCATTGATCGCTATGACGTTCGCGAGGCCTTCAGCAGCCGGTCGCGGATCGCCTGCACCATCGGCAACTCGCTTGAGGTTGGAAGCGGACAGAGTATCGTGCTGACTCCAGCGTTATCCAGTTCCCGCAGGCCCGTGTAGAGAGTGCGCGCCAGAGCTGGCGGATCGTCCCAGCGCTCCCACGCAAACACCGCAGCGGCCGAGACCGACCAGCCTTTCGGCAGCATCACACCCGTTCGCTGCAACCCCAACTCCGCCAATTTCCCGAGCAGTTCGCTTTCGCTTTCCACCAGCACAACACGGGCTCGCGGGGCGTAGTGCCGGATGCCGACACCCGGCGACGGCAAGCTCCCGGGCGGTTTGTCTTCCGCTGCAGGCTGGTAAACCGTTATCGCGGCCTGCGCCGCCTGCTCGATCTGCTCGCGGCTCACACCACCCTCGCGGTAAAGCACCATGGACGACGGATCGAGCACCGTCGACTCGACGCCAATGCTGCATGGTCCGGCATCGAGCACTGCATCGATCCGGCCGTCCAGATCGGCCAACACATGCTGCGCCGTCGTTGGGCTGATGTGGCCGAAACGGTTAGCGCTTGGCGCGGCCAGCGGCACGGACGCCGCCCGGATCAAGGCCAGCGCGACGGGATGCGATGGCATCCGCACACCTACGAGATCACGTCCTGCAGTCACCGCCAGCGGTAGCTCCGGCCGGCGCGGCAACAACAACGTCAGCGGGCCAGGCCAGAATGCCTCTATCAGCCTGCGCGCGGCAGCGGGCACCTCGCGCACGGCACGCTGCAGCATCGCCTCGTCGCTGACATGCACGATCAGCGGGTCCCAATGCGGGCGCTGCTTGGCGATGAACACGCGCTCAACCGCATCCGCATCGAAGGCGTTTGCAGCCAAACCGTAAACCGTTTCGGTCGGCATGGCGACAAGGCCGCCGTTGCGGAGCAGCTCGGCCGCCACGCGAAGGCTCTCCGGCGACGCCGCAGGCAGGCACAGCGTGCGCTTTCCCAAAGCCGAAGTGCGGGCGATATCCACCGCATTATGGTACGGGTTTCCCGCAGGCCTGCCGTGCCGATCGGGCCTATACTCCTACCCATGCTGCACGCGGAGATCGAGCTCAAGTTCTGCGTTCCGGACCCGCGCGAGTTTTATCATCGCGCTCTCGGTGCCGGCTTCGCCCTTCGCACACCGCGCACGCTGGAACGCAACGTGCTCTTCGACACACCCGACCGCCGCCTGCTGAGCCAACGTCGCGTGCTGCGCATGCGCGAGTACGGCGGAGCCTGGGTCCTGACCCACAAGCGCCCGCCTGCGGGCAACGACGACTCCAGCTTCTACAAGGAGCGCGTCGAGACCGAGACCGAGGTCCAGGACGGCGACGCGATGGGCGCTGTCTTCATCGAGCTCGGCTACGCACCCGTCTTCCGCTACGAGAAGTTCCGCACCGAGTTCCACGACGGCGACGGAGCTCTGGTGCTGGACGAGACTCCCATCGGCGACTTCGCCGAGTTGGAGGGCGAACCAGGCTGGATCGACTGTGCGCTCGAGCGCCTGGGCATCGACCGCGAATGGTGCTTCACCGACAGCTACGGACGCATGTTCCTGGACTGGAAGGCACGCTCCGGCAGCCCGGCAGAAAACATGACCTTCGAGGAGATTGCCTCCCGGCAGACCCCCTCCCCCGTCTTTTGCTGAAAAGCCAAACTCCTCATAACACGGCACTTATGCAGAACCGACCGCTAAAATCCTCATTCGGAAGAACTTACAGCTAAATTCCTCATTCTGGGGTGATTAAGGGCGTACCGCTTACGGTTCGAGCGTCCGCCATCAACTCGTCATCCCGTCGCGTAGCCGAAGTGTCATTCCGCAGCGAAGCGTAGGAATCTGCATGTGTGCCGGTCGACCTTACGACACAACAGGGGCCAAGAACATCCACATGTCGCCCGTAGCGCGCGCTCCTGATTCAGCGCCCGCTGGGATGGCGTCGGCGCGTGGAGCCAAAATGCAGATGCGTCCGCTTCGCTCCGGGATGACATACCGAAGGCATTCGTATGAA
>CAZZVI010000070.1:11889-14310 GCA_964657335.1 uncultured Terriglobus sp.
CCGCCCTTGCGTGCCGGGCGGAACTTGTACTGCGCCACGGCTTCGCGCGCCTTTTCGTCCAGTCCCATACCGACCGGGCGAATGACCCTGACCTGCGTCGGCCGGCCGGTCGCGTCCACGATCAGGTGGACCAGCACCTCGCCCTGGAACTTGGCCTTGCGTGCTTCTTCGCTGAACTCCGGGTCCACCTGGTAAATCAGCTGCGGAGCGGAGACATCGCCGCCGACCTGGTATGCGCCGCCGCCGGTGTTACCGCCCGAGCCGTTGCCCAGGCCGTTGCCACGGCCATTCCCCAGACCGCCGCCGCTGCCGTTTCCGAGAGAGTTAACACCGACATTCGGAGCGTTCGGCATGCCGAGGTTCGGCATGTTGTTGTTGGTCATGTGCAGATTGGTCTGCACGTTGATCGCGGGATCGACCGCCAGCTTCGGCTCAATCTTCGGCGGATTGGAAGGAGGAACAATCGGCGTCGGCGAGAACTTGGGGAGCCTGCCCTGCGTGACCGGCGCGATGTCATGCGCACCACCGCCGCCGCCCATCGGCTTGGGCGCAACGATCTTCAACGGCGGCTGCGGCGGAGGCACGTCAAAGCTGATCGTATTGACCTTCGGCGGCGCTGCGACCACCTTGCGGATCACGTGCGCACTGATCCAGAAGATCAGCAGAAAGATGAGCGCATGCACGCCGGCCGCGGTGGCAACGCTCTTCGGATCCCGCTTGACGTCCATCGGATTTGCGACCGCGATGGGCTTCGACTCCAGCACCAGGGGCGGCAGCTTCTCCGGAAAGAACGCGTCGCGGAAATTCTGCACCAGGGATGCGAACGGCCCCTGAGAGATCAACTCCTCCGGCTGACCGAGGTTTGGGCCAGCGACCATGTTGCGCCGGATGGGGCGTTCCGTTTCGACGGCAGGTTGTGACGGATCGGTGATAGTCGCCATTGCCTCTAATCTCTACGTCTTCGCCGCGCGAGTCTCGCTGCGGTTCAAATCAGGTTGCCCGGCAGCCCTGGACTCTGTGTTCCGCCTGCGTACTGGGCAGGCCTAAGGACGTTCGGGACGCATCAGGATGCGGCAGTTCTGGCGTCTCACACTACATACTACAAAAGTTAAGCGGTGCGCGCCGCAACGCCGTCTACGGTCTTTCAAGCATTGGACGCAGTCCACCCGCCGGAAGTAACAGGACGTTAGCGGCCATCGCCCTTCGTCACTACAATAAGGGTTTGGGACGAACGCTCAGCGCCGCGTGTAGCGGTGCGGACGGCGATGAGGAATCGATGGACGAAGCGCAGCAAAACGGGCCGAAAAAGCCGGTGGCGATGAAAGACACCCTGAATCTGCCGAAGACGGCCTTTCCCATGAAGGCGAACCTGCCGGCGAACGAGCCGGCACGTCTGCAGGCCTGGAAAGATGCCGATTTGTACGGCCGGATTCGCGCTGCCCGCGCCGGTGCACCGAAGTACATCCTGCACGACGGACCGCCGTATGCGAATGGCGCCATCCACCTGGGCCACGCGCTGAACAAGTGCATCAAGGACTTCGTCGTGAAGTCGAAGACGATGGCCGGCTTTGACGCACCGTACGTACCCGGATGGGATTGCCACGGCCTGCCCATCGAGATCAAGGTAGACGAGCAGCTTGGCCGCAAGAAGCTGGAGATGGACGCGCTGACCGTGCGCCAGCAGTGCCGTGACTACGCGAGCAAGTATGTCGATCTGCAGCGCTCGCAGTTCGTGCGCATGGGCGTGCTTGGCCGCTGGGACAATCCGTACCTGACGATGAGCTTCGACTACGAAGCCCGCATCCTCGAGACGTTCTACGCCTTCTTCGAGCAGGGGTTCGTCTACAAGGGTCTGCGGCCCGTGTACTGGTGCATGCACGACAAAACCGCGCTGGCCGAGGCGGAAGTCGAGTACGAGATGCACACCTCGCCCTCGGTCTACGTGCGATACGCGCTGACCTCGCCGGCAGAACACATCGATCCGTCGCTCGCCGGTTTGCCAGTCTTCGGGCTGATCTGGACGACCACGCCATGGACGCTACCTGCATCCCTCGCCATTGCCTTCCATCCTTCGTTTGAGTATGTCGCGGTGCGCATTGCCGAAGACAACTCGACGTGGGGCAAGGGCAACGTCTACATCGTGGCGAAGGAGTTGCTGGAGTCTTTGAAGACTTCCGCCGGGCTGCCCGCGTATGAAGAGGTCGCAAGCTTCACAGGCGAGAAGCTGGAGCGCGTCACCTTCGCGCATCCGTTCCTTCCGCGCGAAGTACTCGGCGTGATGGCCGAATACGTCACCACCGAGCAGGGCACCGGCAGCGTGCATACCGCACCCGCGCATGGCCCAGATGACTTTGCAACGGGCAAGAAGTATGCCTTGAGCCAGGTGTGCGATGTGGATGAGGCAGGGCGTCTGCGCAACGG
>CAZZVI010000071.1:0-14309 GCA_964657335.1 uncultured Terriglobus sp.
CGTCATCGTCCTCGTGCGCCGCGATACGCTCGCCGCGTTCGAGCACGGTGACCTTCGCCCCGAAGCGATGAAACATCTGCGCGAACTCCATCGCGATGTAGCCCGCGCCCAGCGTGATCAGATGGCCGGGCACGGTAGTCAGCTCCATGATGCTGGTGCTGTCGAGGTACGGCACGCTGTCGAGGCCGGGGAGTTCAGGAATGTGCGGCCGCTCGCCGGTGTTGAGAAAGACACGCGAGGTGATGAGGCGGCGAGACGTGCCGTCCTGCATGGCTACGTCGAGGGCGAAGCTTCCGCCGCCCGGCTGGTCGACGGCAAAGCTGGCCTCGCCCATCAGCAGTGTGCCGTTCTCGCTTTGAAGGGCTTTGCCGTTGTTCTTCCGCGATGCGAGCAGCAGGCTTTCTTTGCGGTCGTACACCGCCTGCATGTCCATGGAGATGTCGCCGGTTCCGACGCCGAAGTCCGCTCCGCGCCTGGCCAGGTAGGCGACGCGCGCGCTGGCGTCGATGGTCTTGGAGGGCGTGCAGCCGTCGTTAACGCAGGTGCCGCCGGGATAGCGCCGCTCGATGACGGCGGTCTTCCAGCCGTGGTTTGCCATGGCCTTTGCCAGCGGATTGCCACCCTGGCCGGAGCCGATTACCACGGCGTCGAAGCGTTCTTCTTTCGATTGCAACCTGCACCTCTGCGGACGTTTGTCGTCTTCGACGTTACCACCGTTGCCTTCATACCTGCGGAGAAAGCAGCGGCCTTCAGGCCGCTGAAACAAGCGACCAAATTCAGCCCTTCAGGGCTGGCAGTCTGCTGCAGAAACTTCCCGGGGCTGAAGCCCAGACTTAGGCGGTGCATGATCAGAGGCTTGAAGGCCTCTGCTTTCTCCGTTTTCGAGCGTCCATTCAGGAGCCTTCAAGGTAGTTCTAATCGAAGCTGCGGACCCAGATGTCGCGTACGGAAATCTTTGTGGGTGAGCTTTCCAGCTCGAAGCCGATCATGCCCTTCTGGTTGTTGGCGTCGTTGGCGTTGTCGTCGATGAAGATGGCCATGAGCTGGCCGTTCATGATGTGCATCATCACGCCGCCCCGCGCGATGATCTCGTAGTCGTTCCAGTCGTTCACCTTTACATAGCCGCCAAGCGCCTGCTTATCGCCGATGGTGCCGACCAGCCGGTTGGGCTGGCCGGGTAGCGACTGCGTCACCTGCCCGCGATAGGCAAGAATGCCCTGCATGGTGTTTTCGGAGTACCACTGGCCGGTGTAGGCCGCGGCCGACGGGCGCACGGGGTACCAGAAGTCGGCCTGGGGACCGGTCAGCAGCCACTTGGTGGGTGTCACGCTGACGGGCTGCGCGCGTGTCCATGGAACGCCTGCCTTGCTGCGGTACTGGATGCCGCCTCCGCCGCCTTTTTCGATCTTCATCTGCAGCTTAAGATCGAAGTCTTTGTACTGCGCGCCGTGATAGGAGATGTAGCTGTTGCCGCGCGGCTTGTCCGTTTCGCCGACCATGATGCCGTCTTCCACGCGCCACAGGGTCGGATCGCCGTCCCAGCCGGAGAGTGTCTTGCCGTCGAAGATCTGGGTGTAGCCGGTGTGCTCGTCGATGTCATACGGCGCGGGGTCGTGGAAGCGCGGCATGCCGGGGAGCATTTCGCCGTTGGGTCCGGCGACCGGCGGGCGCGCCGGTGGAGACTCAAGCGCGGGCGGCACCGCCTGCGCAGAGGCGGCTGCCAGCGCCAGGAACGTAAGCATCGTCGCAAGTGTGGTTTGTGCCAGCATGGAGCTGCTCCTTGGTGTATGTGCCCTGCCAGAAACAGCGATGGGGCTTGACCGTGTCAAGCCCCATCGTTGGTGTTGTGTTGATTTAGAACGTGCCCTTGATAGCGAACTGCAGACTGCGGTTATCCAGCGAGGTGCCGGTGATCTTACCAACTGAGGTCGGTGTGCCGAGGGCGCCCGACGGGTTGGAGAAGATACCGTGGTTGATGATGTTGTACGCCTCAGCGCGGAACTGCATGTTGAAGCGCTCGTGGATACGGAAGTTTTTGATCCCCGAGAGGTCAAACGACGCGGTGCCCGGACCACGACCGGTATTACGAGTTACCCAGCCCTGAAGATTCGGGATGGGGCGCGCATCCGATACGTAAGCACCAGGTGTTCCTCTAAAGGTTGCGACTGTGGGCGACTGAGAGTAGGCCGTCGGGTCGAACCAGTTGCTGATGCCTTTGTTGGAGCCTTTGTACGAGCTGGCAACTGTGCGGCCGGGTGCCAGGAAGACACGGCAACCGATGTAGTTAGCAAATGAGCAACCCGAACCGCCGATATCAAACGGGTATCCCGTCCGAAGCTGAACGGCGGGCTGCAGGGTCCATCCGCCAGCGAGTGCGCTGCCGATTTTGCCTTGCAGGTGGTCGTATCCCTTACCGAATGGCAGCTCGTATCCACCCGAGATGACCGCGCGGTTACGCGTGTCAAAGTTCGAGTACGAGTGATCGAAGGACGTTGTGGTCGCGTAGGACGAGTCGTTTGCACCCGCCTCACCCGAGATGTTGTCGAGGTTCTTCGACCACTGATAGCTGCCCAGGTAGTAGAGCCCGTGCTTCAGTCGCTGTTCGAGTTTGATCGAACCGCCGTTGAAGTTTGCGCTGCCAAGGGTAGAGCTGGTCAGGATGCCGGGGCCGAACTGCGGGAACGGACGCGTGGTCAGGTTCGTTGGGATCTGGTACGGGTACTGCACGTACATGTTCTGGTCATAGCGCTTCCACATGTGGTGTGTGTTGCTGCCCGTGTAGGCCATTTCCATGATCACACCGTGACCCAGGTCCTGCTGCAGGCTGGCGTTCCACTCCTGCGTGAGGGGCTGCTTGTTGAACGGGAAGATCGAGAACGGCGCGGGAAGAATGGACGACGTTGTCGGGTCTGGATAGAGCGTGTTCGTGAAGACGTTGTTGAACGACTGCTGGTAGTACAGCGGAGCAGCATAGCGCGTGAACTGCAACTCGTTGGTGTTTAGATTATCGAAGTAAATACCGTATGCCGCGCGAACGACGGTTCCGGGATGTACCTCGTACGCGAGACCAACGCGAGGCATAAAACCCTTTTTGAAGGGTTGGATGATGCCCGGCTGGTAGGTGCGTGATGTATCGATATAGGGCAAGTATGCCGTCGGGATGACTGCAGGGATCTTCACGAATGTGATTTTTCCGGTGCCTGGATCAAGCGAGCCCTCAAGCCCGTTCTGCTCGTGGAAGGGCTGGTTGTACTCCCAGCGCAGGCCAAGGTTGACCGTTAGACCGTGGCCGACGTTCCAGGTGTCATTGAAGAACGCACCATAGGTGTTATCGCGATAGTGACCCAGCGTGGTACCCGCGTTACCGTTGCAGCCGGAGGTGCAGAAGCCACGGGCGTAGTTCTGGAACTTGTTGTAAAAGTACGTTTGTCCATTGACTGTGTAGGTCTTGTTACCGAAGGTACAGTTGCCCACAGATACTACGTTGTTGGGATCGTCCGGCCCGGTCGGCGTGTAGCCGGAAGCGTAGGTCGCCGGTGTGCAGTTATCAAAGGTAGCCGTGCCGCGAGCGTTGTTGTCCGCGATCTGCCACAGTCGGCGGTTCTGGCCCTGGAAACCTACCTTGATCGTGTGCTTGCCGAGCACGTCAGACAGCGTGTCACCGATGCTGATGATGTTCTCGTGGCCGCCCTGGTCGCCCGCGCCATCGCCCACGGACGTATAGCCGTTGATTGTGAAGGCGGCACGACCGTTTTGCCGCGCCGAGGTCAGCGCTGTCAGATTCGTCAGACCTTCTGCGGTCGCCCAGTTGCCATTCGGACCTGCGTTCTGCAGAACGGTAAGACCGATGTTGTAGAACTCATTCCAGCCGATACGGACTTCGTTCACCATCTTCGAGTTGATGAGGTAGGTGTCGCCCAATACGGCGTTGCGGCCAAGCAGGGGATTGGAGTTCGAGCTGCCCTGCACAGTAGGCGTGAGCTGGCTCGCGTTGTAGTTGGCGTAACGCCCGAACATGGAGTGCTTGGACGTAAAGGACATGTCCCCACGAACAGTGAAGGAGTCGTAGTTGTCGATGAAGGGCAGCACCAGCGCGTAGTTGCTGTTGCCATTGATTGTGGTTGCGTCGCTGGTGACCACCGGATAGGTCGGGTTCAGGGCGAGCGCCACCTTGTTGGTCACGCTGAAGCCAGAAGGATTCGTAGTGCTGTAGCTTATCGCGCCCCCGGGAACACCACTGTAGTTGCCGGTTGGATTTGGCAGGGCCTGCACGCTGGTCCAATTTCCAGCAAGCTCGCTCTGGGTTGGGAAAAGAGCCGTGGCGTTGCTCTGTTTCGCCGACCGCTGACCTTCGTAGCCACCGAAGATAAAGAGCTTGTCTTTGATGATGGGACCGCCAAAGGTGCCGCCGAACTGGTAGCGATGAAAGTCGGGCTTGGGGCCGCTGGCCGGGGTGAAGAAGTAGTTGCGCGCATCGAAGATGCCGTTACGAGCGAACAGGTAACCCGATCCGTGAAGCTTGTTCGTACCCGACTTGGTCACCATCGAAACGACCGCCTGCCCCTGGCCGTACTCCGTGGAGAAGGTCGACCGAAGCAGGTTAAATTCCTGCAGGGTGTCGGTGTTAGGCAGCAGCGACATGTTGTTGAAACGGATCGAGCGGACATAGGTGCCGTCGAGCACATAGTTCGTCGAGTTGCCACGTCCACCGTCGACCGTGATGTAGAGGTTGCGGGAGTTGGAGGCCGTACCCGTCTGGGCCGGTGCGCCCGTCTGTCCGGACTGCGGCGGCGAGACGCCGGGAGCAAGTGTCGCAAGCTGGAGCACGTTGCGGCCGTTCAGCGGCAGGTCGTTGATCTGCTTCTGGTCGATGACCTGGCCGACGGTGGCTTCCTGCGTCTGCAGCTGTGGAGGCAGCGTGCTGACTTCGACCGTCTCGGACGCGCCGCCGACGGCCAGCGTGACAGAGCCGTTTGCTGTCTTGCCGATTTCAACCGGCAAGGCAGCGATTTCACTTGCCTTGAAGCCTGATTTTTCAACACGGAGCTTGTAGGTCGCGGGAGGGACGTTGGGGATGGACCACTCACCGGCGTTGTTGGTGGTAGCAGTACGCTCGGCGCCGGTGCCGGTATTGATCAGGTGCACGGTGGCGCCGGCAATCGTCGCGCCGCTGGCGTCGGTGATCTTGCCCGCCGCGTCAGAGCTCGAGCTGGCCTGGCCGTAAGCCGCTGGCGCGGCGAGGTTCAGCGCAACGGCAGGCACAGCCACAGCGGCGACGGCCAGGGAGGCACGCAGCGCGGAGCGGACCATCGCCGCGGCCCACCGGCCCCCGGGGGAGGGAGTTCTTGTCTCGTGACCGGCAGCATCCGCGTGCCGAGACACCTGTCTTTGATTCGTTTCAAACATCGTGTGGCCTCCTAAACCATCCTTAAATCAAGCCGTCCGCGCTCTTCGGCGTGCCTACGCGCGGGTTACACTGAGACGATTCAGCGACGCACGTGAATCGAAACGCCTGCCATCCCATTCGCTTCTGTCGCGGGACGCAATCCCTCAAAGTGCGGGTGCATCCGGAACGGCACAGGCTGGAATTTGACGACGACGGATTATGCCACAAGCACAGAAGCTTTGTGAACAGCGTTCTCAGGGGCATCTCCTGAGTCACGCCCGGCGGCGCGGCTAAGGCCACGATCACCTCTCAACCGCTCCCGCGAGAGGCATCGCGGAAGGGCAAAGAAAAGAGGCCCCGCCAGGGCGGGACCTCTTTGGTGCTGCGGCTTGTGCGGGTGGGCTAGAAGCTGATGCGTCCGCCCAGCTGGATGATGCGGGAGTAGTTGATCTGAGTGGTGACGTTGCCCAGTGTCTGGTTGGTGCCGGTCGCCGCTACAGGCTGTGCGGAAACCGTCGCGGGCGTGGTGACCACAAGTGTCTGCGCCGGCGGTCCGAACAGCGGCGTGTTGAATGCGTTCAAGGCCTCTGCGCGGAACTGGGCGTTCACCCGCTCAGTGATCTTGAAGTTCTTGTTGATGGAGATATCGGACTGGTTGCTGCCGGGCGCCTGGCACGGCAGGTCGCGCGGCGCGTTGCCGTAGGTGTACGCGGGCGCGGGCGAGAACGCCGCGGCGTTCAGGTACGGCGTCTGAGCGGTTGCGTACGAGGTGACGCCCAGGCGTCCCTGGGGACGGCCGGAGCCGCAGGCGGCGTGCGCATCGCCAACCAGATTCGGGCGCTGGTACGAGCCGCCGGCGCCGGTTGTGCCGAAGGACGTGTTCAGGTTGGTCTGGATGACGCTGAGCGGTTCGCCGTTCTGCACGATCCACTCGTCGTTGATCTGCCATCCACCCACCAGCTCGTTCACGTACCAGGGAGACCTGCCGAGGAGCGCTTTGCCCCTGCCAACTGGGAGGTCGTAGCTAAAGGCAGCCGTGAAGCGGTTCGGAATGTTGTTGAGTGCGCGGGCGTACTCACCCTTCGGGTTGTAAATGTCCTGCGGACCGTAGGTGGAGTAGATCTGCGACCCTGCGCTCCACAGGTTGTCCCAGTTGGCCGACCACGTGTAGGTGGTCAGGACAGTGAGTCCGTTGGTGACACGCTTCTGCACTTTAACCGCAAGAGCGTTGTAGTGGTTGTAACCGTTGTCTTGCGCGACGGTAATGCTGGTGAACTGGTTGTAGGGCAGCTGCGCCTGCGCCAGCGAAATCGTCTTGTTGGTAAGAATGCCGGTGGGCGCGTATCCGTTGATGGTGCCCGTGGTGTAGTAGGGATTGGCGGTCGTGGTGGAGTTCAGCTTGATGCCGGCGGCGCGATCCGCAGCCAGAGTCGCATCCGGAATCTGGTTGATGTTGCCCGTGTTGATGATGTTGCGTGAGTGCGCTCCGACATAGCTGAGCTTGAAGTCGATGCCGAAGGGCAGGTCCTGCTGGACGTCGAACGAATACTGCTGCACCAGCGGGTAGCGCCGGCCGAAATCGAGCAGTGTGCCGAGACTGCTGCCAAGGCCGGTCAACGGTCCAAGCGTGTTTCCTGATGGCTGCACGAAACCGCTGGGATAGAGGTTCGGAATGGGGTTGGAGAGATACGAGTTCGTACCGACGGGCACTCCGCCGGTCGGCGTAACGCCGTTCACGATCGCGTTGGATGCCTGGGAATAGCCCTGGGCCACATAGGCAAGACCGACCGGAGCAAAGAAGACACCGAAGCCGCCATGGATCACCATCTTCGGGTTCACCTGGTAAGCGAAGCCAGCCCGCGGCGAGATCTTCTCGTGGCTCTGATTGCAGCAGTGAGTGGGCGCACCGTTCTGACCGGCGAACAGCAGGCCGCCATGCACCGTTTGCGGTGTCACGGACGGAATGGTGTAGCTGACTGTCGGTGAGAATCCGACGTTGAAGCGATTGCTCTGCTCATGCTGGCCCAGCTCATACTCATACCGGATGCCCATGTTCAGGGTGAGCTTCTGCGTCAGGCGGAAGTCATCCTGCAGGTAAACCGCGTGGTAGTTTGCTTCCTGATTGAACGAACCGCTGTTCAGGGTGTAGGTGGACGCGGACGGCAGGCCCATGAGAGCGTCGGCGAAGGCCAGCACGCTTGCAGACGGCGGTGAGCTCGGTGACTGTGCGGTGTACTGCCCGTTAAACGTGAACGAAGGGATGCTGTTGGGCGTGCTCTTGAATTCGAGCAAGCGATACACATAGCCCAGCTTGAAATTCTGCCGGTTGAGCGTCTTGGTAAGGCCAACCACAAGGCTCTTGGAGGACTGCACCTGCACCGTGCCGTTCGCTCCGCCGATGCTGCGGCCGTTGGTCACGTTGCTGATGGTGGTCGTCGGGAAGGTGAACGACTGTAGCTGGCTGGTGAAGTTGGTCGGAAAGCCAAGACCGCCTGCGCCCAGGTTGAAACCGTTCGAGTACTGGAACGATGCGCTGTAGTAGCGCTGAAAGCCGTAGCCAACGGTAAGCAGCGTCGTCGGGTTGAGCGTGAACGTGTTGTTCACGGCCGTCGCGTTGTTGTTGCGCAACAGCTTGGTCGCGTTTTCCGCAACGGTCACACCGCCGAGAATGAAGCCGCTGGGCTCCTGCGTCGCCAGGTGGACGAAGGAAACGCCCGCAGTCCACCACGGTGCGAAGGTGTGTTCCAGCTTGCCGCTGTACATGTCCGAACGCGTCTTGAAGGTGTTCAGCTGGTTGTAGTTGTAGCCGGTGCCCGAGGTGTTCGGCAGCGGATAGGCATTCAGCAGCGCCTGGCCGGTCGGGCTGATGTAGCCGGTTGGAATGACGCTGCCATTAATGACTGCGGTACGCTGGCCGCCTACGAGGGGCTGCGTCGGATCGTAGATGGTGATGCCGTCGGCAGAGAAGTCGCCGATGCGCTCAGCCGCGGTGGGTACGCGCGTGACCGCGGACGAAGATGGGTAGAACTGTGCCTGCCGGTAGCCCTCTTCCGTTACGTAAAAGAAGGTGTTGTCGAGCGCGCGAATCTTCTTCGAGATGTACGGGAAGACCGGACCGCCGAACCCGCCGGCGTACTGGTAGGTGGTGTCGGACTGTACCGGCGAATGGGCCGGGTTGAACCACACGTTGGCAGCCCACGGCGTTTGACGCGTGATGCCGTAGAGCGCGCCGTGGTACTGAGCGGAACCGGAGGTGAGCGATGTGTTGAACACCGCGCCGCCGGTGCGGCCCACTTCCGCGTCATACGCGTTCGCCTGCACCTTCGAATCGGAGACCGCTTCGGGCGAAGGAATAAAGGTCACGCCGCCGTCCGAGCGCGAGATGGGCATGCCGTCGACCACGTAGTTGTTGGCGCCGATGGGAGCTCCGGATACCGACACCTGCGACAGGCCGGTCTGATCCTCGGCGCGAACGTAGCGCGGGTCGCCGGTGGTCGAGACGTTGCTGTCGAGCTTTTCAAAGATGAACGGGTTGCGCCCGAGGTTCGGCAGATCCTGGATCTGCTGCTTGTTGAAAAGCTGTCCGCCCGATGCGCTGGCCGTGTCCAGCAGAGGCTCTGCCGCGGTCACTTCCACCGTTTCGCCGGAGGAGCCGACCTGCAGCGTGGCATCGACGGTGGCGGTCGCAGCCAGTTCGACGGATGTCTTTTCCACTTCAAAGGTCTTGAAGCCGGTGCCCGCGACGACGATCTTGTAATCGCCCGGATCGACGGCGCTGAACTGATAGATGCCCGCGTCGTTCGTGGTCGCGGTGCGAGCGATCTTCGTGTCCAGGTTGGTCAGGGTCACGGTCGCGTCTTTTACCTTCGCGCCAGTGGAGTCCCTCACCTCGCCGCGGACGGCGCCGGAGTTGGACTGCGCGTGTGCGCCTGCCGCGAGCATGACGGCGGCGATGGCCACCGGCACGGGGCGAAACGAAGAAAACGAAAATCTCATGCACTGCCTCCTGAAACAAGCCAATCGAAAACAAGTCGCAAAGCCGCTGCGTCGCAGGCGGGCAGAGCTTCGCACGACGGGAACACGATGACGGGCCGCTTGGCGGGTATGCGTCTGCGTCCGCCCGGCGCAAGAAGATGCGACGGTGCGCGAACGCGGCGACAGACCGCGCTTGAGAGCCTCCTGGTTGTCAGAACAGAAAATCTTTGAGGTACTGCTTTGGCAAAAACCGCGCTTGAAGCAAGTGTTGCGAACGTACGTTTCGAGCCGTGTTCTGTTCCGGTCCCGCGTTTACGGTTCCGGAGACTAGGTTGCGCTGCTGCACCGCTCCGAAAGAGACGGCGTTTACATCAGGTGGGACTGACTGCAGTGACACGTTAGAGCCGAAAACAACGACCGCTCTGGGGACCAATTCTCCACCGAAAACGCATTCGGTGGAAAAGATTCAGATGTGGGCGTTAACCAGACGTTAGCATTGCTGTCATCGGCGTGTCAATCACGGGCGCGGTTTTCGTGAGCTGTTTTGCACATCAGGAATGAGCAATTACGCAGTCTTTCGGAGTTAGGTCGCAAACCTATCTATCGCACCTCAGGCCCTGCACAAATTTCGGTGCTCATGACGGTTTGCCGTCTCTGCTGAGGCCGGAGCATGATGGTAGACGGCGAAGGCAGCACCGTTGCCCGCCGCACTTTGCGACAACGTCTGATGGAGTTACAACATGCTGCTGCACGACGACCGCCTGTTTCCCGCGGACCCGGCCACCCGAACGATTGCGCGGCAGCTGTATGCCACGGTACGCGACCTGCCCATCATCAGCCCGCACGGGCACACCCAGGCCGGTTGGTTCGCGACCGATGAAGCCTTTCCCAATCCGACAAAGCTGTTCATCCAGCCCGACCATTATGTGCATCGCATGCTGTACAGCCAGGGCATCCGGTTGGAGGACCTTGAGATCGGCGTGCCCGTGATCAAGGACCCGCGCAAGGTGTGGCGCATCTTCGCAGACAGCTACTATCTCTTCCGCGGCACACCGTCGCGTCTGTGGCTGGACTACGCCTTCCAGGAACACTTCGGCATGACGGAACGCCTGAGCGGCGCGAATGCCGACCTGTACTACGACACCATCGCGGAGAAGCTCGCCACGCCGGAGTTCCGCCCGCGTGCGCTGTTCGAGAGCTTCAAAATGGAGGTGCTCGCGACCACCGACGCGGCCAATGATCCGCTGAAAGATCACCAGGCCATTCGCAACTCCGGATGGAAAGGCCGCGTGATTCCGACCTTCCGTCCGGACTCGGTGGTTGATCCGGATTTCGCCGGCTTCGCCGAGAACATCGTCACGCTGGGCGAGCAGACCGGTGAAGACACCGATACGTGGGCCGGCTATCTTGCCGCGCTGCGCAAGCAGCGGCAGCGCTTCATCGCGCTGGGTGCCACGGCGACCGATCATGGGCATCCCACGGCACGCACGGCCAACCTGCCGCCTGAGGACTGCGAGCAGTTGTTCGACCTTGTGCGCGAGAACGAAGCGGATGACGATGATGTCGAGATCTTCCGCGCGCAGATGCTGACAGAGATGGCACGCATGAGCGTGGAAGACGGCCTGGTCATGCAGATCCACCCGGGCAGCGCGCGCAACCATAATCAGCAGATCTTCCAGACCTTCGGGCGCGACATGGGCGCGGACATTCCAACGCCAACGAACTACGTCCACGCGCTGAAGCCGATGCTCGACGTCGTCGGCAATGAGCGCGGCCTGACGATCATCCTGTTCACGCTGGACGAGAGCACCTTCAGCCGCGAGTTGGCGCCGCTGGCCGGGCATTATCCGTGCCTGAAGCTTGGGCCGCCGTGGTGGTTCCACGACAGCCCGGAGGGCATGATGCGCTTCCGCGAGACAACGACGGAAACCGCCGGCTTCTACAACACGGTGGGCTTCAACGACGACACGCGGGCGTTCCTCTCCATTCCGGCCCGGCACGACGTGGCGCGTCGCATCGATTGCGCGTTTCTGGCGCGCATGGTCGCCGAGCATACGCTGGAAGAAGACGAGGCATTTGCGCTGGCACAGGACCTAACGTGTAACCTTGTGCGACGCGCCTACAAGCTGTAACCCTGGAGCCGCACGTGAGCACCCTCACACCGATCGCACACGAAGAGCCTTACCGCGATAGCGGACCCGCGCCCGCCCGCATCGGCAACATCCGGTGGACCATTTGCGCGCTGCTGTTCGTCGCGACGACGATCAACTACATGGACCGGCAGGTGCTCAGCATCCTGAAGCCGACGCTGCAACACAGCATCGGCCTCAGCGAGCAGGGTTACGGCAACGTGATCGCGCTGTTCCAGGTGTCGTATGCCGCGGGCCTGCTGCTTGCGGGCAGGCTGATTGACAAGCTTGGTTCACGCCTCGGCTACAGCGTCATCATGGGGCTTTGGAGCCTGGCGGCGCTCGGTCACGCGCTGGTCAGCACGGTCTTCGGCTTCGGCGTGGCGCGCGTTCTGCTGGGCTTGGGTGAATCCGGCAACTTTCCCGCGGCCATCAAGACCGTTGCGGACTGGTTTCCGCGGCGCGAGCGCTCACTGGCCACCGGCATCTTTAACGCGGGCGCGACCGCCGGCGCGATCATCTGCCCCCTGACCATTCCGTGGATCACCATCCACTACGGATGGCACGCAGCCTTTCTGTTTACGGGATTGCTCGGCATTCCGTGGCTGATCTGGTGGGGCATTAACTATCGCAAGCCCGCCGACCACCCCACCGTCAGCGGCGAGGAGCTGCGCCACATCTACGAGGAAAGCGCCGAGCAGATGAGCGGTACCATTCCATGGACACGCCTGCTCACCTACCGGCAGACGTGGGGCATCATGCTGGGCAAGGGCCTTACCGATCCCATCTGGTGGTTCTACCTCTTCTGGATACCCGGATTTCTCGACTCGCGCTTTCACGTGAACCTGTCGCATCTCGGCCTGCCGCTGATCGTGGTGTACACCGCTTCGACCATCGGCGGCATCCTCGGTGGATGGCTGCCAAGCCTGTTTGAGAAGCTGGGCATGCACGGCTATAAGGCGCGTTACGGAGCCATGTTTGTCTGCGCCTGCTTTTCGCTGCCCATGCTGTTCGCGGGCGGCGTGACAAACGAGTGGGTTGCGGTCACCTTGCTGAGCCTGGCCACCGCCGGTCACCAGGGCTGGTCGGCAAACGTCTACACCACGGCCTCGGACGTCTTTCCAAGCAGCGTGGTCGGCAGCATCATCGGCATCGCGGGCATGGTCGGTTCGGTCCTGGGCACACTGTTTTCGCTTGAAGCGGGTCACATTCTACAGTTGACCCACAGTTACAACAGCCTGTTTATCCTTGCCGGATCCATTTACATGGTGGCGTTCGTCTGCATGCAGATCTTCGCACCCGGGCTGAAGCGCGCCAACGTACCGGCACCAACGCCAGTCACTTAGTGATTTGGAAGGATCTGTCATCTCGACCGGAGCGAAGCGAAGTGGAGAGACCTGCTGTTTTCTTTCGGAGGGCATGGCTTCAGCCATGCCAACAACATGGCGCGAAGTGAGCGGCTTCAGCCGCTGAGGGAAGCCGGCCAGACGCGCTGAAGGCGCGTGTTGTAACAGCCTGGGGCGAAGCCCCAGGTAAAGCCGCACAACAGATATGCGGGCTGAAGGCACGCGTTATCGAATGACAACGGAGTAAAGGATTTATGAGTAAGCATCCCCTTAGTCTTGAAGGCCGCGTCGCAGTCGTGATCGGCGGCACCAGCGGCATCGGCCGCGCCATGGCGCTGGGCCTGGCCGAAGCAGGAGCAGACGTCGTCAGCACCGGCCGCCGCGTCGAGCAGGTGAACGAAGTCGCAACCGAGATCGAAGCGATCGGCCGCCGCACGCTGCGCCAGCCCTGCGACCAGACGCATCGCGACCAGATCGAGACACTGCTGGCGAAGACGGTCGAGGCCTTCGGCAAGGTCGACATCCTGGTGAACTGCGCCGGCAAGATCAAGCGCACGCCCACGCTGACCGTCCCTGAAGCCGAGTGGACCGACATCATGGACACCAACCTGACCGGCATGCTGCGCGCCTGCCAGGTCTTCGGCAAGCACATGATCGACAACGGCTACGGCCGCATCATCAACATCGCGTCGCTCAACAGCTTCGTCGCCCTGGCTGAAGTCGCCGCCTACGCCGCCAGCAAGGCCGGCGTACTCAGCCTGACACGCTCACTCGCGGTGGAGTGGTCCAAGCACGGCGTGCTGGTGAACGGCATCGCACCGGGCGTCTTCCGCACCGACCTGAACGCGGCCCTGCTCGACGGCAGCCCTCGCGGCGCCGAACTCAAAATGCGCAACCCAATGGGCCGCTTCGGCAAAACCGAAGAACTCGTAGGAGCAGCCATCTACCTCGCCAGCGACGCAGCCAGCTTCACCAACGGACACACCATCGTCGTCGACGGCGGAGTACTGGCCAGCGGCGTGAATCAGTAACGCCTTGTACCGAGGTTTCCGAAAACACCGTTTTTCGTGCTTAAGGTCTTATCGAAGCTATCCTTAGTTGGGCAGCCCATGGCAATTGAACGAATCAGGATCGATTACACCGTCTATTCGCCAAAATACCGGCCTGGAGAGGGGCTATGTTTAGGCTTCGACACATTCCAGAAGGCCAAAGCACGCGCAAGAGGCCTCGGTGCAGGATCACGCGTATACAGGAACTTCAACCAAAAAAATAAGCGGGGACAGATCTTAGGTGACTGGTGGACCGCTGACCAATATTGGCTTTGGGATGGCAATGAATTCAGAAGGTTTACCTGATAGCTCGCCGGTGACCCGCTAATTGCTACGGCGATTCTGATTTGCGATCCCCAGACTCCCTCGAAGTCGGGTTTTCGGAAGAAGCGAAGACCAGACGGAGCGGCGATCTACATCGCCA
>CAZZVI010000072.1:0-10978 GCA_964657335.1 uncultured Terriglobus sp.
AGTTGAAGAATGTGCTTGCCCAGCGCATCGGCATGGAGAAGCGCGGCGACCAGATTCGACTGTTCATCAGCATTCAGGGCGAGCCGATGCAGCCGCTGGGACCGCCTATCACCCTGCACCTGGATGGGCCGTTCTATGTCGGCGTCGGCTTCTGCCCACATGTCGCGGATGCGGTCGATACCGGCGAGTTCTCTGACGTGGTTCTGCTGGATCGCGCAGGCGCTGTTCGTTGATGAAGACGCGCGGGTTGGCCAATCTCAGCTGCGCCAGTGCAGTTCGACCGGGCCGGGGAGCGGGTGTTCGCTTTTGCCGGTGAGCCTGCGTTGTTTGAGGGCAAAGTACCACTTGGCCGGCTTGTCGGCGTCGTCGATCAACATCATGGCCGGGCGAAAGCGGAGGCCCTCGGCCTGCTGCACCATCGTCTCCTGGTCCTGCCGGACAAACTTTGCGCCGAAGTAGCGGGCGATCTGCGGCACCAGGGGCACATTGCGGAAAACATTCCAGCATGCCACCACGTTGATGCGGCAGCTGGATGGCGTGACGGGTGTCACGGTGGTCAAGGAAGCGAACCACTTCTCGCCTGCGCGGATGGTTTCATAGCGGCGATTCGGAAGGACGAAGTCGATGGTCGTGGTGATCTTTTCGCCATAGACGCCGAGGAGCTTGTAAGGCGCGGAGTTGGCGCTGGGCGCGTGCGAACTCATGCGGAAGCCGTCAGACAGAGGTTCGAAGTGCTTCGTCTTTTCGTGGATGGATGCGGCGGAGCGCCACCACCATGCGCGATGCACGAAGGGCCCGTGCGCCGGGTCCATCAGGCCGATGATGCCGTGATCCACATTGCAGGGCAGGTCGGCGGAGATGTGCGCCGTCCTGAAGCTCTGGGAGAACTTCGGCACCTCCGGCAGCGGCGGCAGATTCGCATCGCCCGAGATGCGACCGGCGCCGGCTTCGGGCAGGTAGACCCAGGCGTAGCCATCCATCTCGCGGCATGGATAGGCGGCGGCATGGATCCTTGATGGTTCCAGCGTATCGATCTGCGTGAGCGACGGGATTTCGACGCACTGGCCGCCGCACGGCTCGAACTTCCAGCCGTGATAGCGGCACTGGACCGTGTCGCCGTCGAACCATCCGGCTGACAGAGGAATGCCGCGATGCGGACACAGGTCGCGCATGGCAAACAGCGCTCCATCGCGCTTGCGGCCGACGAGCAAGGGCACGCCCAGCAGCAGCGTGGTCGCAGACTTGCCGCGCGGGAGTGTGTCCGCACGCAGCGCCGGATACCACTCGCCAAAGATCAGCTCCGTCGCGGGCTGGGTGCCAGGCTCAACCCTGTCGTTGCGCAGCTTCATGCCAAGGTAAGGCTACACCGGGGGATGGAAACGGGTGAAGCGCCGGGCCTTCGACGGGGCGTGAAGCTAGAGCCGCAATGCGAACCGGTTGGTCGAGTTATGCGTCAAAATGCCAGGCTGAAGAAGACTTGGCAGCTCATCGCAGAGCTGGGTGAGATGGCCGACAGAGAACCAGGTGCGCCCACTCTTTCGCGGATGTAACTTCGCCGGCAACAAAAAAGGCTGCAAAGAAGTTGCCGCCGCACTTAGCGGCATGTCAGAAGAAGAGTAAGTGCCTGAGGACCGTGATGTAAAAACAGGAACGCCCGTCAGCCTGATCGCGAATCCTATGATCTCTGCGCGCGAAACTGGGCTGGGTTCAGACTGCTACCTTCTACTCGGCAAAAGTAAGTCGCAGTCGACACAGCAGCGTCCATTCCAACTCGCCAGTAACTCATTCACTTACTCACATCGTGTGGTTAGAAGAAACTTATCGATGCGAAGCCTTCAGTTTTTATCACTGCCTCCATCGGGACAATGCGCGCCGAGGTGTAATCCACTTGTAAGAAGGTCTCGTCTACCGTTGCAGATCACAACACCTTGACAGGAGCGTGTGCAATGCCTGACCCGAGATACTTTGTACACTTAGCAGTCGATCACGATGAGGAGTTCGATCCTCATAACTGGCTTCCGGCGCTTGATCGCCGTTCCGCGGTGCGCATGATCGGCATGGGCGCTCTTGCTGCCGTGGCTGGCTGTGGCAGTGGCGGAACAGCCTCCACTTTAAGCAAAACGGCCTCCAGCGCGACGGTTGCCACATCCGTAAAGCTCACGCCATCTGTTACGTCAACGACCACGGGCACCAGCGTACGTGCGTTGCGACTGTCGTACCGCCGACTGCAACCGGAACTGTAACCTTCTACAACGGCACGACGTGGGTAGGCAGCGCGACCCTGACATCCGGCACGGCAACCTGTACCACGAGCTTCCCCAGTGCAGGCACGGCATCGTTGACGGCGGTCTATGCGGGGGACAGCACCTGCCTCCCAAGTACCTCAAGCCCGGCGCCGATTACAGTAACTGGATCAGGCTCATGCAGTCAGTCGCTCGAAGGTGAAGAAGGCCCGTTCTTCGTTGATGACAGCGCGACAGGCTATAACCGCAGCAATATCGTTTCTAACCTGGATGGTTCAAATACGCAGAGCGGAATACCGTTCGTGCTTACCCTGTATGTCTACGATGGAAAGAATAGTTGCGCTGCCATGCAGGGCGTGCAGGTAGATATCTGGCAGTGCAATGCAGCCGGCGTTTATTCCGCGGAGAGTTCGGAGTCGACTGTCGGGCAGAGCTGGCTTCGCGGCTACCAACTTACCGACCTGTATGGAAAGGTGCAATTTACGACCATTATCCCGGGCTGGTACTCTGGACGGACATACCACATTCACCTGCGGCTTCGGTCCACTTATGATTCTTCCAGCGACGGTGGAACGAACACAATGCAGTTGTTCTTTGACCAGGCCTTGATGAATAGCATCGCAACCTCTGTCAGCCCTTATTCCAGCGAGGGAAAGAATCCGACTACCAACGCCTCAGACAGCGTCTACGTGCAGCAGGAAAAAGGGACGACGTTGATGACCCTGTCAGGCAGCACCTCCGCCGGCTACAGTGCCACGGCGCAGGTGTACCTGCCGATTGCGACTGCGTCTTGAAGTGAACGGGGTCAAGCGCCGGCAGAGAACGGTCAGCCTGAGGTTTCGCGGACGGCGGTTGTGCGATGGCGCGGCCGCCCTTCCGGCTCTGTCTCCGAAGTGCCGTGCTCCTGCGTAATGAAGCAGCGGTAGCGCTGCAGCAGCGATGCGGGAGCCGTGCGCGGCCCGGCATGGGAGCGCCGGGCCGTCGGCTTATGACTTGCTGATGCCCTGAAAGAACTCCGCGGCGGTCTTTGTGCCTGCCACGGGTTCCGTTCCGGGAGCACCGAAGTCAATCCAGCCGGAGTTTACGCCGTCGAGCATCTCTTCGTAGGCCCATGTGGAACCGTGCGGCAGGCCAAACGATTCCAGCGTTGCGGCCCACTGTTCGCGCGGAATCGCTTGCGCCGTTACCGGCTTCCCGAGTGCCCTGCCCATGGCGTCTGCGACGTCATTGCCGCTCAAGGGCGAGCCAAGTTCGATGATCCGTTTGCCGGTCCAATCGGTGGTCAGCAGCCTGGCAATTTCATTGCCGATGTCTTCGGTCGCGATCATCGGCACGGAGCGCTCCGGCGGTGCGTAGAAGGTGTAAAAGACGCCGGTTGCAGCCGCTCCCGCGAGTGATCCCGCGTAGTTCTCAAAGAAGGAGCCCGCACGGACGAAAGCGGTTGGGACAGGTAGGTCTGCGAGCGCCTCTTCCAGCAGGTGGGTCGCGGTGATGAGGCCGAGGCCGCTGGTCTTTTCCGAGCCGATCGACGAGAGCGCCACAACGCGCGGCGGTCTCGCTTGGCCAATCGCCTCGCGCAGGCTGGCGATGATCGACTTTGATTCGGGATAGCCCGGTGCGGGCGCGGGTACCGGTGGGACCATTACGAATGCACCGTCGACACCTTCCAAGGCCGCAGCGATGGCCGAAGAATCGTTCGAGTCGCCTTCGCGCACGTCCACGCCCTGCTTCGACCACTCGGCAGCCTTCTGTGGGTTGCGGGCGAGTGTACGAACCGTGTGACCCTGCTGCAACAGCTGCCGCGCTGCCGCTCCACCTACATGACCTGTAATGCCTGAGACGAAAAGCAACATGTCTGCCCTCGGATGTTCGCTGAATACCATCATTGAATGCGAGCGATGACCATTCGGGCATCGCCACTTCGCTTCCAGCCGATTAGAGCCGTCTGCCGAAACGACGGATGCAGGACTTTATCGCTTGCTGATGCGGGTGCGATAGCGCGGCCGCTGCTCCGGCTCGGTCTCGGGCAAGGTGCCGTGTTCCTGCGTGATGAAGCGGCGGTAGCGTTGCAGCAGAGATGTGGGGCCGTGCGCGGTGAAGTAGATGAGGTTTCCCTCGAAGCGCTTGTTTTCGAGGAAGGCTCCGCCCTCGAGCGCGGCGAGGGTGCGGCCTTCGCGCTGCGGGATGCGGAAGCTCGCCGTTGCCGTGGGGTCGGCAGCCTGTGCACCGCCGATGCGGTCTTCGATGGCGGCGATCAGTGCATCGAGTCCCTCGCCGGTGTGCGCGGAGACGGCGATCGTGTTGCGTTCGGGAAAGTCGATGAGTTGAAGGCGATCTTTTTCCGGGAGCAGGTCGATCTTGTTGAGCACCTGGATCGTCGGCGTGCGCGAGACGTCCAGCTCGGCCAGCACTTTTTCCACCTGCGCCTTCTGCTCATCCATCATGGGCGAGTTCGCGTCGCGCACGTGGAGCAGCAGTTCGGCGCGTTCGACCTCTTCCAGCGTCGCTCGGAAGCTGGTGACGAGCGTGTGCGGCAAGTTGCGGATGAAACCAACGGTATCGCTGAGCAGCACCTTGCGGCGGCTGGGCAGGGCGAGGTGCCGCAGCTTGGGGTCCAGCGTGGCGAACATGCGTGACGACTCCAGCACGCCTGCCGCGGTCAGCGCATTGAACAGCGTGCTCTTGCCCGCGTTGGTATAGCCGACCAGGGCGACGGTCGGCACGGGTACCGCCTCGCGTCGCTGCCGCTGCTGGCGGCGATTGCGGCGGACGGTGTCGAGCTGCTCCTTCAGCCGGTCGATGCGGGCGCGAATGCGACGGCGGTCGGTCTCGAGTTTCGTTTCGCCCGGCCCACGCGTGCCGATGCCGCCGCCGAGCTGAGACATGGCTTTGCCGCGACCGGCAAGCCGCGGCAGCTGGTACTCAAGCTGTGCCAGCTCGACCTGCAGATGGCCTTCGCGGGTGCGGGCGTGACGGGCGAAGATGTCGAGGATCAGCTGAGTGCGGTCGATCACGCGGCAGGGGAGTTCCGCGTCAAGGTTGCGCAGCTGCGAGGGCGACAGGTCGTGGTCGAACAGCACCAGGTTCGCTCCGCTGCCGGCGACCACCGCGGCGACTTCTTCCACCTTGCCGGGACCGATCAGGGTGGCGGGATCGGGTTTGGCGCGGCGCTGCACGACGGTCGCGGCGATCTCCGCGCCGGCTGAGCGCGCCAACTCGTGAAACTCTGCCAGTGCGGCTTCGAAGTCCAGGTCAGCGGGAGCGTCCGGGGCCGGTTCGCTGTCTGCACCGTCGCGCAGGTCTGCCGCGGCGCGCGCCTGCTGTGCTGCAGACGACACCTTCCGGCGTTCGCCGGAAATCTCGACGGAAACTAGTATGGCTCGCTCGCCGGCCGCGTCCGTGGTGTGGCTCCCGTGGCCCAAACGCCAGACGCCTTCTGCAAAAGGTCGCGCCTCGTCCGTTCCTTTCGCCTTCGCCAATGTGTTACGAACCGGTTGTGCCGCCCATCACCGCGGCGCCTTCCGTGGTCCCCTCGCGCGCGATGCTGTGCGGCATGTGCGGGCGATCGCCGTGGCCCATGCTGCGCGTCGACACCACGGTGGAGATGGCGTGCTTGAAGATGAGCTGTTCCTGCGCATTGTTTTCCAGCAGGACGGAGTATTTATCAAACGACCGGATTTTTCCCGTGAGCTTGACGCCACTGACCAGGTAAATGGTGACCGCGCTCTTGTCTTTGCGGACCGTGTTCAGGAAGGTGTCCTGAATATTCTGTGCCGGCTTGGAATCCATAGTGCCGATCTCCCTCTTTCATGCGCGCGTGCGCAGTTCGTTCTATCCAGCCAAATGACTTCGGCAACCGGGCGTGCCGGCAATTTCGTCGAGAACGGAAGCTCAAAGCCCCCAAGACCCAACACGATACGGGGTCGCTTGCTGCCGTGGCAAGCAAAATGCTTCGCGAAAAGCGTCCGCACCTCAGAATAGACGTAAACAAGCATGGCTTGTCTCACCGCGAGGCACATTTGTCGAGACTGCGCGAATATGGGCCGGACAAACCCGTGCCCTAACATGAAGGGATGCCGTTGGCCGACCAGCCCGCTCCTATCGCCATGCTTGACCTGGGCCGCCAGTACGCCGCCGTGGGCGCGGAGATCGGTCGCGCCGTCAGCGACGTCTGCGCCGCCGGCCGCTTCATCCTGGGCCGCGAGGTGGGAGAGTTTGAATTGGCTGTGTCCGCCATGCTCGACAGCGGACCGGCTGTGGGATGCGCCAGCGGCACCGATGCGCTGTGGCTCGCCCTGGCCGCGCTCGGTGTGGGCGAGGGGGATGCGGTTGTTACGACACCGTTTTCGTTCTTTGCTACCGTCAGCAGCATTCTGCGGGCGGGTGCGCGGCCGGTGCTTGCCGACATCGATCCCGTCAGCTTCAATCTCTCCTCAGCTGCTGTGGCGGATGCGATCTCCGGTATTCCCGGCGTGCGCGCCATCATGCCGGTGCACCTGTACGGCCAGTGCGCCGACTGGCAGCCCTTTTCCGAGCTTGCCGCAAAGCATGATCTGCTGCTGATCGAAGATGCCGCGCAGGCCTTCGGAGCGAACTGGCAGGGCGAGCACGCGGGCGCGCTGGGTGATGCCGCTGCGTTCTCGTTCTATCCGACGAAGAACCTGAGCGCATGGGGTGATGCGGGCTTGACCACCTTCCGCGATGAAGCTGCCGCGGAGCGCGCCAAGGCGCTGCGCGCGCATGGCATGCGGCGCCGCTACTACCACGATGAGGTCGGGTGGAACTCGCGGCTGGACACGGTGCAGGCCGCGGTGCTGCTGGTGAAGCTGCGGTACATCGCGCAGTGGAACGCGGACCGCCGTGCCGTTGCCGCACGTTACACGGCACTGTTCACCGGAAGCGGCCTGGTTGGCGCGGTCGAAGATGGCGGCATTGTTCTGCCCATCGCCGATGCTCGCGGCGCGCATGTATGGCACCAGTACGTCATCCGCACGCCACGGCGGGACGATCTGCGGGCGCACCTTGCCGCGCATAGCATCGGGTCAGAGATTTACTATCCGGTGCCGCTGCACCTGCAGGATGCATTGCAGGACCTCGGCTATCGCGAGGGACAATTTCCAGAAAGCGAGCGGGCCGCGCGTGAGGTGCTTGCGTTACCCATTTATCCGGAGCTGCGTGAAGACGAGCAGGTGCGGGTGGTGGATGCAGTGAAGAGCTTCTTTGACTGAGACGTGCGCGCACCGCGATACGATGGAACGCTGATGGCCTCCAACCGCAACACCGTCCGTGTTGGCAATGTTTCGTTTTGCAATGACGCTTCGATCGCGCTGATCGCGGGGCCGTGCCAGATGGAGAGCCGCGCGCATGCGCTGGAGACCGCGTCTGCGTTGAAGGAGATTGCGGCTCGCGTGGGCATCGGCCTGGTCTACAAAACCAGCTTCGACAAGGCGAACCGTACCAGTCTGCATGCCGAGCGTGGCATGGGGCTGGAAGCCTCGCTGCCGGTGTTCGCGGAGATTCGCGAGATGCTGGGCGTGCCGGTGCTGACAGATGTGCATGAGAGCTGGCAGTGCAGGCCTGTCGCGGAAGCTGTGGATGTGCTGCAAATACCGGCATTTCTTTGCCGCCAGACGGACCTGCTGCTGGCTGCCGCGGCGACAGGCCGGGCTGTCAATGTGAAAAAGGGGCAATTCCTTTCGCCTCCGGAGATGGCCAACGTGGTGAACAAGCTGGCGGGTGCGGCGGGCGGCGTGCTGGTGACGGAGCGCGGCACCACCTTCGGCTACAACGCGCTGGTGACGGACATGCGCTCGCTGCCGGTGCTGGCGCGGACGGGGGCTCCGGTGATCTTTGACGCGACGCACTCGGTGCAGCAGCCGGGCGGCCTGGGTGGTGCCAGCGGCGGGCAGCGCGAGTTTGTGCCTGTGCTGGCGCGTGCGGCGGTGGCGATTGGTGTTGCCGGTGTCTTCCTCGAGACGCACCCTGACCCTGACCGTGCGCCCAGCGATGGGCCGAACATGCTGCCGCTGCGCAGCATGGAGTCCTTGCTGTGCGAGCTGATGGAGTTTGACCGGTTGGCGAAGCGATTCGCGGCGGCTGAGGTTCTCGCGTGACGACTGGTTTACCCCGAGACATCGCGAGCGCGATCGACACCGTTCGCTGCGAGGCTCGCGGCTTGCATCTCTTGGAGGTTGCGCTCGCGGGCGATCTCGGTATCCGTTTTCAAGCCGCAGTCGATGCGCTTGCAAGTGCGCGTGGCCGCGCCATCGTGACGGGCGTCGGCAAGAGCGGCCATATCGCGCGCAAGATCGCCGCGACGCTTGCCTCCACGGGCAAGCCTGCGCACTTTGTGCATCCATCGGACGCGAGCCACGGTGATCTCGGTATGATCCGCACGGACGATGTTGTGTTGGCCCTGTCGTGGTCCGGCGAGACGGCCGAGCTGTCCGACATTGTGGCGTATACGCGGCGGTTCGGCGTGCCGCTGATTGCGAGCACAGGTCACGCGGAGAGCACGCTGGCGCGCACCGCCGACATTGCGCTGGTTCTGCCGGAATGTGAGGAGGCGTGCGTCGATCTGCTCGCTCCGACGACCAGCACGACGATGCAGCTGGCGCTGGGGGACGCGCTGGCGGTGGCACTGCTGGCACACGGCAACTTCAGCGCCGAAGATTTCCGCGCGCTGCATCCGGGCGGCCGGCTGGGCGCGCGCCTGCTCCGCGTGCGTGCGCTGATGCATTCCGGCGATGAGGTTCCGTTGATCGCCGACACGGCAACGCTCCCCGATGCGATTGTGCGGATGACCGGTGGCCGGTTCGGCATGACCGGCGTTGTGGATGTCTCAGGCCGTCTTGCCGGCGTGATCACGGATGGCGACCTGCGGCGTGCGTTCGCCGCGGGATTTCACGATCGTCCCGCACGCGAGATCATGAGCCCGCACCCTCGCACGGCGGCTCCGGACGACCTGGCGCACGCGGCGCTCGCGCGCATGAACGCGGAGGGGATCACAAGCCTGTTTGTGATGGATGGTGAGGATGTGGTGGGCGTGCTGCATGTGCATGATCTGCTGCGTGCCGGGTTGGTTTAGCGTCTTCAGCCGAAGCCGTGCTGGCATAAGCTCGTCATCCTGAGCGTAGCGCAGCGGAGTCGAAGGACCCGCTTTCCTTAAGAGCGCCACGGTAGCACGAGGGAAAGCAGGTCCTTCGACTGCACTTCGCTACGCCGCGTTCCGCTCAGGATGACGAATTTTGAAGCTGGCGAAGAATCTCGAAGCTGGCTAGAAAGACATCCTAACGTCCCGTGCTCGTGCCGCGTTGCGGCAGGTGCGGCGTCAGCTTGCGGACGACGAACTCCTGCATGATGGCCGCGAACGCACCGAAGCCCAGGCCAGTGGCGGCGTTGCCCAGCGTCAGGCCGGCGCCGTGGCGGTCGCTTGCAGGATAGTACAGGTTCGAGATGCCGGCGGACGCAAAGGAGCCGAGGACGTTGCTGTAGTTGAACTGCAGTTTGCCGTTGTCGCCATGCGCGACCACGACGCTGCTGATCGCGTGCCCCGCGCGCGATGCGACGGTGCCGGTGCCCTGGTAGTAGTAGCGCGGGTCCTGGTGGAAGAGGACGGGCAGCACCGCGCCGCCGAGGAAGCCGGCAATCGCGTCGTCAGCAAAGCCTGCAGCATACCGTTTGCCATAGCCTGCCGCGCCCTGGCCGTAGCCGCTGAACTGATTGCCCGCCTGCTCATATCCCGCGACGAAGCCGGTGCCCAGGAACGAGACGGGGTCGATGGTCGTTCGCCACGCCAGGTGGAACTTCTGGCCGGGTGAGAGCGGCACCGGATGCTGGGAGTAGACCACGTAAAAATTGGGCACAATGCCGAGCACCCGCTGCTGCTCTTCCGCGTGGACCTCTGCGGCAGCCGCGTCGTGCTGCGTGGCATACACGGTGACGGTTGCGACGCTGCCGCTGGTACGCAGCTCGATGGGCAGTAACGTGACCTGTTCGTTGGGTGCAAGCGAGCCGGTCTGCACCTCCGTGGTGAAGCCCGCTGCCAGCACGCGCACGGTATACACACCCGCGGGTAGGCCGACCGCCTGGAATTCACCGGCTGTATCGGATGTCTCCACCAGGTCGACCCCGGTCATCTTGATCTCGACGCGCGCTCCGGGCAGCATGCTGCCGCCCGCATCCAGCACGGTGCCGCCGAGCGACGCGCCCTGTTTGCCGTCGATTGCGGGAGCATTCTCCTGCGCGCGGCACGCCGCCGCCGGCACGCACGCGGCGAGCGCAAGCCAGCAGATCACCTTCAATGGCATGGGGCAGCTGGTCTGCATGTGATGGTGTAGACGGGTTCCCGGGAACTTTAGTTCTTCGGAAGACGCCGATTAACGGCGCTTCTGCGCCTTTTTCTCTTTCTTTGTCAGCTCCGGCTCCAGCCGTGCCTCTGGCGGTGGTGTTGCGCCCGGCGGCAGAACGCGGCGGGTGATGTTGCCTTCGAGCCGATAGGTCTTGGTCACGAGCTGTCCTTTGTCAGGACGGATCTGGCCGTTGGCGTCTCGCTGAGGCACCGGCGCGCCGCCTGCAAGTACGGTGTAGGTGTAGGACGGCGCGGGGCCCGTGGGCGGTATGCCGCGGCCGGGAGAAGCGCTGCCGGGATCCACGCCGATCTTCACCGGCAGGTAGCCGAGGATGTTCTTGTCGCGGTTCGCGCCTTCGTAGCGATGCTTCTTCAGGTTCCAGTA
>CAZZVI010000072.1:11078-14293 GCA_964657335.1 uncultured Terriglobus sp.
TCGTCCGAGACCTTCTCGGTCGCTACGGCGCGCTCGTCGATCCAGCCGACTTCGCCCTTGTCGGTGCGTACCTTGTAGAAGCGCCGGTTCTGTTCCAGGATCTCAAGCCGCTGCCCGTTCACCACGTTGCCGGTGCGGTTCGACACGGCGGCGATGCGGTCGCGCAGGAACGTCGTCTTCGCGGTCACGTAGACGTAGTGGGTCAGGATTTTAGGCTTGAACCCGTTGCATCCGGAGAGCATGACGGGCAACAGCGCACACGCCACGACCGAGCTGCGAAACATTAGGATCGATGAGAAGCGGCGAGGCATCAGTGCAGGCTTGAGGATAGCATCGCGCGGCTCGGCAGAGGTCAATGCGACAGCGCGAGAAAGCTCGCGTTCGTGCCCGTGGCGGCGGAACTGACCGGGTACAGCCGGCCAAGGTTGGTGCTGTCAAAGCCGTACAGTGTCAGGTCGGGCGAGCCGGAGTAAGCCGCCGCCAGCAGCCAGTTTCCGGTGGAGTCCGCGCCGAGCGCCGTGACGGCGACGCCGGACGAAAAGGGCGAGCCGCTAATGGCCGTAAGCGCGGCTCCCGTGCCGATGGTGTAGCCAGTGATGGTGCCGTCGGTGCGGTTGGCCACGTAGACGTATTTGCCGGTGTTGTCGATCTGGACTGCGTACGGCTGCGTGCCCGTGGCGTAGACGGTTGTGGTGGTCGGCGTCAGCGTGCCGTTGCTGGCGATCGTATTGACCACCAGTCCCGCGCCGTTGCCGGAGCGCGCCTCGTACAGGTAGGTGCCGGTGCTGTCGATGGCGATGCCGTTGTCGCTGGTCAGGCTGGGCGGCGTGGTCTGCGCCAGGTAGGTGAAGGCGCCGGTGGTGGTGTTGAACGCGAAGACAAGCTCGCCCGCAGTGCCCATGGCTGCGACCACAAAGCTGCCGGTGCTGGCGATGCGCACCTGCTTGGGAACGACGGTTCCGCTGGCGGTGAAGCCGATGCCCGTGCTCGGCGACAGCGTGCCGTCGCTGTTGATGGCGAACAGGTCGATGCCGTTGCCGCTGCCGTCCAGCACCATCAGCCACTTGCCGTCGGGGCTGGTGGTCATGTCGGCGCAGAAGGCATTCGCGATGGCGCTGCCGCTGTTGAGCGCCGCCAGCGTGCCGTCGCTCGCAATGCTGTAGCCGAAGATCTGCGACACAGTTCCGACCCACAGAAAGGTGTTGCTGCGGCTGACGGTCAGCGCCGTCGGCGTGGTGCCAAGTGAGATCGGCGAGCCGGAGAGCGCTGCCAGCGTTCCCGTGGAGGAAATGCCAAGCCCGGTTACGGTATTGGAGCCGGTATTCGCGACGAAAGCGTAGTTTGAGGCGCCAGTCCCGGTGGTGGTGGAAGTGGTCTCTTTGAAGAAAAAGCCGTTGCAGCCTGCGAGCGGCAGCAACCCGCCCATCATCAACAGGAGAAAGACGAGGCGCAAAAGGGAAGCTGATCGCTGATCTTCGCAGAACCGAAACATGCTGTTGGATTGGACGATGCCGAACACCCTGCGTTGCGATTTGAACCGCGGAATCAGTTCGGCCGGCGCTGGCAGTCGGGGCAGACGCCGATCACGTCCATCGAGATCCGCTCGACGAGGAAGCCGCCGGGCAGCATGTCGACCGGGGTCGGCATGCCCATCTCCAGCTCGTCCCGTTCCGGCAGGTCCGTCACCTGCTTGCAGATGGTGCAAACCATGTGATGGTGCGGGTGCTTGTTCATCTCGACACGCAGCGTGCCGTGATGGATGGACAGCTCACGAAAGACGCCGCTCTCGACGAAGAGATGGATGTTCTTGTACACCGTCGCCAGCGAGATGGAAGGGATGCGCTGCTTGACCGAGGCAAAGACCTCTTCCGGCGAGGGATGGCCGTACATGCTCTGCATGGTCTCGTAGAGCACCTGCCGCTGGTGCGTGACGGCAATGCCGTGCTCCGCGCACAGGTCCCGGAATGTCCTCAGCCGTTCGGTCATGGCTCTTTCAGTAGATAAGAGCGAAACGGCAGTGTCAAGAAGTGATACGACGCACGAACGGCCCATGCGACCCCTGCGGCACTACCGCCGTCCAACCGAAGGAACATCGCGGTACGCTAACGGAAAGGAGTCGGCGCATGCGAACGTTTACCCTGCCGGAGGCGCAGACCCTTCTGCCGATCCTGGATTCGCTGCTGCAGCGCGCCCAGGCCGCGGCGGCGGTCGCCACCGCGCGCGAGCACGCGATGGGAGCGCTGTCCCAGGCCATCTTTCTCTCCGGCGGCCTGCGAGTCGACCTGGCCGAGGTCGCCCGCATCAAGGCAGAACATAACACCGCTGTGGGCGAGGCGCGCGATACGCTCGAAGAGATCGGCGCGATCGGCGTCGAGGTACGCGACCTGAACACCGGCCTGCTCGAGTTCCCTTTTCAGCTCGATGAGGAGATTGTGATGCTGTGCTGGCTGCAGGGCCAGAAGAACATCACGGAGTGGCACGCGGCCGAAGCCGGCTGGGAAGAACGCAAGCCTCTGGACGAGCGCTTCACCCGCGGCGAACGGCCGCAGTGAGCCCGGACGCGTTCCCGTCCGTTATGATGATTGTCGATGCCCAGCATTGCGGATTCTGCCGTCATCTTCATCCTGGCCCTGATGCTCTTCGGCCCGAAGAAGCTGCCGCAGCTTGCCCGCCAGCTGGGTAAGCTGATGGCCGAGTTCCGCCGCGCCTCCAACGAGTTCCGCATGCAGATGGAGGATGAGCTCCGCATCGAAGAGCAGAAGGAACACCAGAAGAAGGTGGACGCGATGGCGGGGCCGCCGTCGACGCTGCCCGATCCGGAGCATCCGCACCTGCCGCCGCCCTCTGCCGATGCGGAAGCACCCGCCTCTGAGTCCGAGGCAGATCATGGCTCTGTGCACGACGGCACGGCGCCGATCGCCGAGTCCGGCAGTCTGCGCATGATGCCTCCAAGCACGGGGCTGCCGGTGGAAAGCGGTCATGGGACGTCCTCACCCGAGCCTGTGGTGATCGATGGCGTAGAGTATCCGGCAGCGGTCGAGCACGCAGTCGCGGAGCATACCATCCATGATCCCGAGCCGGGTGTTGGAGCCAGCAGCGAAGAGCCCGTCAGCGAGCAGGCCCATGCCTGATGTGATCGACAACGTTCGCGAGGCCGTCACGGAGCGCGCCGAACTGCCGGGCATGAGCCTGATGGAGCACCTGACCGAGCTGCG
>CAZZVI010000073.1:0-5783 GCA_964657335.1 uncultured Terriglobus sp.
GCGAGCCAGGATTGGCGCCGGGTGGTCATGAGGTTCTCTCCGATGGTATCGCCGGTCTTGAGGATCGGGTCGCGTCTTCGGTGTTAATGCAATGACCGGTTTGTGCCGATGAACGTGTTGTATGCGCGCATGCACCGAAGACACGATGTATCGCCTGCTGGTTCAGAGTGTGACCGACTATGCCATCTACATGCTGGATCTCGACGGCATCGTGTGCAACTGGAACACGGGCGCACAACGGGCGAAGGGATATCGCTCGGAGGACATCATTGGCAAGCACTTCTCCGTCTTCTACACCGAGGCGGATCGTGCCCAGGGGTTGCCCGCCCGAGCGCTTGAGACGGCGCTGCGGGAGGGCCGCTTCGAGATGGAAGGCTGGCGGCTGCGCCAGGATGGATCACAGTTCTGGGCGCATGTCGTTCTGCAGCCTGTCTACGATGAGTCGGGAACTGCGGTCGGCTTTGCCAAGATCACACGCGACCTGACGCAGCAGAAGGCGCGCGAGGCGAAAGCCGCGGAACAGGAGTTGAACTTCCGTCTGCTCGTGCAGGGTGTTACCGACTATGCGATCTACATGCTGTCTCCGGAGGGTCTCGTCAGCAACTGGAACGCCGGCGCTCAGAGGGCGAAGGGCTACCTGGCGGAGGAGATCGTGGGGCAGCACTTCTCGCGCTTCTACCTGCCTGAGGACCGTGCGCGGGGGCTGCCGGAGCGTGCGCTTGCAACCGCGCTGAAGAAAGGAACGTTCGAGGGGCAGGGCTGGCGCCTGCGCAAGGATGGATCCAGGTTCTGGGCGCACGTCGTCATCCATCCAATACGCAACGAAGAAGGCAAGCTGGTCGGGTTCGCGAAGATCACGCGAGATATTACCGAGAAGAAGAAGATCGAAGACCAGGTGAACCACCTGGCCCACCATGATGCGTTGACGGCGCTCCTGAACCGCGCGTCGTTCCGCGATGCCGTCGAAAGGATTCTGGACACGGGCAAGCGCAGTGTCCTTCTCTATTTGGACCTGGACCGCTTCAAACCGATCAACGACACCCTTGGGCACCTCGTCGGCGACCGGGTGCTGCAGGCGGTCGCAGAGCGCATCGCCGGCCAGCTTCGCAGGCACGATGTCGGCGGAAGACTGGGTGGAGACGAATTCGCGGTGCTGCTGACCGACTGCGAAGACAGGGAAGCTGCCGAGGCGGCGAGCGAACGCCTGATCCGGGAGATCGTGAAGCCGATCCCGATCGAAAACTTCAGCGTGTCTGTCGGCGTCAGCGTCGGCATGGCCTTCACCGGGGATGAGCCCGTCAGCACAGAGACGCTGCTTCGCAATGCGGATCTTGCTCTGTACGCCGCCAAGAAGGAAGAGCGGGGCACGTACCGCTGCTATGAGCCAGGCATGGAGTCCGTCCTGTTGCAACGCAAGGCGCTGGAGAGCGATCTGCGCCTGGCCCTGATACGGAACGAGTTCTCCCTGCACTATCAGCCGATCCTCCATGCAAGCCACGGGGTGGTGACGGGGTACGAGGCGCTTCTGCGTTGGGAGAGCCCCACCCGTGGCAAGGTCTCGCCCGTCGACTTCATTCCGTTTGCCGAGGAGCACGGTCTGATGGTGGAGATCGGCGACTGGGTGCTGCGCACCGCATGCGCGGAAGCTGCTGGATGGTCCGATGATCTTTCGATCTCCATCAACGTGTCGCCCGCGCAATTTCGTTCGCCGGACCTGGTGAAGAGTGTCGCCGCGGCGCTGGAGACGACCGGCCTGGCACCCGAACGCCTGCAACTGGAGATCACCGAGACGGCCATGATGGCCGACGTCGCCGCCGCGAAGACGATCCTGGACAAGTTCCGCGCGATGGGCATCATGGTTGCGATGGATGACTTCGGCACGGGCTACTCTTCGCTCTCTTTCCTTCGCATCCTGCCCTTCACGCGCATCAAGATCGACAAAAGCTTCATCCAGGACCTGGGAAAGACGAAGGAGTCACTGGCGATCGTGCGGGCCGTGACCGGTCTGTGCAGCAGCCTGGGTGTCGCAACGACCGCGGAAGGTGTCGAGACCGATGAGCAGATGCGCATCCTGCAGCGTGAAGGCTGCCATGAGCTCCAGGGCTATCTGCTGGGGCGGCCGACCGCTCACCCGGAACGCAACGCACAGGATAAGCGGCCGGCTGACACGATGGCCATGGTGGCTTAGGAAGTAGCTGTCATCAGGACCCTAGCTGTCCTCTAGACGAACCTGGAAGGGCACAGCTTCACCAGCGCCAGGTCCCCAGTTCAGCTAAGAAGTGCGGGCTGAAGGCCCGCGTTGTAAGAGCCTGGGGCGCAGCCCCAGGTGTGTAGGCCAGACGCAGCGGGCTGAAGGCCTGCGTTATGCGCAGCCCTGACTTCGTATAACGCGGACCTTCAGCCCGCGATTCACGTGCCGCAGCTGACCTGGGCCTTCGGCCCAGGCTAATATGTTGTCGCGCCTTCGGAGCCCATCGGCGGGAGCAATGGAGAGCCTTCGGCGCTTCTATCCGGGTCCGTCTCGTCGCGCGTCAGGCGCTTCCTTCCGGATCGGCGCTCTGGCTGCAGAGGTAACTACAGACGTCCAGAAGGATGAGCAGGATGCGGCGGAGCGCGAGCTCGCGGTGGGTGGCGTCGTACCACTCGTTCGTCGTGTGGATGCCGCCCGCGGTGCCGCCTGCGCCGATGGCGATCGCTTCATGGCCGAGTGCGAGCGGGATGTTGGCGTCCGTTGAGCCGAGGCGCTCCTCGGTGTGCAGCCGCAGGTGGCGATCGACGGCGCGAACGCTTTCGAGCAGCGGCGAGCCTGGCTTCAGCTCGGCTGCAGGGCGGTCGCCGATGCAGGTGATCGTCGCACGCAACGCGGCGCTGCCGTTGCGGTTTGCGGCCATGACGGCGTCTTCGACGGCGCGGTAGAGCCGTACCTCGAGCGTCAGGATGTTGTCCGGGTCGGTGGAGCGGATGTCGACGGTCGCCTCGGCGGTCTGCGGTACGGCGGTGACGGAGGTGCCGCCGCGTATTTCGCCGACGTTGAGCGTGGTTCGCGGTTTGGCAGGCAGCGGCTGTGCGGAGAGTGCCGTGAGCGCCGCGGCCAGCGCGAGGATGGGATTGGGTGTGCCGGTGTCGGTCCACGCGTGGCCGCCGGGGCCTGTCAGCTCCACCCGGAAGCGGCGGCTGCCAAGGCCGCGCGTGACGACTGTCCCGGTGCCTGCGCCCTCGAGCGCGATGCTGGCGCAGATGCGCCCTGCATAGGGCGAGCCGCCGAAGAGATAGCGCATGCCGCGCAGATTGCCCTCGGCCTCTTCACCGACATTCGCGGCGAACAGGATGTTGGTGCCGGGCTCAACGCCGCCGGCGCGCAGAGCGGCCGCGAGCGCAAGCAGGCCGGCGAGTCCCGCTCCGTTGTCGGCCGCGCCGGGGCCGTGCAGCACCGCGTCTTCCTCGCGGATAGTCAGGTCGGTGCCGGCAGGAAAGACCGTGTCAAGATGCGCGGAGAGCAGGACGAGCGGCGACGAGCCATCGTCCGGTTGCAGCAGACCGGTCGCGTTGCCTTCGGCGTCGAGGGTGACGCTGTGCAGTTGCAGGTCGGTCAGGCGCTCGGCAAACCATGCCGCGCGCGCGTCCTCGGCCAGTGGAGGCGCGGGAATGCCGATCAGTTCGCGCTGCCACGTTCGAATGCGCGGCTCCTGCAGGTGCAGCCAGCGAAACGCGCGATGGACCGCCGTCGTCTCGGCGAGACGCGCGATGCGCATGTGAGGGAGCGAACTGCGTTCGCGAAAGATCATGCCTGGCCGCCGCTCTGCGCTCCGGAGGCTGCGGGATCGGCTTCGTACACGACTTCGGCCAGGTGCAGGCCCTGCGGCGGAGCGGTGGCTCCGGCTCTGCGGCGGTCGCGGGCTGCGAGGATCTCGGGAATGCATGCGGGATTGAGGCGTCCCGCGCCGGCATCAACACACGTGCCCACGATGTTGCGGACCATGTGGTGGAGAAAGCCGCTGCCGGTCACGCGATACACCAGCAGGCCGTCGCGTCGCAGCCACCGGGAAGCAAAGATCGTTCGGATGTTGTCGGGAGCTTCGAGCGATGCTGCGATGCGCGAGCTGCGGTCCGGGTCGGTCGCAGCGAACGAGGTGAAGTCGTGCGTTCCAAGCAGCGCCGCGGCTGCCTGCTGCATGGGCTCGATCCGCAAGGGCCACCGGCAATCCCAGACATAGCGTGCGAAGTACGGCGGGCAGATACGCTCGGCGGCCTCTTCTATGACGCGCCTCTCAAAGATGCGGTACTCGTAAGTCTTGTTCTTCACGCCGGACCGCGCGTGAAAGCCGCATGGGGCCTCGGTGAGCGCCAGCACGCGAATGGAGGGCGGCAGCCGCCGGTTGAGCGCGCGATGCAGACGGTCCGCGGGGATGGCTGCCTCCAGCACGAACGAAACGACCTGTCCCTCGGCGTGGACGCCGGTGTCGGTGCGTCCAGACCCCTGCGGCAGAACCTGCTCGCCGGTTACGTTCCGGATGCATTCGGCAAGCTTGCCTTGCACGGTGGGCAGTCCCGGCTGCACCTGCCAGCCGAAGAAGTCGGTTCCGTCATACGCGACCGTCAGCCGAAAGGTGCGCCCTGGCGGCTCGCCTGTGCCGGATTCGCTCTGAAAAGGGAACATCCTTGCTTTCTGAACCGTACCACGCGAGAGTCATGCCTCCAGGAAGATGCCGTTGCTATACTTTGACTTCCGAGAGGGAACAGGTTTCTCGACTTCCCCCAGTCCGTCTGCGGACGTGGGCGAGATTGTGCAACGGCGTTCCCCCGCCGGTAAGTTCGTCTGGCGATTGGAATAAAGTGCGTCCGCCGGGGGCTGAGAAGCGTCTTGCTAAATGACACCGAAGAGATTGGTTGGAGAAGAGGCGTGAGAGCAAGTAATTTGCACGGAGCAGCGGGCATCGCTCTGCTGCTGATGGGATCTGTGGGTCCAAATGCGGCATCTGCACAGCAGACCGCGCCGGCCGCCGCAGGCGCGCCGCAGACGAGCGCCACCGCGCCTGCGCCTCCCCAGGCGCAGCAGGTGGATACCACGGGACGTGCGGGCATTCCTCAGGCGCCCGAACCGATCCACCCGGGTCCGCTGTTTCTGCGGGAAGGCCTGCGCGACTATAGCCAGGCCAAGAGCCACTGGAAAAACCCCATTGCGCCGTACACGCCGTTGGACTACGCGGCGCCGCGGCTCAGCAATACGCCCCGTCTGGCCGATCTGCTGCGTGATGGCCGCATCTACCTGAGCCTTTCCGACGCGGTTCTGCTGGCACTTGAGAACAACTTCGACATCGAGATCGCGCGTGTCAACCTGGACATTGCCGACACCGACATACTGCGCGCCAAGGCAGGCAGCACGCTGCGCGGCGTTTCCACCGGACTGATTACCAACACGCTTGGCGGCACCTCATCGACGGTCACCGGCGGCGGCGGCCCTGGCGGTACATCGACCGGCTCCGGCGGCACCAGCACCGGCGCGTCTGGCCTTGTGTTGAGCACCAACGGCGGCGGGCCCGTGCCGCTAAACCGTGATGGCCTGCTGACCGGCACCATCCAGTATGAAGATCAGACCACGCCGGGCGGCAGCTCCATCGGCGGCGGCAGCAGCACCAGCACCACATCGACCGGCACGACGGGAACCACCGGTACCACCACAACGGGAACCACCACGACAACGGCGGGTACTATTCCCTTGAGCAACATCGGGAAGATCTCATCCGGCGATTTCTCCATCAGCGGCATACCGGGCGGTCTGTTGG
>CAZZVI010000073.1:5793-13757 GCA_964657335.1 uncultured Terriglobus sp.
AACAACGGGAACCACCGGTACGACCGGCACCACGGGAACGACGGGTACCGGTTCCACAGGCACATCAAACCTGTTCAACGCGAATCCGACGGAGACGACGACAGGCTCGTACAACTTCAACTACGTCCAGGGCTTTGTCACGGGCACGCAGCTGCAGGTGTCGTTCACCAACTCGCGCGTGTCTTCTTCGTCTACGCTCACGAGCTATCGCCCCAACTACAACTCGGCCTTTCGCGCTACGTTGACGCAGCAGCTGTTGCAGGGTTTCGGGCCGGGCATCCAGGGTCGCTTTGTGCTGCAGGCGAAGAACGATCGGCGCATCGCCGATTCGGCGTTTCGTCAACAGCTGATCTACACGATCACCCAGGTTGAGAGCATCTACTGGTCGCTGGTCAGCGCCTATGAAGACGTGCAGGCGAAGACACGGGCGCTCGGTCAATCCACGCAGCTGGCATCGGACAATCGCCGGCAGCTTGAGATCGGCACACTTGCACCGCTCGACATCGTCAATTCCGACCAGGCGGTTACGACCGATCGCCAGGCCCTGACCACATCGCAGTCGAACCTGGAATATCAGCAACTGCTGATGAAACAGGCAATCGTGCGCGATCTGAACGATCCGCAGCTCGCCACCGCTCCCGTGGTGCCTACGGAGCGTGTCAGCCTGGACCGCCTTGCCGAAGAGGACATGCCGGTGGAGGACCTGGTAAAGCAGGCCTACACGAACAATCCTTCGATCGAGCAGGCCGCCCTGAACATGGCGAACAACAAGATCACCATCCGGGCTGAGAAGAACGGTCTGCTGCCCATCCTGAATGGCTACGCCTTCTATGGCGGCACCGGCATCGCCGGCCAGGTGAACCCGACCTCGACCATCTGCACCTCGAACCCGGGAGTCACGAACTGCGGACTGACGAACGTGGGCGCGTACGGCACGGCGTTTTCAAACGGCTTCAACAACAGCGCGCCGGACTACGGCGTGGGCGCAACGCTGCAGATCCCGATCCGCAACCGTCCCGCGCAGGCCGACCAGGCCCGCTCGCAGATGGAGTATCGCCAGGCTCAGATGCGGCTGCAGCAGCTGTACACGCAGGTTCGAATCCAGGTGATCAACGGCCAATTCGCACTGACGAATGACCGTGCCGCCGTGCTCGCGGCGCAGGCGTCGCGCGACTACCAGGCGCAGGCACTCGACGCGGAGCAGAAGCGCCTTCGTCTTGGCGCTTCGACGACGGCGAACGTCCTGCAACAGGAGAGGAACCTGGCAACCGCGGACAACACGCTGATCACCGCAACTGCGGTCTACGCGAACGATCGTGCTTCGCTGCTGCAGATCCTCTCAAGCACGTTGGATCGCTACGGCATTTCGCTGGAGCAGGCAGCCGCGTGACAGATCAGCACGCGTCCGGCGATCCCCGGCCTGACGGCGCCGCACGAGCCGGCGCCTCCCCGTCCGCTGACAAGCACGCCCCCGCCACTACCCGCGGACACGACGCGTCCCGCGGCGGGCGGCACGTTCCCGCCGTCCACGCAGCCGCCGACTACGGCTGCGCCTGCAGCTCCGATCCAGCAGCAGCCGGCGACTCAGAATCCACCCACGCAACCTCCGGCTACACTGCCGCGGTAAGCAGACCGAAGCGAAAAGGGGCGAGCTTAGGCTCGCCCTCTTTGCTTTCGTTTTCAGGCAACCTTGCATCAGCGAATTGAGCCGCCCGCCTTGCGGGCTGTAGGCCCGCGTTGTAAAAGCCTGGGGCGCAGCCCCAGGTACACGGCGGAACACCATGCGCGGGCTGTAGGCCCGCGTTATGCGCGTCGCGCCTGCAGTCACGCAGTGGCACGGGCCGCCGACGGAGCGTGCCGGTGAGAAGATAACGCGGGCCTTCAGCCCGCCTCGGCAATGTGGCGACTATACCTGGGGCTACGCCCCAGGCTCTTACAACTCGCGCCTTCAGCGCGATTCCTTACTCACGCTTGAGGTTGATACCAGTTCGATCCTCTATCAAAGACTGCTCGCGAACCTCTGGGCGGTCTTCCTGAAGGGCTCACTCGCCACCTCCACTAAACTGGAGCGATGGCCGATCATCCACCCAATGCCCTTGCCAAAGCCTCTTCCGCGTACCTGCGGTCGGCCATGCACCAGCCCGTCCAGTGGGAGCAGTGGGGCGAAGCCGCCTTTGCGCGTGCGGCGGCGGAGGACAAGCCGGTGCTGCTCGACGTGGGTGCGGTGTGGTGTCACTGGTGCCACGTGATGGACCGCGAGAGCTATGAAGATCCCGAGACGGCCGCGCTCATCAACGAGCACTTCGTGGCGATCAAGGTCGATCGTGATGAGCGGCCTGATGTGGACACGCGCTACCAGGCGGCTGTCTCGGCGATCAGCGGGCAGGGCGGATGGCCGCTGACGGCGTTCCTGACGCCCGATGGCCGTCCGTTTTTCGGCGGCACGTATTTTCCGCCGGATGAGCGTTACGGCCGGCCCAGCTTCCGCCGTGTGCTGCTGACGATGGCGTCCTCGTTCTACGAAAAGCGCGAGGAGGTGGACGAATCCGCCGGCAGCGTGATGGAGGCGATCGAGTACAGCGAGAGCTTCACCGGCGGACAGACCGACCTCGAACACCATGAGGCGAGTCTCGCGTTGATCGACCGCCTGGTCGCGTCGGCGCTGAAGCAATTCGATCCGGCCAACGGCGGCTTCGGCTCGCAGCCTAAGTTTCCGCATCCCGGCGCGATCGACATGCTGCTGGATGCAGCTTCGCGGCCCGGCCCGCACGCCGCAGGGGCGCAGGAGGCTGCGCTGACGACGCTGAAGAAGATGGCGCGCGGCGGCATCTGCGACCAGCTTGCGGGCGGCTTTCACCGGTACTCGGTCGATGAGCGGTGGGTCGTCCCGCACTTTGAGAAGATGAGCTACGACAACGCCGAGCTGCTGCGGAGCTACACGCACGCCTTCCAGACCTTAGCCGACCCCGAGTGTGCCGAGGCCGCGCGCGGCATCATGCGCTGGATGGATGCGGTGTTGAGCGATCGCGAGCCTGGCGGCTTCTACGGGTCGCAGGACGCCGACCTTTCGCCCGATGACGACGGCAATTACTTCACTTGGACGCGAGCGGAAGCAGCCGCGGTGCTGGAGGAAGCCGAGCTGAAGCTGTCGGAGATCTACTTCGACATCGGAGCGGTGGGTGACATGCACCACGATCCGGCGCGCAACGTGCTCTTTCGTCCGGTGACGCTCGAGCAGGCCGCGCTGGCGGCTGGCATCGCTCCGGACGCGGCTCCGTCGCTGCTGAGGTCCGCGCAGGCGAAGCTGTACACGGCGCGGCTGCAGCGGCCCACGCCTTTCGTCGACAGGACGATCTACACCGGATGGAACGCCATGTGCATCTCGGCCTACATGGAGGCAGGCCGCGTGCTGGGGCAGCCGGGCGCGATTGCGTTCGCGCGCAAGTCGCTGGACCGCGTGCTGTCGTCTGCGTTGCACGACGGCCGCGTCGCGCACGTGGTCGCGTACAGCGACGCCGCGGCCCCGCACACCGACGTGCAGGGCGTGCTGGACGACTATGTCTTCCTGGGCCACGCGTGCCTCGACGCATGGGAGACGACCGGCGAAGCGCGGTACTTCGACGCTTCGGAGGCGATTGCAACCACGCTGCTGTCGCGCTTCTACGATGGCAGGGAAGGCGGCTTCTTCGATACGGCGTCCGACGCGGCCGACAGGACCGGCGCTCTGCGCACGCGCCGCAAGCCGCTGCAGGATGCGCCGACACCGGCAGGCAATCCGAACGCGGCAGCGCTGCTGTTGCGCCTGTTCGCGCTCACGGAAAAGGACATCTACCGTGACAACGCGCAGGAGACGCTGGAGTGTTTCGCCGGGATCGTGGAGCACCTTGGGCTGTATGCGGCGACCTTCGGGCTCGCGCTGGGCAGGCTGGCGCGGCCGGCGGTGCAGGTGGTGATCGTAGGCGATGGGCCGGGAGCGGCACAGCTCGAGGTCGCCGCGCTCGCCCGATACGCGGTGAATAAGCGAGTGATACGGCTGCGGAGGGATCAGCTTGGCAACCTGCCGCCCGCGCTCGCGGAGACGCTGCCGCATCTGCCTGCGGCCGAGGCGGTGGCGCTGGTGTGCAGTGGCCGGACCTGCTCGGCGCCGGTAACAGACATCGCCTCGTTGATCGCGGCGCTGTACAGCGCCGACCCGGCGTAAGCCTCCCATCACGCCGAAAGACCGGAAAGCGAACGACTCGAATTTTCGTAAGCACGTTGCGTGCCAATGTCTGTGCGCGGCGTTTGCTGTCGGAGTAGACTTCGGGTTGTGAGCCCCGCCGGAACGACGCAGACCCGGGGATCAGGATGGAGAGTTTCGATTGCTGCTGCAGCCAAAGCTGAGTCTGCGAGTTTCACAGCGTCAGGTTCTGACGCCCGGCCTGGTGCAGATGGTCAGCGTGCTCGCGCTGAACAAGCTCGAGCTGAAGGACATGATCAACTCCGAGATCATCGAGAATCCCGTTTTGGAGGAGATCGAAGAGCACTCGGCGAGTCTTGAGGAGCTTGACGGGCGCGAGGGTGACCGCGAACTCTCCGCGGAACAGAAGTCCACCGAAGCGGACCGCGCGGAGAAGGATCCCTTCGACGAGATCGACTTCGGCAGCTACTTCCAGGACTATCTCGATCCCGGCTTCCGCGCCGCCGGCCCGAGTTATGAGGACATCGACGCGCCCTCCTTTGAGAACTTCCTTTCCAAGCCCAGCACGCTCAGCGATCACCTGTTATGGCAGCTGGGATCGATGACGCTGCGGCCGGAGCTGCGTGAGGCCGCCGAGGTGGTTATCGGCAACCTGGAGGAAAATGGTTACCTGCTGATCTCTGACGAGGAACTGGCCGCGCTGCATCCGGACGACGCCGTGACGCCAACGTTGATGGCGCAGGCCCGGCAGACGGTGCAGACGCTCGATCCCATTGGCGTCGCGGCTCGCGACCTGCGGGAGTGCCTGCAGCTGCAACTGGCCGCGGCCCGACACGAACTGGAAGTGGCAATGGTGCGCGCCGGTAAGGTCGACGAGCCGGACCTTCGTGTTGCCGCCTCGATGGAGGCGCGCAATGCATCGTTGCAGCTTGCATGCTGCATCGTGCAGGACCATCTCGCCCTGCTGCAGAAGCGCGATGTACGCGAGCTTGCGCGGCTGCTGGCTGTGCCGACGGAGCAGGTGAGTGAGGCGATCGACATGATCCGGACGCTCGACCCAAGGCCGGGTCAGCGTTACAACCAGCTCGAAACCCGGCTGATCGAGCCCGATGTCGCCTTTGCCCGCCGCGGCGACGAGTGGGCCGTCGTCATGAACGAGGAGGATCTGCCGGCTCTGCGCCTGAATGCCGGCTATCGCCGCATGCTGCGGCAGAAGAGCACGGACCGCGAGGTCAGGGAATACGTGAAGGAGCGGTATCGCTCCGCGATCCAGTTGCTGCGAAACATCGAGCAGCGCAAGAACACGATCGTGCGCACCTGCGAGTGCATTGTGCGCCGCCAGGGCGATTTTCTGGAGCGAGGTGTCGATGCGCTTCGTCCGATGATGATCAAGGAAGTGGCGGAAGAGATTGGTGTGCACCCTTCGACGGTGAGCCGCGCCGTCGCGAACAAGTACGTGCACACCCCGCAAGGCGTGTATGAGCTGCGCTTCTTCTTTACCGAGGCGGTGGGCGGACCGGAGGGCGCCGACCTGCCCCTGATGCTGCTGAAGAAGAAGGTCCGCAAGCTGATCGAAGACGAAGACCCGCGCAAGCCCCTGACCGACGATGCACTTGTGGCCGAGTTGCAGCGCCAGGGCATCCAGGTGACACGCCGCACCGTGGCAAAGTACCGCGAAGATATGAACATCCCAAGCACACATGCGCGTCGCTGCCGGGACTGATTCTGAGGCTTCGCTCCGGCGAGGCGTAGCATCCTACCTCGCAGGTCAAAGGAGGTACACCGATGGATCTTGAGATCACCGGTCGAGGAACACAGGTTACGCAGAAGCTGCGGCAGCAGGCGGAAGAGGGCCTGTCGCGGATCGAGAAAATCCTGGGTCCGAAGTGCGTCGCGAAGGTGGTGCTGAGCTGCGAGAAGAACCGCTGCGAAGCAGAAGTTACGGTGCGCAATACCATCAGCGACTTCTCCTCTCGTACCTCGGCTAAAGAGGTTGAAACCGCGCTGAAAGATGCGCTCGACAAGGTCGAGCTGCAGGCGGTAAAAGCTCGCAAGAAAGTCGTGACAACACGCCATCATCCTGACGCGGACGGCAGCGGTTCCATTCGGCTGCAGAGCCCGGACGACGTCGATCTCAAGGACGAAGCGAACGCCGCATCGAAGCGGCTCTCGCAGGCAAAAACCGGCATCGGAAAGGCCATCGCCAGCGTCGGTGACGATGCCTCCGAAGACGAGCAGGACACCGAAGCCGCGTAAGGAAAACGCGCGGCGGGCATGCCGTGCGGTGCTAGCATAGGCCGCATGGCATCCCGCCGCAGCGCAAAGCCGCCAACGAAGCAAGCCCTCGCCAAAAGCACTCCCTCCAAGTCCTTAACATCTGCCAAGAAGACCCTGGAAAAGCTGCGCGATAATCCTGCGGGAGCAGCGGAGCGGCCCGTCGTACCAAGTGGGGAACTGGTCATCCTGACCGGCCTCTCCGGCGCCGGCAAGCTGTCGGCTTTGAAGACCTTCGAAGACCTCGGCTACTACGCGGTAGACAACCTGCCACTGGAACTGATCCCGCAGTTTGCCGAGCTTGTGCGCGGTTCCAGCGAGATTACGAAGGCCGCCCTCGGCGTGGACGTGCGCGAAGGCTCCATCGATCGGTTCCCATCGATCCTGAAGCAGGTACGCACGCTGCTGACCACGACCGTGGTGTACCTGGAAGCATCAAGCGATGTTCTGGTCCGCCGCTTCTCTGAGACGCGCCGGCCGCATCCGCTGCGGCGCGATGAGCTGGTTTCAGAGAGCATCGCGTCCGAACGCATGCGCATGGAGCCGGTGCGCAACCTGGCGGACGTGCTGCTGGATACCTCCAAGTTCAACGTGCACGAACTGCGCGCGCACATCAACGCGCAGTTCAGCCGCAAAGAAGGCGAGCAGCCGCTGCTGCTGTCGACCATGAGCTTCGGCTTCAAGAACGGTGTGCCGACCGAGGCCGACCTGGTCTTCGATGTGCGATTTCTGCCGAACCCGCACTTCATTCCCGAGTTCCGCCCGCTGACCGGCCGCGATCCCAAGGTGGCGGAGTACGTGATGGGCTTTCCGCAGACCGAGGAGTTCCTCAACCGCACGGCCGACATGCTGCTGTTTCTGCTGCCGTACTACGTGAAGGAAGGAAAGAGCTACCTGACCATTGCGTTCGGATGCACCGGCGGCCAGCACCGCTCCGTTGCAATCGCGGAGAACATGAAGAAGCGATTGAGCGATGCTGGGTATCGGGCGAAGGTGTCGCACCGGGACATGCCCCGGTGAATGTGTCATGCCCGTAGCGTAGCGCGGGATCTTGGCGTGTGTCTGGCTCTTTAAGGTTTGTCATCCCGCTCCTTTCCGCGTTGTCATCCCCCCGTTTAGTTTGTCCTTCCCCTCTTACGTTTGTCATCCCGCAGCGAAGCGGAGGGATCTGCATGTGTGCGAGCCATGCCAACGGCATTGCCGAGGGCACGGAAGAAGGGCCATTCGCGCGGAGCGCGAACAGGAGGACAGGGTTCGCCCTCTGACATCCCCCGTGTTGGATTGGCACACATGCAGATCCCTCCGCTTCGCTACGGGATGACAAAGTGGGCAGCAGGGATAACAGAGTGGAGAGTTGGGATGACCAGGTAAGAGAAGGAAATGACGAACCTCGAAGATCGTGATCCCGGCGATGCTCGCGATAAAATCGGCCTGTGCAGTTGCGGATGAGGTTTCGAAGCAAACGATGAGACGCATCCTGCGCCTGCTGCACTATCTGCGCCCTTACATG
>CAZZVI010000074.1:0-13710 GCA_964657335.1 uncultured Terriglobus sp.
TTGTCGTACACATCGCACACGGCGACGATGCTTGCACGCGGGTCTTGCAGGAATGCCGCGGAGACGATGGTACCGCGGCGGCCGCAGCCGATGATGCCCAGCCGCACGCGGTCGTTCGCGCCAGGTATCTGCGGGTACGAATGCGCTGTCATACCGGCGCCGAGCGCGGCGGCGGAGCTTGCGAGGAAGTCGCGGCGGTTCATACTCCGAACGCTCCTCGCAGCGCTTGGTACGACGGACCGATGTAGTCCAGGCCGGCCTTGGTGCCATCCTCGCGCTCTTCCTCGTTGATGGCCCAACCGCTCCAGTGCAGGCTCTTGAGCGTGCTTGCGATCTCTGGGAGCGGCACCGTTCCCTGGCCCAGCGGCACCTGCTTGCCGTCCTTGTAATCACGCAGGTGCAGCGCAACGATGCGGTCTGCGTGTTTGCGCAGGAACGCCGGAACGTCAGCGCCCCCGCGATACGCATGGCCGGCATCCAGCAGGAACGAAACGACGGAGGGATCGGTCTGTGCGTAGAGCGTCTCGATTTCGTTGACCTTCGACTGAAACTCCCACCAGTGATTGTGATAGGCGAAGACCAGGCCTGCGTCTTTCGCGAAGCGACCGGCCGCGTTCAGTGCCTCGACCTTGCGCTTCACATCGGCCTCTGTCGGCGCGGGCGCGCCGCTGAAGAACATCCGCTTTGCCCCGAGTGCCCTGCCGCCGCGCGCGACCTTTTCGTACAGCGATGCGGGCGGCAGATACGTCTTCGCATCCAGCTTGTCGGATGGAAGAAAGATGTGGATGCCGATGAAATCCAGGCCCGTGGAGCGTATCCGCTCTGCCGTCTGCTGCGGCGCGTCAAAGCTGCCGATCAGGTTGAAGAAGCCCGTCTCGAACCCGGTGTAGCCGACCTGCTTGATTTGGCTGAGCACGGAGAAGAACGAAGCGGGCTGCTTCGGATCGATCGCCCACGCGTTGGTTTGCGCGCCCAGGCGAATGGTGCCGCTGTACGCGGAGCGCCCTGCGGCAAACAGACGGCCGGCGGCAGGCAGCAGCGCCGCCGCCGATGCCGTCCGCAGAAAGGTCCTTCGGTTCACGCCTGTGTCCTTCCTGACATTTGAGGTCCAATCGTTGTCGTTCATGTTCAGAAGAGTATCTTCACGCCGAACTGGAAGACGCGCGGCGATCCGGCAACGGAGGTCATATTCACCGAGCCGGTGCTGCTGCTGGTGCCGGTGATCTGTCCGAAGGTACCGGACGAGACTGCCGAGGTCGGGTTGGCAAGATTGGTGTGGTTGAACAGGTTATAAGCCTCAGCCTGGAACTGGCCGTGGATGCGATGCTCCTGCAGGATCTCCTTGAAGAGCGAGAAGTCCACATCCGCATAGCGCGGTCCACGAAGCGAGTTGCGCGGCACGTTGCCGAAGGTGCCGACGGCGTTCTTCGTAAATGCGGCGGGATTGAACCACGCCTTGATCTTCGACGTGCCTGCGGGCCGGTTGGGGCTGACGCCGGGCACGTAGTCCGCGAAATCGTTGCCGGTGCCGGAGATGGAGTTGTCGACGCCGCTGGTGATCGTGATGGGCAGGCCGCTCGCCAGCTTCACGATGCCGTTGGCGTGCCAGCCGTTCGCAAACGCGCCCACCACGCGGCTGCCGTTGTACTTCGGAAAGAGATAGTTCACGGCGGCGTTGTAGCGAATCTTCTGATCGAAGTCGGCGACACCGCGTCCGCTCTGCAGGTTGAAGGGGTTTGGCGGACCGGCGCTCCCTTCGCTTGCGGACGATGCATTGTCGATGGTCTTCGACCAGACCAGATTTGTCAGCAGCGTCAGCCCATGGCCGACGTGGTGCGTCAGGTTCACCTGCAGCGAGTTGAAGATCTCGTACTCGTACGCATCGGCAAGTTCCACCGCGCCAAGCCCCGGGTAGATACGATGCGAGTTCTCCTGCGCCACCGTGTAGCCGGGCTGATAGACCGCAGGGTTGAATTGGCGTGAGGCCATGATGTGTTCGCCGTGGTTGCCGACATACGCGAGCGCCAGGCTGAAGCCCTTGCTCAGCGACTGCTCCACCGTCGCGTTATACGCCTGCGTGTAAGCCACGTGCGAAGCCGGATTCAAGACGCCGCCCGAGACCGGCAGGGTGAAGTTGTACGTCGCGAACTGAGAGGGTGTAATGTGCTGCCGGGGAAAAGGATCGCCTCCGGCATAGCCGGCGTACACGCTGTCCCACTGCGGTGGGTTCGGGATGTTGAGGTACAGATCGACCGGCTGCAGGGCATCTGTGCGCTGATACAAGAGGCCTTCCGGGAAGCCGTAGAACAAGCCGTACGCTCCACGCACCACGGTGCTGCCATTCCCACGCACGTTCCACGCGAAGCCCACGCGCGGCGAGAAGTCGAGGAAGTTGTTCTTGTAGACGGACGCAGACACGCCGGGGTCGCCGACGAACTCCAGCCCCTTCGGCGCGCCGGGCGCAATCGTCGATTGGAAGCCGGGGTTGGCGAGGTTGAAGCCAACAAGCGTGCCGTTCCGATCGATCGGCGGCATCCAGGGGTCCCAACGCAGACCGACGTTCAGAGCCAGCCGCTGCGAGACCTTCCAGTCATCCTGCAGGTAGACCGCCGGGCGAATCTCCCGAAGGTAGAACTTGCGGCCGTTGTCCTGAAAGAAGCTGGACTCATAGCCGGTGTAGAAGTCGGCCAGGGCATTTCCGCTGGATTTGTAGCCGGCCGGCAGCGTGGCGCCGCTGGGCGCCTGCGTCCGCTGCCCGTTGAAGGTGTTGTCCCCCGGCGTGTAGGAGTAGTCGTCCGCGTCGATGCGTGTGCGCTCGAAGTCAAAACCGGCTGTGAGCGTGTGGGTCTTCAACACCTTCACGACCTGCGCACTCACATTGAACGAGGTCGGGTCCTGGGTCAGTGCGCCGCCCGAGAAGATGTTCACGTATCCGGAGAGGTTCGCGCGCACGCCTGGAAAAGGAACCAGGTTTTCATTGAAGCTGCCGAAGGGAGCATTCATGCCCAGCGCCTGCAGCGTCTTCAATCCGGGCGCCTCAGGGATCTGGGTGCGGCCGGAGCGGAAGGCACTCACATTCACCACTCCGGTAAGCGAGCTGTTGAAGGTGTGCACGTCGCTGATGGTCAGCGACTGGTTGCGAAAGAGGTTCGCGGCATAGAAGCCCAGCGGCGCGTTGAAGGGCCTTTGGAAATTGTCCTGGTTATAGAAGTAGTGGCCGCTCAGGTGGTCGCGGCTGGTCAATTCGTAATCCAGCCGAGCCAGGTACTGCGTGCTGTCGATGTTGGAATTCGATGTGGACTGAAACGTGCCGTAGGTGTTATTCGCCGCAGGCACCGCCAGAGCCTCTGCTGAGGTGAGGTACTGCTGGTTCACTGCTGCCGACAAGGGATCGATCGCGGTTGTGATGATGCCGCCGGGGAAGATCTGGCCATTGGCCGGGTTGTAGATGGCGACACCGGTTGCGGCCAGCGCGGAGAAGTCACCGCGCAGCTCGGCCGCGGTAGGCACCTCGATCGCGATGGGGTTTGGCGACGAGCGCTGCTGCAGGTCCTCTGCCGAAAAGAAAAAGAAGGCGCGCTTGCTTTTGAAGATGGGCCCGCCCACGGTTCCGCCGAACTGGTTCAGCTTGTATGGGGGAACGGTGGTCTGGAAGTAGTTGCGTGCATTCAGCACCGTGTTGCGCAGGAACTCAAATGCCGAACCGTGCAGCGCGCTTGTGCCGGAGCGTGTTGTCAGCTGCACCAGGGCGCCCGCACCGCCATGTGACGAGTCATAGTTTGCGGTCTGGATGGTGAACTCCTGCAAAGCGTCCGGGTTGGGCAGCGTCGGCACCGAGTCGAAGAAGCGATTCGCATAGATCGCTCCGTCCAGCGTGTAGGTATCCTGGGTCGCGCGCAGGCCGTTGACGGAGAGACCGGTGTTGTCTTCCTGCCCGCTTTCTGTGCCCACAGTCGTCAGCACCGTACCCGGCACCAGCGTGGTCAACTGCAGCGGATTGCGGCCGTTCAGCGGCAGGTTCTGGATCTGCTCTTCCGTGACGGACTGCTGCACTGCTGAGGTAGACGTCTGAATGGTCTCAGAGTCGGCCGACACCGTGACCTGCTCGTTCGCCGCTCCCACCGAGAGCTTCACGGGCACATCGACGACATGTCCGGTCACGAGCGTGATGCCGGAGTAGGTGCCCGCAGAGAAGCCAGGCGCAGTCACCGTCAGCGTGTACTTGCCGATTGGCAGGTCCGGGAAGACGAAGATGCCGTCGCTGTTGGAGACGGCGGTGCGGCTGAGCTGCGTGTTTGCATCGGTCAACGAGAACGAGGCGTTCGCGATGACAGAGCCGGTGCCGTCCGTAACCGTGCCCCGGATGCTGCCGGTGGACTGAGCGAACGCAGAGACTGAGAGGATCAGAACGGGCGTTGCAAGAACGCTCAAGGATAGGCGGCGAAGCGGCACTGTCATCTCCAAAGGGGCAAGTTCATTTGGCTGAAGGAAGCCAGGCGGAGGTTCGGGGGAGAGTCCGGCAGAGAGCTTCTGTATCGATTTCAACTTGCAGCGAAGACAACCCTGGCTTGCCCCATGCACGCAGGCGATCCAACGGACTTCAGCTTAAGAAGGAATGCGGGAAAGTTCGACCCAGCCGGCGGGAGATCAGCGACAACAACAGCGACAGAGCGCACCGAGCGGTGCGGCGCTTGTATCAATTCCGTCGAGCTGTATGAAGGCGACCATGAACTCTGCACAGATCATACCCGAAATGCACTCGTGCGCAATGAGTGCTGAGCCTGCGGCTGGTCTCTCCTCCCAGCTCCTTGGCTCAGCCACTTGTCCACTCGTCTTGCGCCTAACGTACCGAGACCCTCACGCCGACCCGCAGCGTGTGTGCGCTCTCAAGGCGCACCACCAATGAGTAGTCTGTCCAACGGGATGTTCCGATGCAGGCTCTCCCGGACGAAAAACGCTGGACAGCCGTGCCGGTTAAGTGGTCTCGTGCTACGAAGACGCTTTTCCAAGATTGGGCCGCACGCCCTGGATGAGCACCCATTCAGCGGACGAGAATGCTCTCGGAAGCGACCAAACCTGGAGGCACCATGGACAACCTGTCGGGCAGACGCCTTTCCGGCTTTTCTCTTGTCAGCTTCGTACTGGCGCTTGCCGTTCTGCTCGGACCTGAAAGCCTCCTGCATGCCCAGGACACGACAGGATCCATCAGCGGCACAGTGACGGACACGACGGGTGCAATCGTCGCGGGAGCAACCGTTGTCGCGCATCGCATGGACACCAACGCCGATACCCAGACGACGACATCGTCGGATGGAACCTATTCGTTCAACCTTATGCCGCCGGCGGTCTACCGCATCACCGTGACCGAGAGCGGCTTCAAGAGCTTCCAGCAGGACAATCTGACGCTCACCATCAACGAGCGCGCGCAGGCGAACGCAACCCTCGAAGTGGGCGCCACGGACCAGAAAGTAACGATCACGGCCGCTCCACCAACGATCCAGACACAGGATTCGTCCGTTGGCCTGGTCGTGGATGCTGCCACCATCGTGAATACACCGCTGAATGGCCGTTTGAACATCACCGGCCTGCTTGCGCTAGCGCCCGGCATTCAGAATGCCGGGGCACAGGACCAGATCCCCATCTACGGCATCACGCCGAGCGTCGGTGGTGCTTCGCCCTATGGCTCGATCGGGTTTTCGCTGGACGGCGCGACGAATACCAGCGTCTTCCTGCAGCGCGGCTACGGTGAATATCCTCCGCTCGACGGCCTGCAGGAATTCAAGACGATCACAACGGGTGCTGCCGCCGAGTTCACGCAGCCGACGCAGATCGTCGTTCTGAGCCGTGGCGGAGCGAACGCGTTCCATGGCACGCTGGTTTACTTCAACCGCAATCGCTTTCTCGCGGCGAAGCAGTACTTTGCCGGATCGCTGCCGCTCCCCAAGTACAACCGCAACGAGTTTGGAGGAAACTTCTCAGGCCCGATCGTGATCCCTCACCTTTACAACGGGCGCGACAAGAGCTTCTTCTTCTTTAACTTCGAGCGCTTTACCCGCCGGCAGGCGAATACCATCAACACCCTTGTTCCGACGCTCAAGGAACGTGCCGGCGACTTTTCTGAAGCACCGGCTGCGATCTACAACCCGTTTACGGGTCAGCCATTCGCAGGGAACAGCATCGCCGGAAGCATCAACGCGGTGTCCCTCGCTCTGCAGAACGCCCTGTTTCCCCTGCCGAATGTAGCTGGAGCGGCCTTCGGTAAGAACAACCTGGTCCAGAATCTGCCATTGGTTGAGAACGCCAACCGATACTCCTTCCGCATTGACCATCAACTAACTCAAAAGGACCACCTCAGCGGGAGCTTTCTCGCCGGACTGTTCGGCCCGAACAACGCCACGGGCACGACCAGCCTCTTCGGTGGCATGGCGGGCATCGGCGAGCACAACCTGAATACGATCGTGAACTGGACCCACACATTTTCGCCTTCGCTGATCAGTCAGTTGACGGCTTCTTATATTCACGAACCGATCTTCCGCACCCCGCAGAACTACCAGACGAATTTCCAGGCAATCATTCCTGGACTTCCTACGCAGCCGATTGAAGGCGCGCCGCAACTGAGTATTACGAACATCGCGAGTGTGTCAGAGGCAGGATCGAGAGACCTCGATCAGACGATCCAGCTGAACTACATCATGACCAAGTCCCTTCGCGCTCATAACATCAAGTTCGGCGTGACCGTGCTTCGCTCAAACCACTGGAATACGGCAGCCATCGCACCCCAGCGCGGCTCCTATCAGTTCACGGGAACGTACACGAATAATCCCGCGACAAAGACAGGCGGTGTGGCCTATGCAGACTTCCTGCTTGGCTACCCGTTGCAGACACAGGTCTCGAACCCTGCCGTGGCGACCGTGCGCTTTCTTCAAACCCAATACGGCGGATTTGTCCAGGATGACTGGCGCGCAACACCCCGGCTTACGATCAACGCCGGCATTCGCTATGACTTTCAGTACCAGGAAGATAATCCCTACGGGCTGAATGCGCTTTACGTCCCGTCACTCAAATCGATCGTTGTCTTCGCAAACCAGATGCCCGCGGCCGTGCAGCCAGGTGTGGCGGCGGTTGTGCCGGTGGTGCTGGCGAAGAATGTCGGTCTGCCGAGCAAGGCGTTCGGCTATCTCGGTCAGGATCCGAATAACATCGCGCCTCGTTTTGGCTTTGCCTATCAGGTAGCGCAGAGCACGGTAATACGTGGTGCCTTCGGCATCTTCTTCGATCTGCTTCCAACCGATGACACGATCGCTCCCATGTCGCAGGGGCTGCCGTTCTACGCGACGCAGACCTTTGCAAGCACGTCGAGCACAGTCCCATCCCTCTCGATGAGCAATCCGTTTCCCAGCGGAGCGGGAGCCGTGAGTGCGAACCCGAATGCCGTGGCCGAGCACTCCCCAGTAACTCCGTATGAAGAGCAGTACAACCTCACTCTTGAGCATCAGCTGCCGAAGGGTGTCGGCTTCCGCATAGGCTACGTTGGGCTGCGCAATCTGAAGCAGAATAACTTCCACGGCAGCGGCGGCGTGTTTCCGGATCTGAACGCGGTAACGCCCGCGCCGGGCGCGGTACAGGCTCGTCGTCCGGTCCAGCCATTTGGTTCCATCTCCCTTGAACTCGAACCCATCTTCTCGAGCACGATGAACTCGTTCCAGGCCGGGCTGCACAAGCAATACTCCTCAGGCTTAACCGTGAACGCAGAGTACGAGTGGATTCGCGTGTTGGGCAACGAGAACTTCCAGAACTCGCTGACGACCAACGATTCCTACGGCAACATCTCCGGCATACGCCCGCAGCAACTCGTCGTCAGTTATTCGTACGATCTGCCGTTCGGGCGCGGGAAGTACCTCTTCGGCAAATCGAACGGGCTGGCGGACCGTGTGATTGGCGGGTGGGTCTTGTCGGGCATCTCCACCTTCCAGACAGGCCAACCGTTCAGCGTATCAGCGAGCGCCGGTCCTACCGGCGACGTGGGTGGCAGAGCCAATGTGGTTCCGGGGCAGCCTTTGTATCCGGCAAAGCGGTCTATTTCGGAGTGGTTTAACCCTGCGGCGTTCGTCAAAGCTCCGCTGTATACCTATGGAACGTCGGCCTACGACATGCTCTGGGGTCCGGGCTACCAGAATTGGGACGCTTCCATTGCCAAACGAACGAAGCTTACAGAAGGTTCGCACCTGGAGCTGCGTCTTGACGCGTTCAACGTATTCAATCATCCGCAGTTCAGCAATCCGAATGCATCCGTGTCGAATGCCGGGAACGTCGGCACGATCACAGGCACTGCGGGAACATCAAGAACACTGCAGTTAGGTGGAAAGTTTCAGTTCTAGTTCCGGGCTTACGGACTGCCCAGAGCTATTGTGAAGCCACGTGCAAGCAACGGCTTGCTCAGCTGTTCCACTTGCCGTTAGGAGAAGACGCATGAGAGCGCTGTCCCTCACCGCGCCCGGCGACGTTCGCGTGACGAACATCCCCGTGCCTCCTGACGGCACCGGCGAGCTTCTTTTGCGGGTTGAGATGGTTGGTCTTTGCGGCACGGACCTCAACAGCTTCCGAGGCAGTAATCCACTCATCAGCTATCCGCGCGTGCTCGGGCACGAAGTCGCGGCGACTGTTGTCGAGGGCTCCGCCGGCATTGCTGCCGGTACCCGGGTCACCGTTGCGCCCTACACGAATTGCGGCAGATGCGCGTCCTGCCGCCGCGGACGCACCAACGCTTGCGAGTTCAACCAGACGCTGGGCGTGCAACGGGATGGCGCTCTGACGGAGTTTTTGCGAGTTCCTGCCCTCAAGGTGTATCCATCGCGGCTATCGCTCAAGGAGCTCTGCATCGTGGAACCACTGACGGTCGGAGTGCATGCTGTGGCCCGAGGCCGGGTCACGGCAGCGGATGTAGTTGCCGTCTTCGGCTGTGGCGGCGTGGGCCTTGGCGCGATTGCAGGCGCCGCCTTTCGGGGAGCCCGGACGATCGCGATCGACCTGGATGATGAAAAGCTCGCGATTGCCCAGGCAGCCGGTGCCACCGATGTGATCCACACGCGACGTGACAACACGCACGACAGGCTTGCAGAAATCACCGGCGGTATTGGACCGGATGTGATCATCGAAGCCATCGGCCTGCCGGACACCTTCCGTGCAGCGGTGGAAGAGGTTGCGTTCACGGGCCGTGTCGTCTACATCGGATACGCGAAGCAGCCCGTCTCCTATGAGACCAAGCTCTTCGTCCAGAAGGAGCTCGACATCATGGGATCTCGCAACGCGCTGCCAGACGATTTCCGGGAAGTCATCTCCATGCTTGAGGCTGGCAGGTTTCCAGTGGATCGCGCCGTGAGTGCCATTGTGCCTCTGGATGAGGCGCCCGGGATGCTCGCGCGCTGGTCTGAGAATCCGTCGCTGTTCACGAAAATCATGGTCCAGGTCCACGGTTGAATCGCTGAGGCTTGAGCGGCTTCAAGCGTCGCTCGAAAGGTGAAGTTGTGAGCGCGTAACGTGCTTGGAAAGCGTCTGAATAGTCACTTTCATGCACTCAGTAAACGGTAACTATGCGTGAGATGGTACTTCCGAAACCGCGAAAAAAACCGTACCAGCCAGAGCGGCACGATTCGCTGCAAATCGCTGCCGTTCGCAATGAGATGACTACGCCAACAATCGCTGCGAAGAGGCGCGCACGACCAGCGAAGGTTGCAGCACCACGCTTTCAGGCGGCCGCGTCCCCTTCCTGCTGATCATCTCGAGCACGATCCGTCCTGCGCTTTCACCCATCGCGCGCGTCTGCTGATCGATCGAGGAGAGCGGCACCTTCAGCGCATCGTCATAGTGCAGGTTGCCGCAGCCGATGAGAGCGATGTCCTCGGGAATGCGCAGGCCGGCTGCCAGAATGGTGCCCATGGCTCCGATGGCGAGCGGATCGTTGTAGCAGAAAATTCCATCGGGCCGATGTTGGCTTTGCAACAGCTGGCGGGCGGCCTCTGCGCCCTGTTCCGTGCTGTTGGTGTCTACGCTCGAACCCTGGATGACAAGGCCGGGCTCGTAGGGGATGCCGTGCGCGGCGAGCGCATTGCGGTAGCCCTCCAGACGCTGCAGCCCGGTGCTGTTGCTGCGGCCCGAGATGTGCGCGACGCGCCGGCAACCCCTCTCGATCAGGTGCTCCGTCGCAAGACGTCCTGACGCGCGATCATCGACGCCGATGAAGGTGTCGGCCTCATCGCCGAAGTTCCGGTCCACCAGCAGGACAGGCTGCTTGTCTTCGCGCAGCAGCTTGAAACGCTCCCCACTGTTCGCACTGGACGCAACGATGATGGCATCGATCTTGCGGGCGAGCAGCTGCCGGATTTCTACCGCCTCCATCTCGGGGTCTTCTTCCGAGGAGGAAATCAGGAGCGAATAGCCTTCACTGCGAACAGCCGATGAAAGTGCCTTCGCAATCTCTGCAAAGAATGGGTGCAGAAGGTCCGGAACCACCAGGCCGATGAGGTAGCTGCGGCCGGTGACCAGGCTGCGCGCCAGTATGTTCGGCTGATAGTCGCGCGCCGCGACCTTCTTCATCACGCGGTCGCGGGTCTCCGGGCTTATGTCCGGATGATTCCGCAAAACCTTGGAGATGGTGACGATCGAGAGCCCCAACTCCTCGGCAATATCCTTCATCCGCAACGCCATGAGCGCAACTATACAAGACCGCCCCGCCAGGAACGAGGCGAATCACGCTGCTCCCATCGCGTCTGCGCTGGCTGGAAGCGTTTCCGCAAAGGACAATCGCGGCATGCTCGGTACAGGACTATCTGAGAGTCATCGCTTAACGAACAGATGCTCGACCACGAACCATGTTCGTCCTTGAAACGTGGGGTGGGCAGACATTCACGGGATGAAAAGGCGCCCTCACGGCGCGCGGTGATCCTGCATCACATCTCCGTTCGGCCTCACTACATGAAGGAGTTGCCGTGGTTGTGATGCCATCGGACCGCGTTGAAGGTGGTCTGCCGGTACGGGATGATCCGGGCACCGTGACGAAGGGCTTTCGCGGCGAAGTCGGGAGCTGCGCGCGCCTCGGCATGCCGCTGGCGCTGGGCGAACTCGGCTGGATGTCCACCTACATCGTCGATGCACTGATGATCGGCCGGCTGCCGCATTCGGCAGCTTCTATCGCCGCGTCCTCGCTGGGAAACACGATCTACTACGCGATCGTGTTCTTCGCGATCTACCTGCTGAACGGCCTGGAGACCTTTGTGGCGCAGGCGGCGGGCCGTGGCGACCGGCGTGAATGTGTTCGCATGCTGACACAGTCGTTCTGGATCGTCCTGATCGGGACGCCTGCCGTCATGGTGCTGACCCTGGGCTTCGGCATGTTGCTGCCGCGGTTCGGCGTGTCGCGGGAGATCTCGGAGCAAACGCAGGGCTATCTCCGCGCGCTGGTCTGGTCGACCGCTCCGCTCATGCTGTACATGGCTCTGCGGCGCTTCCTGCAATCCGTTAACCGGGTGCTGCTGATCACCGTATCGCTGATCACCGCAAGCGGTGTGAACCTGCTGTTTGACTGGGTGTTTCTGTACGGCCATTGGACGGTGCGTGCGATGGGCATTGCCGGCTCCGGGTGGGCGACAGTCGTCGTGCGCTTCTGGATGCTGCTGGTGCTGATCCCCGGTGTGGTGGTGGCCTGCCGCCGCATGGAGGTGTGGCCGAACCTGCGTATGTTGCGACCGGACGGCACAAGGCTGCGTGCGCTGTTGCGGATCGGCTGGCCCTCAGGCCTGGAGTTCTCGCTGGAGCTTGGCATCTCCACCTTCATGTCGGTGCTGTGCGCGCGGCTGGGCACCACGCTGCTGGCGGCGCACCAGGTCACCCTGGACGTGAATGCGTTTGTCTACATGGTGCCGACGGGATTGGCTTACGCGGCCATGATCCGCGTGGGCCAGGCCGCGGGGCGCAACGATCTGCGCGGCGTGCAGCGTTCCGCCAATGCCACGCTGCTGCTCGCGCTTGGCTACAGTGCTGTGGCGGCTGCTGTGTTCCTGATCTTTGCACGGCAGCTTGCCGGCCTGTACACCAACGACGTGCATGTTGTGACAGCAGCTACGCCGTTGTTCTGGATATGCAGCGCCCTCATTCTTGGCGATGCCGCCTTTGTCGTACACGCCTCTGCGCTAACAGGGCTCGGTGACACACGCACGCCCCTGTGGGTGAGCCTGGTGTGTGACTGGGTGCTCGGCATGCCTGCGGCGTACGTTCTGGCTTTCCCGCTGGGGTATGGTGCGGTAGGCCTTTGGATGGGCCGTGCCATCGCTTCGGTCACCTCCGGTCTTCTGCTCACGGCCCTTTGGCACCACCGTATGCGTTCGGAGGAGAAGAGCGCCTCCACGCATTCCATTTCCCTGCTCGCCCCACTGCGAGTGCGCTGAAGCGCACCGTTGAACTACAGCCGCATACCTTTCCCCGAGGTCGTCTTGATGAATCGTTCGTCTCTCCTTCCACTGGCACTATTCGTTGCTGCAGCGCCATGCGCTCTCGCCCAATCGACGCTCGGCAGCATCTCAGGCACGGTGCAGGACAACACCGGAGCTCACGTGCCCAACGCCACGGTCCGCATCCACCGTGCCGAGAACAACACGGACCGCAACGTAACGACGGACAGCGGCGGTAACTACACGACGCTGAACGTCGAGCCGGGGCTTTACGACATCACCGTGCAGGCGGAGGGGCTGACGTCCACCACTGCTACCGGCATCACGCTGCAGGCTCGCCAGCAACTGCGATACGACTTTGCCTTGAAGGTAGGTTCGGTGAGCCAGAGTGTCACGGTCAGCGCAACCGATGCAGGCGTCATCAACGTGGAGAACGCGCAGATCTCCGCCGCGCTGACGCCGCAGGCTGTGCTGGATCTGCCGGCGAACTACCGTGGCGCGGGCTCGACGTCACCGCTCAGCGTGGTGCAGGCGCTGCCGGGCGTGCAGCCGGACAATGCGAGCTATCCTCCTGCTCCATCCACGCACCCTGCTCCCACGGTGCGTTACTCCATCCAGGGCGGCCTGCCTTCGCAGACCGAGACAACGGTGGACGGCATCTCCGCGCAGAACCAGACGAGCAATAACGTGCAGGCAGACGCGTTTCCATCGGCGGAGTCCATCTCCGAGATTCGAGTGGACGGTGTCAACAACAATGCGGAGTACGGCCAGCCCGGCGAGATCACCACCGTGACGAAGAGCGGCACCAATCATGTGCATGGTTCCGCGTACATGTACTACCAGAACGATGCGCTGGATGCCACGCCCTACGGGTCCGATGCAAGCACCAAGCCGCAGAAGGATGCGAAGGATTTCGGCGGCAGCATTGGCCTGCCGCTGGTGCTGCCGCATGTCTATAACGGCCGCAATCGCACCTTCCTCTTCGGTGCCTACGAGGGACTTCGCTTTCCGCAGACCGTCCCGCTGCAGCGCACGGTGCCGACCGCGCTGATGAAGCAGGGTAACTTCGCGCAGGAGAGTTCGACGCCGTTGCAGAACCCGTTCACCGGTGGAACGTACGCGGCGAACGTTGTGCCGATCAATCCCGTATCGGCTAAGTTTCTGCAGTTTTACCCGGACCCGAACATCGATGCGAACCTGTCGCTTGCATCCGCGGTCGCCGACAAGGGCTACAACTATCTCAGCTCGCGGCGGAACGACATTGACT
>CAZZVI010000075.1:0-3904 GCA_964657335.1 uncultured Terriglobus sp.
CGCGAGTAATACTCTGCCTTCAGCCTTGCGTTTGCCTCAAAGGTGTCGCCGGTCTCTTCCGGAGGCGCGATGTCCCGCAAGCCGGGCAGCGGTTCGATCGAGACACCACCAAACGTCTCTGCGGCTGCGCGGAAGTCGCGCAGCTTTCCGGGATTCGTCGTGGCAACGTAGAAGTTCATCGTCACAGAAGCTGTCGCATCAGGCGAAGACGGAGTCGTGCGCCGCCGGGTAGATCGCGGGATAGCGCACGTCCTGCAGGAGCAGATCCTGGATCGCACGGATGCTGCCGATGCCTCCGCGCGCGCCTGGCGCCGTGCAGTTGAGCGCCGCCGCCGCACACGCAAACTGCAACTGCCGCTCCAACTGCCAGCCCTGCAGCAGGCCATAGATGTAGGCCGCGCGAAACATGTCGCCCGCACCGGTCGTGTCCACCACCGGTACCCGGTACGCAGCCGTGTAGTGGAAGCTGCGTCCGTCCCATGCCAGCACGCCGTCTTCACCCAGGGTTGCGGCCGCGATCTGGCTGCCGTACCGCTCGCACATAACCTGCAAAGCCTTCTCCAGGTTCGCTTCCCCGGTCAGCCGGGCAGGAAACTCGCGCGAGACGATCAGGTGATCGATCAGCGGCAGCAAGTCCTCCACGCCGGGATAAATCTCGTCAAGATCTGCGCTGACAGGCACGTGCGCGGCACGGGCCCAGGTGGCTGCCAGCGTCGCCGCCGCCGTGTCGAAGCCATCCACATGCAGCGCACGCGCGTTGGTGATCCATTCCTGCCGCAGCTCGGACGGATGCACCGTCAGCCGCTCATCGCGCTTCAGCAGCACCGTGCGCTCGCCCTGGCCATCCACCAGGATGATCGACTGCGCGCTGGAGGTATGTTCCGCCGTCAGGATCTGCGTTTCGACTCCTGCACGGTCAAAGGCGGCGCGGTGAATGGCCGCGGCGGCATCGTCGCCCAGCTTGCCGACGTAGCGCGTCTGCAGGCCCCAGGCCTGGCACGCAACGACCGTGGATGCCGTTTGCCCGCCGGGCAGTATCTGAACGGTTTGGAACTCGACCTTGGCGCCACGCGAGGGGAAATGATCCAGCGCGATCAGGGTATCCGTTGCGTTCAGGCCGACTCCGACCAGATCGACCTTTGGCACATCATGCATCTCTACATGCTACCCGCCATCGCTGAAAAACTCATCCCGGCCACGCGCTCAGGTTCACTGCAGGATCGGCACGCCGCCGAGCGAGCCGGACGCAGCGATCCGCGCGGACCACTCCGCGGGGCCGGTCTTGTGGACGCTGGTTCCGTCCGCGCTCACCGCGACGGTGACGGGCATATCGACGACCTCAAACTCATAGATCGCCTCCATGCCGAGGTCCTGAAAGGCCAGCACACGCGATGCCTTGATCGCCTTCGACACAAGGTACGCCGCGCCGCCCACCGCCATGAGGTACACGGCGCCGTTGTCGCGGATTGCTTCGATGGCTGTGTCGCCGCGCTCGCTCTTGCCGACCATGCCCAGCAGGTGCGTCTCTTCGAGCATCTGGCGCGTGAACTTGTCCATGCGCGTCGCGGTGGTAGGGCCGGCAGGGCCAACCACTTCGTCGCGGACAGGGTCGACCGGGCCGACGTAGTAGATAAAGCGATTCGTAAAGTCGACCGGCAGCGTTTCGCCGCGGTTCAGCATGTCACTCATGCGCTTGTGCGCGGCGTCGCGGCCGGTGAGCAGCTTACCATTCAGCAGGACGACTTCCCCGGCCTTCCACGTGGCGACTTCCGCGCGTGTGACCGTGTCCAGATTTACGCGGCGTGCGTTCAGCGGGTTGTAGGTCAGTTCCGGCCAGTCGGCGAGCGAAGGTGGTTCCAGCACGGCGGGGCCGCTGCCGTCCAGGTGAAAGTGGACGTGCCGCGTTGCCGCGCAGTTGGGGATCATGGCGATCGGCAGGTTCGCTGCGTGCGTCGGCGCGTCGAGGATCTTTACATCCAGCACGGTTGTCAGGCCGCCCAGCCCCTGAGCCCCGATGCCGAGCGCGTTCACCTTGCGGTAGAGCTCGATACGCAGTTCTTCCAGCTTCGACTGCGGTCCGCGGGCGATCAGCTCCTGCATGTCGATCGATTCCATAAGGGCAGCCTTTGCCAGGAGCATCGCCTTCTCTGCCGTGCCGCCGATGCCGATGCCGAGCATGCCCGGCGGGCACCAGCCCGCGCCCATCTGTGGCACGGTCTTCATCACCCAGTCCACGATGGAATCGGACGGATTCAGCATGGCAAACTTGCTCTTTGCCTCGCTGCCGCCGCCCTTGGCCGCGACGGTCACTTCGACACCGTTGCCCGCCACAAGCTCCGTCACGACACATGCAGGTGTGTTGTCCTTCGTATTCCTGCGGCTGAAGGCGGGGTCCGCCAGAACGGAGGCACGCAGCGTATTCTCCGGGTTCAGGTAGGCGCGGCGCACGCCCTCATCGCACATGCGCTGCAGGTCCATGGTGGCATCCGCAAACTGCACGCCCATGCCGACCTTCAGGAAGATGGTGACGATGCCGGTATCCTGGCAGATTGGCCGGTGACCCTCCGCGCACATGCGGCTGTTGATGAGGATCTGCGCGATCGCGTCCTTCGCAGCAACCGACTCCTCAAGCTCGTACGCGCGAGCGAGGTTCCGTATGTAATCCGCGGGATGGTAGTAACTGATGTACTGCAGCGCGTCTGCCACGCTGGTAATGAAGTCTTCTTGTCGGATCTGCGTCATCGCAGGATTATTGTAGTTTGCGTTCGCGCGTGCGTTAGCTCGACGGGCGAGCCGGAAGTTACTGCTTCTTCGGCGCGGGTGCGGGAAGCGGCTGATCTGCCTTCAGGTCGCGGGTGATCTCATCCTTTACCTCAAAGGAAGTGATCGACTTCTCCGGGCTCTTGCTGTCCTTCGTCTGCGCCCACACCTTGTAGTCCACGGTGCGGGAGAGCTGCATAAAGCGGAATCCGCCCTTCTCGTCGGCCGTCATGCTCTTGATGCCGGACGTCTTCTCGTCCTTGAGGTAGACGAGCGCACCCTTGGCCGGCTGACCGTCTTTGTCCCGCACCACGCCGGTGATCACCCGCTGCGGCGGCGCCGCTTTGGGCTTGCTGTCGCCGAGGCCGCTGAAGTTGAGACTCGGGCCGCCATTGCTTGGTCCGGCGCCCGGCGCGCCACCGGCCCCATGCTGCGCGGCGCACGATAGGGTGGCGGCGGAAGCGAGCAACAGTGCAAGGCAAATGCGGGTGGAGTTCATGCTCAACAGTGTAACGCGGGCGCACGGCGGAACGCTGCCCCGCGTCATCCAACCGGAAGAGGTTTCCATGGCATCGGCAATGCGGCAGGAGAAGGACTCACTCGGGTTCGTGGACGTACCCGGAACGGCTCTCTACGGAGCGCAGACCGCCCGCGCCGTCACCAACTTCCCCATCAGCGGCATGCGTGCAAGCCCGTACCTGGTGCGCGCCGCGGCGATGATCAAGCTGGCGGCGGCAAAGGCGAATGGCGAGCTCGGCCTGCTGACGCCCGAGCAGTCGAACGCGATCATGCAGGCCGCGCAGGAGGTCCTCGACGGTGACCACATCGGCGAGTTTGTCGTGGATGTCTTCCAGGCAGGAGCAGGCGTGTCGTTCCACATGAACACAAACGAGGTGCTTGCCAACCGCGCAAACCAGATTCTGGGCGGAGAGCTCGGCGCGTACACCTTCGTTCATCCCAACGACCATGTGAACTACGGTCAGAGCACGAACGATGTCTTCCCCACGGCGATGCGGCTGTCTGCGCTGCTGGCCCTGCGCGATCTATACCCGGTGCTGTCCTCGCTCGCGGAGGGTCTTGAGGCGAAGGCAGCGGAGTTCGACGGCATCCTGAAGGCCGGCCGAACGCACATGCAGGATGCCGT